>DRKP01000194.1 GCA_011051715.1 Sedimenticola thiotaurini | reverse complement strand
CGGCAGGTGATCGTATTCACCCTCGACGATGGCCTTGAACCCGGCGATGGTGTCCTTCAGCGAGACGTACTTGCCGGGGGAGCCGGTGAACACCTCGGCGACGAAGAAGGGCTGGGACAGGAAGCGCTGGATCTTTCGCGCCCGGGCCACGATCAGCTTGTCCTCCTCCGACAGTTCATCCATGCCGAGGATGGCGATGATGTCCTTCAGCTCCTTGTAGCGCTGCAGGGTGCCCTGCACCGCCCGGGCCACGTCGTAGTGCTCCTGACCGACGATGTTGGGGTCCAGGATGCGGGAGGTGGAATCGAGCGGATCCACCGCCGGGTAGATGCCCAGCTCGGCGATCTGCCGCGACAGTACCAGGGTGGCGTCCAGGTGGGCGAAGGTGGTGGCGGGGGAGGGATCGGTGAGATCGTCCGCCGGCACGTAGACCGCCTGGAACGAGGTGATGGAGCCGGTCTTGGTGGAGGTGATGCGCTCCTGCAGGGCGCCCATCTCCGCCGCCAGGGTGGGCTGGTAGCCCACCGCCGAGGGCATGCGCCCGAGCAGCGCCGACACCTCGGTGCCGGCCAGGGTATAGCGGTAGATGTTGTCCACGAACATCAGTACGTCGCGCCCCTCGTCACGGAAGTTCTCGGCGATGGTCAGGCCGGTCAGGGCCACGCGCAGGCGGTTGCCCGGCGGCTCGTTCATCTGGCCGTAGACCAGGGCCACCTTGTCCAGCACGCCGCCCTCTTCCATCTCGTAGTAGAAGTCGTTGCCCTCGCGGGTGCGCTCGCCGACGCCGGCGAAAACCGAATAACCGGAATGCTCCACCGCGATGTTGCGGATCAGCTCCATCAGGGTCACCGTCTTGCCCACGCCGGCGCCGCCGAACAGGCCGATCTTGCCGCCCTTGGCGATGGGCATGATCAGGTCGATCACCTTGATGCCGGTCTCCAGGATCTCGGTGGTGGTGGCCTGCTCCTCGAAGCTGGGGGGATCACGGTGGATCGGCATCAGCTTTTCCGCCTCCACCGGGCCGGCCTCGTCCACCGGATTGCCGAGCACGTCCATCACCCGGCCCAGGGTCTCCTTGCCCACCGGCACACTGATCGGCGCGCCGGTGTTGACCGCGGTGACGCCCCGCTTCAGGCCGTCGGTCGAACCCATGGCGATGGTGCGGGCGACACCGTCGCCCAGCTGCTGCTGCACTTCCAGGGTCAGGCCCGCCTCCTCGATCTTCAATGCATCGTAGACCTTCGGCATCTCACCCATGGGAAACTGCACGTCGACCACGGCGCCGATGATTTCCACCACTTTGCCTGAACTCATTTCCGCTTCCTCGTTGAATCAAATTTTCACTGCCGGCAGCGCCCCTTCCGGGGAAGCGCTGCCCGCCAAATGCTGTCTTCGTCCACCAGGGCCGGGGCTCCCGGACGGGGAGCCGCTCCACCCCCTACACCGCGGCGGCGCCGCTGACGATCTCCGAGATCTCCTGGGTGATGGCCGCCTGTCGCGCCTTGTTGTAGACCAGCTGCAACTCGTCGATGAGGCTGCCGGCATTGTCCGATGCCGCCTTCATCGCCACCATGCGGGCGGACTGTTCACAGGCGCCGTTCTCCACCACGGCCTGGTAGACCTGGGACTCCAGGTAGCGGCTGAGCAGGCCGTCCAGCACCTCTTTGGAGTCCGGCTCGTAGATGTAGTCCCAGTGGTGCCGCAGCTTCTCGTCGGGCTCGGCGCTGATCGGTACCAGCTGCTCGATGGTGGGATCCTGGGTCATGGTGTTGACGAAGCGGTTGTAGACCACGTAGATCCGGTCCACCTCGCCATTCTCATAGGCGTCCAGCATCACCTTCACGGTACCGATCAGGTCCTCCAGGCGGGGCTGGTCGCCCACCTGGGTGATCTGGCCCAGCACCCGGCCGCCGACGTGGCGGAAGAAACCCAGCGCCTTGCTGCCGATGGTGCAGAAGTCGGTCTCGATACCCTGGTCCCGGTACCGCTTGATCTCCTTCACCAGGCCGCGGAACAGGTTGTTGTTGAGCCCCCCGCAGAGGCCGCGGTCGGACGAGACCACGATATACCCCACCCGCTTCACCTCGCGTTCGATCATGAAGCTGTGCCTGTACTCCGGGTGGGCCTGGCTGAGATGCCCGATCACCCGTCGCATCTTCTCCGCATAGGGGCGGGTGGCCGCCATGCGGTCCTGCGCCTTGCGCATCTTCGCCGCCGCCACCATCTCCATCGCGGAAGTGATCTTCTGCGTGTTCTTGATGCTGGCGATCTGGGTCCGGATCTCTTTTGCGCCTGCCATGATTCAGCCTCGCTCCGTCGGGTGACCTACCAGGTGTTGTTGGCCTTGAAGTCCTTCAACGCCTCGTGCAGGGCCTGCTCGATCTCGTCGTTGTAGTCCCCGCTCTCGTTGATCCGGTCCAGCAGCTCCTTGCGGTCGCTGCGCATGTAGCCCTGCAGGGCGGCCTCGAAATCGACCACTTTGCTGGCCTCGACGTCGTCCAGGTAGCCCTCGTTGGCGGCGAACAGGGAGACCGCCATCTCGGCGATGCTCATGGGTGAATACTGACCCTGCTTCATCAGCTCGGTGACGCGCTCGCCCCGCTCCAGCTGCTTGCGGGTGGCCTCGTCCAGGTCGGAGGCGAACTGGGAGAAGGCCGCCAGCTCGCGGTACTGGGCCAGGGCCAGGCGCACACCGCCGCCCAGCTTCTTGATGATCTTGGTCTGGGCGGCACCGCCGACGCGGGAGACCGACAGGCCGGCATTGATGGCCGGACGGATACCGGCGTTGAACAGGTCCGCCTCGAGGAAGATCTGGCCGTCGGTGATCGAAATCACGTTTGTCGGCACGAAGGCGGAGACGTCACCGGCCTGGGTCTCGATGATCGGCAGGGCGGTGAGGGAACCGGTCCGGCCGGTCACCTTGCCGTCGGTGGCCCGCTCGACGAACTTCTCGTTCACCCGCGCCGCCCGCTCCAGCAGCCGCGAGTGGAGATAGAACACGTCGCCCGGGTAGGCCTCGCGCCCCGGCGGACGCCGCAGCAGCAGGGACACCTGGCGGTAGGCCCAGGCCTGCTTGGTCAGATCGTCGTAGATGATCAGGGCATCCTCGCCGCGGTCGCGGAAGTACTCGCCCATGGTGCAGCCGGCATAGGGGGCGAGGAACTGCATCGCCGCCGAATCCGCCGCCGGCGCCGCCACGATGATGGTGTGTTCCATGGCGCCGTGCTCTTCCAGCTTGTGCATCACCTGGGCGATGGAGGAGTTCTTCTGCCCCACCGCCACGTAGATGCATTTCACCCCGGTGCCCTTCTGGTTGATGATGGCATCGATGGCGATGGCGGTCTTGCCGGTCTGGCGGTCGCCGATGATCAGCTCGCGCTGGCCACGGCCGATGGGCACCATGGAGTCGATCGCCTTGAGGCCGGTCTGCACCGGCTGGTCCACCGATTTGCGGCTGATCACGCCCGGCGCCACCTTCTCCAGGGGCGAGTGTTCACTCACCTCGATGGGGCCCTTGCCGTCCAGCGGATTGCCGAGGGCATCCACCACGCGGCCCAGCATGGCCTCGCCCACCGGCACCTCCAGCACCTTGCCGGTGCACTTGACTGCATCGCCTTCGGACAGGTGGGTGTAATCGCCCAGCACCACCGCGCCGACCGAATCACGCTCCAGGTTCAGTGCCAGACCATAGGTGTTGCCGGGAAACTCCAGCATCTCGTAGGACATGGCGTCCTCGAGCCCGTGGATGCGGACGATGCCGTCGGTCAGGCTGATGATGGTGCCCTCGTTGCGGGCTTCGGTCTTGAGATCGAAGTCCTCGATCTTCTGTTTGATCAGTTCGCTGATCTCGGATGGATTGAGTTGCATAGTGGCTCTCGCTTAAATTCCCAATTCGTTGGCCAGTTGCTGCAGTTGCCCACGGACGGATCCGTCGATCACCATGTCCCCGGCACGGATATGGATGCCCCCGATCAGTTCGGGGTCCTGTTCGCTGGAGATGACGATGTCGCGGCCGAGCCTGGCCTTCAGCGCGTCGGCGATCTGTTGTTTCTGCGCCGCATCGAGTTCGTAGGCGGAGCGGACATGGACCTTCAGCAGCCTGAGGCTGTCGGCCTTCAGCGCCTCGTAGAGGTCGCGGATCTCGGGCAGGATCGGCAGGCGACCGTTTTCGAGCAGCACCTTCACCAGATTGCCACCCTCCTGGTCCAGCCGCCCTTCACCCACCTCCAGCAGCAGCCGGGCGAGCTGCTCCCTGTCGAACAGGGGATCGGCGATGGCGGCGGCCATGGCCGGATCGGTGACCACCCCGGCCAAAAAGGCCAGCTGTTCGGACCAGCCGTCCAGTGTGCCGGTCTCCCCGGCACGCGCGAAGATCGCCTCGGCGTAGGGGCGGGCGATGGTGATTGCGTCTCCTGCCATAGCGCCGCCCTAGATCTCTTTCGCCAGTTGATCGACGATGTCCCGATGTGCCTGCAGGTCGATCTCCTTGCGCAGGATCTTCTCGGCACCGGTCACCGCCAGCTCCGCCACCCGTTCCCGCAACTGCTCGCGGGCGCGATTGGTCTCCTGCTCGATCTCCGCCTGGGCGGCACCGAGGATACGCTCACCCTCGGCGCGGGCCGTGCCCTTGGCCTCGTCCACGATCTCGGCAGCACGCTTCTGCGCCTGGGCAACGATGTCCGCCGCCTGGGCCTTGGCGTCCCGCAGCACCTCCTTGGCACGTTCCTTCGCCAGCTCCTGCTCGTGCAGACCACGCTCACCCGCGGCCAGGCCGTCGGCGATCCCCTTGCGGCGCTCCTCCAGGGCTCCCATGATGGGGGTCCAGACATACTTCATGGTGAACCAGACGAAGACCACGAAGCTGAGAAGCTGACCTATCAGAGTCAGATTGATGTTCATCCCGCTATTTCCTCGCTGTCAGTCGAGATGACAGTCCGTTGGCTGTTCCAGGTGCGATGGTCAGCCGGCGACTGCAAACAGGACGTACATGGCCAGGCCCACGGCGATCATGGGCACGGCGTCGACCAGGCCCATGACGATGAAGAACTGGGTACGCAGCATGGGAATGAGCTCCGGCTGGCGCGCGGCGCCCTCCAGGAAGCGGCCACCGAGGACGCCGATACCCACAGCGGCACCCAGGGCGCCCAGCCCCATCATGATCGCGCCGGCAATGTACATCAGTGCTTGTTCCATTTTGGTCTCCCGTTTTGAAATGGTGAGTTGGTAGGGTTTGGATCAGGATAAAGATCAGTGTTTGCTGTGCGCCATGTCCAGGTAGACGATGGTCAGCACCATGAAGATGAACGCCTGCAGCGTGATAATCAGGATGTGGAAGATGGCCCAGCCGAGCTGCAGCGCACCGCCGAAGACACCCATGACGATGCCGGCACTGTACATGATGGAGATCAGGATGAAGATCATCTCGCCGGCGTACATGTTGCCGAACAGACGCAGGGCATGGGAGACCGGCTTGGCGATCAGGCTGACCAGTTCCAGGATCAGGTTGATGGGGATGAAGACCAGCTTCAGCAGAAGATTGTCGGAGCTGAACGGTTGCAGCGTGAGCTCCCCCGCGAAGCCGCCGATCCCCTTGATCCGGATGCTGTAATAGAGCATCAGGGCGAATACGCCGATGGCCATGCCGAAGGTGACGTTGGGATCGGTACTGGGCACCACCTTCATATAGGGGATGCCGACCAGGACGGCCAGGTGGGGAATGAAATCCACCGGTATCAGATCCATCAGGTTCATCAGGAAGATCCAGACGAACAGGGTCAGCGCCAGCGGCGCCACCATGGCGTTGCGACCGGTGAAGGAGCCGCGTACGTTGTCGTCGATGAACTCGACGATCCATTCGGCGAAATTCTGCATCCCGCCGGGCACTCCCGCAGTCGCCCTGTCGGCCACCTTCTTGAAGAAGTAGAGGAACAACACCCCCAGCAGGATGGACCAGAACATGGAGTCGACGTTGATACTCCAGAATCCCATCGCCTTGATCTGGGACATGTCGTGGGCAAATCCCCAGGATCCGTCCGGCAGCTTGCCGAAGGTGAGATTGGTCAGGTGGTGCTTGATGTACTCGCCGGAGGTGAGAGTCGTGTCGCCAGCCATTGTGCTCTTCGTAACCCAAACGTCGTTGATGCCACCCCGAGCCGGACCGCCGGTCCGCTCAGGACGAGGTTGCTGCCACCGCTGCCGGCACCAGCTGCACCAGCAGGAAGACACCGAACAGGGCCGCCGGACTCATGGGTTGCAGCCAGAGCACGACCCCGGCGAACATCACCGCGATCAGGATCAGCTTCTGAAATTCCGCCCCATAGAAGGCCCCGAGCAGCCTGGCCGGCTCCTGCGCCCGGTAGGGTATGAACACCCGGATCATGAAGAAGGCGTTCCCCGCGGTCGCTATCAACCCGCCCGCCAGACCGGACCATGCCTCTGTAGTACCCAGAAACACGAGCGCCAGCGCCGCTGCCACGCTGGTGGCAAGCTGCGCCAGTACGATCCGTAAGGCCTGGTGCTTGCTGGTGAGGGTCATGCCAGCAGGATCCCCGTCGTACCCACCACGCCTCGTCTGACAGCGCGGAGTATAAGCGTCCCGATATATAAGGTCAAACGATAGGCGAATAAAATCGCTGTAGGCAAGGGTACCCCGGCGACACCGGCTCCTCCTCCCGATGCAACCCGTCCGGTACGCCCTATTTGATGTGCTCCAGGATTCCTTCCAGTTCGTCCAGGGAGTTGTAGGCGATCACCAGCCGACCCTTGCCACCGTTACCCTGCTGGATCTTCACCCGTGCCCCGAGGGTATCGGTGAGGCGCCCCTCCAGCCGGCGAATGTCGGGGTCGTCCGTGGCCGGCTGCACCTTTCTGCCGGCGGGCCGGTCCGCCTCACCCAGGAGACGGCGCACCAGCTTCTCCGTCTCCCGCACCGACAGCCCCTGGGCCACCACCTGGCGGGCGGCCTGGCTCTGCTGCTCGTCACGCAGGCCGAGCAGGGCACGGGCGTGGCCCATCTCCAGGCGGCGCTGTTCGATCAGCTGCTTCACGTCCGGGTTGAGATCGAGCAGCCGCAGCAGGTTGGTGATGGTGGTGCGGGACTTGCCCACGGCCTGGGCGATCTGCTGATGGGTGAGGGAGAACTCGTCCAGCAGCCGGTGCAGGGCGGCGGCCTCCTCCAGCGGGTTGAGATCGTCACGCTGGATGTTCTCGATCAGACCCATCGCCATGGCGGTCTTGTCGGGCACGTCGCGGATCACCACCGGGATCTCACTCAGCCCCGCCTGCTGGGCGGCGCGCCAGCGTCGTTCACCGGCGATGATCTCGTAGCGGTCCCTGCCGGTGGGGCGGACCACGATCGGCTGCACCACGCCCTGGGCGGCGATGGAATCGGCCAGCTCCTGCAGACTGTCCGGGTTGAAATCGCGCCGCGGCTGAAAGCGGCCGCGCTCGATGCGGTCGAGGGGCAGGCTGTTGAGGGATCCGGCGGCGGCCCCCTCCGCCACCACCTCCGCTCCGGTGGCGTCACCACCCAGCAGGGCGTCCAGCCCCCGTCCCAGTCCACGTTTCTTAGCCATGGTCGATCCGCTCCCCGTTCGAAGTGGTCCGTTCCCGGTCGCGCTGCAGGTACTCGTTGGCCAGTGCCATGTAGCAGACCGCACCGCGGGACGATTTGTCATACTTTACTATAGGCAGCCCATGGCTGGGCGCCTCGGCCAGCCGCACGTTGCGCGGGATGATGGTGCGGAACACCTGGTCGCGAAAGTGGCGCAGCAGCTGGGCCGATACCTCGGCGGTGAGCCGGTTGCGCGGGTCGTGCATGGTACGGAGGATGCCGTCGATCTCCAGCTCCGGGTTGCGGGTCGACTGGATCTGGCGGATGGTGCCGATCAGGGCCGACAGTCCCTCCAGGGCATAGTATTCGCACTGCAGCGGAATGATCACCCCGTTCGCCGCCACCAGGGCATTGACCGTCAGCATGTTGAGCGAAGGGGGGCAGTCGATCACCAGATAGTCGTAGGCGTCGCGGGTGCCATCCAGCGCCAGCGCCAGGCGCCGGTCGCGCAACGGTGCCGACATCAGCCCCACCTCCGCCGCCGTCAGGTCCGCATTTGCGGGCAGCACGTCGAACCCGGCCGGCGCCTCGACCACCGCCTCCTGCAGCTGCGCCTCCGCCAGCAGCACGTCGCAGCTGGAGCGTTCCAGGCTGTGCTTGTCCACGCCACAGCCCATGGTGGCATTGCCCTGGGGATCCAGATCCATCAGCAGCACCCGCTGCTGCATCATCGCCAGCGAGGCGGCCAGGTTGACGGCGGTGGTGGTCTTGCCGACCCCACCCTTCTGGTTGGCGATGCAGACGATGCGGCCCATGGATACGGTTGCGGTGTCTCGGTGGCCGGGGGACAGAGGGCGGAGAATAGCAGAAACCGGGCCCGGACGCAGGACGGTCGCCCCGACCGGCCCGGCATGCGGGAAGCGGCGGTTCCGTTTCCTGGATTCAGGCCTGCGCCGGGATGACGGGTCGTTCAGGGGCTCTTCGCATCCTCTACGCCTTTGCGAGTGGAGAATTGTTACTCTCGCCAAGGCGCCAAGGCCGCGAAGAGCGCCAGGCAGTTTTTTCACCCTTCGATCGCATTGGCCACTGCGAATCAGGATCCTTCGTGATCTTCGCGTCCTTCGCGTCTTTGCGAGTGGGAAACTTTTTCTCCGCCATTCCGGCGCAGGCCGGGATCCATCCGGTTCCGTTCCCTGGATTCAGGCCTGCGCCGGAACGACGAACGGCTCCAGGGAGCCGTTCATCGACTTCACTGGGGGAATGGTCAAAGTTTGAACAGCGACTCGGCCGCCCGGCGCAGCTCCTCCTCCGGGGTGGGACCACCGGCGGTGGCCGGCGTGGTCGGCTCGAAGAACTCGCAGAAGTTGGCCCGCTCCTTCTCTGTCACCGGCTCCGCCCGGTACTCCTGGCAGGCGTTGGCGCGGGAGGTGTCGTACCAGCGGCAGTTGCGGCACACCCGGGTGGGCCGGCCGCAGCCGGGACAGCCGGTCTCGCGGCCATAGTCGTGGGGACCCAGGCCGGCACCGCAGTGCCAGCAGCGGCCCAGGATGTCGTCCGTTGGGTTCACCAGTTCTCGCACAGCAGCTCGAAATAGGCCTGCGGATGCAGGCAGGCGGGACACACCTCCGGCGCCTCGTCCGCCTCGTGCAGATAGCCGCAGTTGAGGCAGCGCCACACCACCTTGCCGTCGCGGCGGAACACCTTGCCCGCCTCCAGGTTGTCGGCCAGCTCCCGGTAGCGCTTGCCGTGCTGCTTCTCGGCCACCGAGATCGCCTCGAAGGCGGCGGCCACGGCGGGAAAGCCCTCTTCCCGGGCCACTTCGGCGAAGGCCGGATACATCTCGGACCACTCGTGCTCCTCGCCCGCGGCGGCGGCGCGCAGATTTTCCAGGGTGTTGCCGATCACCCCGGCCGGATAGGTCTCGGTGATCTCCACCTCGCCCCCCTCGAGAAACTTGAAGAAGCGCTTGGCGTGCTCCTTCTCCTGGTCGGCGGTCTCCTCGAATATCCTGGCGATCTGCACCAGCCCCTCCTTGCGCGCCGCGCCGGCGAAATAGGTGTAGCGGTTGCGCGCCTGGGCCTCGCCGGCGAAGGCGGCCAGCAGGTTCTTCTCGGTCCGGGTTCCCTTGATGCTCTTGGCCATGGTTGTACCTCGTTGCTGGTGCGGGGGGTGGGATGGGGAGAGTATAACCGGAGTGAGGAGTGAGGAGTGAGGAGTGAGGAGTGAGGAGTGAGGAGTGAGGGGTGGGGGGTGGGGGGTGGGGGT
>DRKP01000193.1 GCA_011051715.1 Sedimenticola thiotaurini | reverse complement strand
CGAGACCGGGTCGCTGTGGTCGCAGATGCTGTCGCAGGCGGTCACCGGGCCATTGAAGGGCAGCCGCCTGGAGATGCTGCCGCTGGTGCAGACGCCCTGGTCGGCCTGGCTGGCGCAACATCCGGACACCCTGGTGCTGTCGCGCGACACCGGTTACGAGCGCGACTACGACCGCGATCCCTACAGCGGCTACCAGGACAGCAGCGGGGTCTGGTTCCCGGTCACCCGCAAGGACCCGCGCTACCACCCCAAGGAACGGGTCATCGGCATCGGGATCGATGGCCGGTTCAAGGCCTATCCGATGGCCGAGCTGAGCCGTGCCGGCAACCGCTTCCGCGACCGCTTCGCCGGCCGCGAGCTGGAGGTCCGGATCGACGGCCCGGGCCAGGTGCGCTTCTTCCTGGCCGACGGCAGCGAGCTGCCGGGCATCCCTTCCTACTGGTTCGCCTGGTATGCGTTCCACCCCGACACCGAGGTGTTCCAGGCCGACTGAGACTGCGCCGGTCAGTGTGCCGGCGCCTGTGCCTGCACCAGCATCTGCTCGAACAGCCGGTGCAGCTGGCTCGCCGGGGCCGGCTTGCAGACGAAACGGCAGCTGCCCCGGGCCAGCATCCGCTCCAGTTCGGTGCCGCACCAGGCCGGTTCCCGGCCACTGCAGAGGATGATGGGCAGGGCCGGAAAACGCCGGATCAGGGGAGGGATCAGGTCGGTACCGAGACCATCGGGAAGATTGTAGTCGAGCAGCGCCACGTCGAGGTGCAGACCGGCCGTCAGCGCCAGTGCCTCACGGCAGCAGCCGGCCTCGGTCACCCGGTACCCCAGATCGGCGAAATCCCATGCCAGCATCTGCCGCAGGGGGGCGTCGTCCTCCGTGATGAGCAGATGACGGGACATGGTCGCCGCAGGCATCAGGCGGTCAGCGCCCGGCGCAGCTTCTGTCGTGCCCGGAACAGGCGGGTACCGACGCCGGCGGCGGTCAGGCCGATCTGGGCCGCGATCTCCTTCTGGGAGTAGCCCTCGATCACCTGCTTGAGCAGTGGCTCCCGATACTCCTGCGGCAGCTGCTCCAGGGCCCGGCGCAGGGTGAACGCCTCGGTGGAGGTGTCGTAACCGCTGTCGCGCGCGCTCAGCTGCTCCATCGGCACGTCGGCCAGCAGCGGCCGGATGCGCTCAAAACGACGGGCGTTCTCACGTCGCAGGATGGTCATCAGCCAGCCCTTGGCCGCCTTCGGTTCCTGCAGCCGGTGCAGGGACTTCCATGCCCGCAGCAGCGCCTCCTGGAGCAGGTCCTCGGCGACGTGCCGGTCACCGGAGAGCCAGTAGGCGTAGCGTCTGAGGTCGCCCTCATAGCGCCGGTAGAGTTCGTCGAACAGGCGTCGGCGACCGCCCTCGCCGTTCTGTCGTTCACCACCCCATCTCTGTTCGGCCAGGGCCAGACTGTTCATTTCGGTTCTCCTGCATTCGCTTGTGGTCCAGTGGTTGCCACCCTTCCTGCAGGGTCCGTGCCATGTCTATTAGCGATTGTTTTTCAATGATTTTTCAACGAACGAGAAGAACCATGGTGTAATCCAACGATGTAACGTTTCGTTGCAAGACAACGAAACGTGGCATTTTTCCGGGCCCCTGTGGCGGTTGTTCCTCCAGCAGTGAGGGGGTAGATTCCGGCCTTCACCGGGAGTCTTCCATGTCCATCCGCAGCGCCAGCCTCGCCATCGCCCTGTTGAGCCATCTGCTGCTGCTCTCCCTGCTGGCGGCGCCCCTGCAGCGGCTGCTGCCGGTTCCGGCGACGGCCCCGGTCACCTTGCGGATCAGGCTGCAGGGGCCCGGGGAAACGGTGCCGGAAGCGCCGCCGCAGCCACCACCGCCAGCCAGGAGCGGAAGCGACGCCCCGGCTGCCAAACGCCCGCCGGCTCCGGTCCCGGTGCCGGTCGCTTCGCCACCTGCACCGGCACGGACGCGGCAACCGCCCGCCTCTCCGCCCCCCCGGTCAGGGACCATGAAACGTCGGATCGGGCCCGGCAACGGCGGGCGCAGCCGGCCGGACGACAGCGGACAGAGGCAGCGGCGGACACCGGCCCGCCCGCCCCGCTCCCCGCCATCCCGGCCTGCCGGCACGGCTGCGACCGCCCCTGCGGTCGCCCGTCCATCGCGGGAGGCTGCCGACACGGACCCGGGCGACGCCTCCCTGGCACAGGCGGAACAGGACTACCGGAACCGCATCCTGCAACTGCTCGATGCCCACAAGCGCTATCCCCTGCGTGCCCGCCGCAAGGGGCTGCAGGGCCGGGTGGAGCTGGCGTTCACCCTGCTCCCGGACGGCCGCCTGCTGCAGCAGGCGGTGGCCCGCTCCTCCGGCCACCCGGTACTGGACCGGGCCGCCCTCGCCACGCTGGAGCGCATCGGCACCTTCCCCCCCTTTCCCGAGCCGGTCCGGCGCGACCGCTGGCAGTTCCGCGCACCGCTCCGGTTCACGCTGGAATAGTTCGGCCCGATTGCCTAGAATGCCGCCACCGGAACGGACAAGGGAACTGAGGTGCAGCGGCCCGCCCGCGAGTCCTCGACTGTCCCCGCAACTGTGAGCGTGTAGCCCCTTCCAATCAGGCCACTGGCCGGCAGCGACCGGCTGGGAAGGCGGAAACGGGTGTCGATACGCGAGTCAGGAGACCTGCCGTTCCAGCGTCGCATTTCCAGCGAACGGGGTATTCGGTGGAGCGGGAATCCGTTAGCCGACGCACACCTGCGCATCCGCCAGGGTGGCGGGTCGCCTGCGACGGTTCCGGTTCCCGGTCATCCCCTCCCAGGCATCCCGCCCCCTGCTGACGCGCATGAGCCATGTGCCAGCAGACGGATGCCCGTGTCCGCCCGGTCGAACCGGCGCCCGATCCGGTCCATTCGCTTCTGCATGACGCCTGTTCCGTGACCCGAACCGGCCGGATCTTCCGGCCGCCAGGAGAATATGCATCATGATCCAGAACCATCTGTCCCCGGTTTCCGCCCGTATCCCCACTCTTGTTTCCGGCGCCCTCCTGCTGGCGATCGGCGGCAGCGCCGTCGCCGAGCAGCTGCCGGTGGTGAATGTGACGGCGAACCGCACCGCCCGTACCGCCGACGAGACCCTCGCCTCGGTCACCGTCATCACCCGCCAGCAGATCGAGGCCAGCCAGGCCAAGTCGGCGGTGGAGCTGATGGACGGCCTCGCCGGCCTCAGCTTCCGCAGCTCAGGCGGGTACGGCAAGGCCACCTCCCTCTCCCTGCGCGGTACCAACCCGGAACAGGTGCTGGTACTGATCGACGGGGTGCGCGTCGGTTCCGCCACGCTCGGCAGCGTGCCCTGGCAGTTCCTGCCCGTCTCCCAGATCGAGCGCGTCGAGATCGTGCGCGGTCCCCGCTCCCATCTCTACGGCTCCGAGGCGGTGGGGGGCGTGATCCAGATCTTCACCCGCAAGGGGCGGGAGGGGTTTCACCCCAGCGTGCGCGCCGGCTACGGCACCTACAACACCTTCGACGGCGGCTTCGGCCTCAGCGGCGGCCAGGGCGATACCAGCTACAGCTTCAACCTGAACTACCTGGACACGGACGGTTTCGATGCCAGGGAGGGAAACGACCCCGACGACGACGGCTACACCAACACCTCCCTCTCGGCCAGCCTCAGCCACCGCTTCTCCACTGACCTGAAGCTGCGGCTGACGGCACTGCAGGCGAGCGGAAACACCCAGTACGACGGCTGGATACCCACCAGCAGCTACGACGAGGACTACCTGCAGCGCACCCTCGACGCCACCCTGGAGTGGTCGCCCCGGGAGTGGTGGGAGATGAAGCTCTCCGCCGGCCAGAGCCGTGACGAGAGCACCATCAACACCGACGGCAGCCGCAGTGACGTGTTCAACACCAGCCGCCCCCAGGCCAGCTGGCAGAACGACTTCTATCTCGGCGACGACGCCATCCTCACCGCCGGCATCGACTACCGCCAGGACCGGGTCGACGGTACCGTCCAGTATGCGGAGAAGAGCCGCGACAACACCGGCCTGTTCGTCCAGTACCAGACCCGTCTCGGGGACCACGACCTCAGCGGTGGCCTGCGCTACGACGACAACGAGGCGTTCGGTGGCAACACCACCGGCGACATCGCCTGGGGCTGGGACTTCCGCCCCGGTCTGCGCCTGGTGGCCTCCTACGGCACCGCCTTCCGCGCCCCCACCTTCAACGATCTCTACTATCCGGTCAGCGGCAATCCGGAGCTGGATCCGGAGAGCTCCTGGAGTGGGGAACTGGGACTGGAGGGGACGCCGGGCTGGGGCCGCTGGGGTGTCCGCGCCTACCGCACCGAGATCGACGACCTGATTCAGTGGGCCCCCACCAGCAACCCCTGGATCTGGCGACCGCAGAACATCGCCAGCGCCCGGATCGACGGCCTCGAGCTCAGCGCCGGTGCCGAGGTGGAGGGCTGGGCCCTGTCCGCCAGCCTGACGTTCCTCGACGCCCGCGACCAGACCCTGGAGCGCCTGTTGCCCGGCCGCAGCAAACGCACACTGCGACTGGATGCGGACCGCCGCTTCGGCGCCTTCGGCGTCGGCGCCACCGTCCGTGGCCGCTCACAGATCGCCTATTACGACTTTCTCGGCAACGCCACGCCCCTGGACGGCTACCTCCTGTTCGACCTGCGCGGCAGCTATGACCTGACCCGCGACTGGCAGCTGCGGGGACGCATCGGCAACCTGTTCGACCAGGAATACCAGACCGTCCCCGGCTACAACCAGCCGGGGCGGGAGCTGTTCCTGTCGCTGGTCTACGAACCCCGCTAGGGGTTGCAGGGGAACCCGCCCTCCTGTCCAATCACCAGGGATCCGGCCGCGAATGAACGCAGACAGACCAGGATGATTGCCGAAACTGCGCAATTCACCAGGGAATCGAAGCAGGTATGGGGATGCCTGAGCAGGCCCATTAGCGTCATTCCGGCGCAGGCCGGAATCCTCGACACTCGACGGCTGGCCGGTAGGACGGCTGGTGCAGATGTTTCCCTGTCCGGCATTCACGCCGATCCCCGTTCCGCCCCATCCCCCATTCCCGGCGCCGGGCGGTATCCGCTGTCTCCAGCACCATCCGCCCCCGCGGGGTCTCCATGCCACGGCTGCTCCTGATCCTGCTGCTCCTGCTGCCCGCCCTCTCCCCGGCGGGAACGCCGGAACGGGTGGTCTCGGTCAACCTCTGCACCGACCAGTTACTGCTGCTGCTGGCGGATCCGGGACAGATCGCCTCGGTGTCGCGGCTGGCGCTGGAACCGGAGAGCTCCTACATGGCCCGGGCCGCCCGCCGCCATCCGGTCAACGACGCCCGGGCGGAGCAGCTGCTGGCGCTGCAGCCGGACCTGGTGCTGGCCGGCCGCTACTCGCCACGCCCGCTGCTGCAGCTGCTGCGGCGGCTCGGCTACCGGGTGGAACAGCTGGAGCTGCCACGCAGCCTGGAGGAGATCCGCCGCAACATCCGCCGGGTGGCGGCCCTGCTCGGCCGGGAGCGGCGCGGTGAGGTCCTGATCCGCGAGATGGACCGGCGCATCGGCGCCGTTGCGGCCACCTTCGACGGGACGACGGAGCGGCCAGCGGCCCTGTTCTACCAGCCGCGCGGCTATACCAGCGGTCGCGACACCCTGCAGGACCAGGCCCTGCGGCTGGCCGGCTGGCGCAACCTGGCGGCGGAGGCCGGCATCGAGGGCTACGGACACATCGATCTGGAGCGGCTGCTGCTGGGCCGGCCGCAGCAGATCTTCACCTCCGCCTATGCCCCCGGCAGCCGCTCCCTGGCCCAGCACCTGTTGCAGCACCCGGCGCTGCGCCGCATCACCGCCGGCCGGCCGATGGTCAATGTGGACTACCGCTACTGGATCTGCGGCGGCCCCATGATCGCCGACGCGGTCGAGGCCCTGGCGCGGGCACACCGGCGGTGACCGCGCCCCGGGGACATGGGCTGGAGCTGCTGCTGGGCCTGCTGCTGGCGCTCCTGTTCGTCTCTTCCCTGTTCATCGGCAGCAACCCGATCCCGGTATGGCAGGCGCTGCAGCAGAGCCTGCAGCCCGATCCCGGCGTCGTCGGCCTGATCCTCACCGAGGTGCGCCTGCCCCGGACCCTGGTCGCCCTGTTCGCCGGCGCCACTCTGGGGCTGTGCGGCGCCGCCATGCAGGGGCTGCTGCGCAACCCCCTGGCCAGTCCAGGGCTGGTGGGCAGTTCCAGCGGCGCCGCCTTCGGTGCCGTGCTGATGATCTACTTCGGCAGCGGCGGCTGGTACCAGGTCCCCATCGGCGGCATCGCCGGCTCCCTCGGCGCCACCCTGCTGGTCTACCTGCTGGCCGGGCGCAACGCCGCCTCCATCACCCTGATCCTGGCCGGTGTGGCGGTCAACTCCCTCGCCCTGGCCCTGATCTCGCTGCTGCTCAACCTGGCCCCCAGCCCCTACGCGGTGCAGGAGATCGTGCTCTGGATGCTGGGTGCGATCAGCGACCTGAGCCTGCAGGACGTGGCCGTCCTGCTGCCCGGGACCCTGGCCGGCTGGCTGCTGCTGGTGGGCAGCGGGCGCCAGCTGGACGCCCTCACCCTGGGCGAGGAGACCGCCCGCTCCATGGGGGTGCGGCTGACCCGCCTGCGCTGGCGCATCTTCGCCGCCGTGGCGCTGGCGGTCGGATCGGCGGTCTCGGTCACCGGCTCGATCGGTTTCGTCGGGCTGGTCGTCCCCCACCTGATGCGGCCGCTGGCCGGATTCCTGCCCGGCCGGCTGCTGCCCCTGAGCGCCCTTGGCGGGGCCATCCTGCTGCTCGCCGCCGACATCGCGGTGCGCCTGTTTCCGGCCGGAGCGGAGATCAAGGTGGGCGTGGTCACGGCCCTGGTCGGGGCGCCCTTCTTCCTCTACCTGGTGATCCGCTCGCGGCGGTGGGCGCCATGACCCTGCTGCAGGCGGAGGACCTCCACCTCACCCTGGGTCGCAAGGAGATCCTGGCGGCGGTGGACCTGCTGCTGGCACCGGGGGAGATGCTGGGGCTGATCGGGCCCAACGGGGCCGGCAAGAGCACCCTGCTGAAGCTGCTCGCCGGCATCCTCTCCCCGGACCGGGGCCGGCGCCGCTTCCTCGGCCGGGACTATGGCAGGGACGACGGAAGGGCCCGCGCCCGCGCCGTCGCCTACCTGGCCCAGCAGGGGGCCGCCCACTGGCCACTGGCGGTGGAGCAGCTGGTCGCCCTCGGCCGCCTGCCCCATCTCGGCCCCTGGCAACGCCCCGGCGAACAGGACCGGCGGGCGATCCGGGAGGCGCTGGCCGACACCGACCTGCTGGAGCTGGCGCCCCGCCCCTTCGACACCCTCTCGGGCGGCGAGCGGGCCCGCGCCCTGCTCGCCCGGGCCCTGGCGGGGGAACCGCGGGTGCTGCTCGCGGACGAACCGGTGGCGGCCCTGGATCCCGCCCACCAGCTCGACGTGATGGCGCTGCTGCGACGCCACTGCGAGCGCGGCGGCGCCGCCATCGTGGTACTGCACGACCTGCGCCTGGCCGCCCACTACTGCGACCGGCTGCAGCTGCTGCACCGGGGCCGGACCCTGGCCTCGGGCCGGCCGGCACAGGTACTCGGCGAGGAGAACCTGGAACGGGCCTACGGCATCGGTATCCGGCCCGGCTTCGACTCGGTGGAGCAGGCCCTGGCCCTCACCTGGGAACGGCGGCCGGGACGGAACGACGGTTATTGAAGGTAACCGGGTCAACGGTCCCGGCGGCACCGGACCCACTGCAGTCACACGGCGCCATCGTCACCGATGTCGCGGGCCTCGCCGTGGGACAGCCCCGGATGATCGTGCAGGTGGTACCCCGCCTGGTGCAGCCAGAGGATGGCGTTCTGCAGATTCACCCGCACCTGGGGCCGGGGGGAATCCAGGTGCCGGGCCAGCTGCCGGAACGACAGCTCGACCACGTGGCCATGCACCGCGACCGGCATCTGCAGGCGCTCGGCGATGGCCAGGAACGGCTCGATCGGCGGCAGATCCCGGGGCGGCACCGGATCGTGAAAGCTGTGCTCCACCGGCGCCCCCTCCTCCCGCGGCACCACGTGCAGGCGCTCGCGGTAGCGCTCGGCCAGATCCGCGTCGACATCGTCCCGGCCGGCGCAGACCGCCTCGACGATGCGGATGCAGGCGGCCGCCGTCTCGGCACCGGGCGGCAGCGAGAGGACCGCCGCCAGCACTCCCCGCTGGGCCTCGCTCAGATCCTCCGCCCGGTAGCCACCGAGAACGAACCGCCGGTCACCGGCCAGGTTGCGCAGGAACGCCTCCGTATAGTGGTAGTAGCGCGAGCTGTGGTGCAGCAGCTCCTCGGCGCAGCTGCCCCAGCCCCGGTCCGGCCGGGGATAGTAGTGGTCGCCGATCCTGATGAGGTGGAGTTTTCCGGTCATCGATCTGCCCCCGGGGGCGGGGCGGAAGGGGTGGTGCCGATGGATCGGGGGATGCGACGCCCACCTGCCCGCCGGTTCCGCTCCCTCTCACCATGACAAGTGTAATCGATCGGCGGAAAAGGGGGGCGCCGCCGCTCCGGGGGGTGATCAGTCCAGCAGCGACCGCGTCTGCCGGGCAATCTCGAGCTCCTCGTCGGTAGGGACGACCAGGACCCTCACCGCGCTGCCGGCGGCACTGATGTCCCGTACCCCGGTGGCAGACTCCCGGTTGGCCGCGGCCGCCAGCCCGATGCCGAGCCGCTCCAGTCCCTGGCAGACGGCGGCCCTCAGCCAGGCGTCGTTTTCGCCGATGCCGCCGGTGAAGACCACCGCGTCGACCCGTCCCAGCACGGCGTAGTAGGCCCCGAGGTACTTCTTCAGCCGGTGGACCGTCACCTCCAGCGCCAGGCGGGCGGTATCATCCCCCGCCTGCGCCAGCCGGTGGACCTGGCGCATGTCGGCGGCGCCGCACAGCCCGGTCAGGCCGCTCTCCCGGTTGAGCAGGGACTCCACCCGGGCCGGCGACATGCCCGCCTCCCGCTGCAGATAGAACGGGATCGCCGGGTCGATGTCGCCGCTGCGGGTGCCCATCACCAGCCCCTCCAGCGGGGTCATCCCCATCGAGGTGTCGACGCTGCGGCCGCCCTCGATGGCGCAGGCGCTGGCGCCGTTGCCCAGATGCAGGCTGATCAGGTTGCACTGCTCCGGGGGGAGTCCCAGGAAGCGCGCCGCCTCCGCCGCCACGTAGCGGTGGGATGTGCCGTGGAAGCCGTAGCGGCGCACCCGGTGATCGCGGTAGAGCCGCTGCGGCAGGGCATAGCGGTAGGCCGCCGGCGGCATGGTCTGGTGGAAGGCGGTGTCGAACACCGCCACCTGGGGCACCGCCGGCAGCAGCCGGCGCGCCACCTCGATGCCGTCCAGGTTGGCCGGGTTGTGCAGCGGCGCCAGCGCAATCGTCTCCCGGATCGCCGCCACCACCGCATCGTCGATGCGCACCGGCTCCCGGAACGCCTCGCCGCCGTGGACCACCCGGTGGCCCACCGCGTCCAGGTCCTCCACCGCCCGTACCGCGCCACAGCCGGCCAGGGCGCGGAAGATGGTCTCCAGCCCCTGGTGATGGTCGGCGACGCGGCCGGCACGGGTCTCTTCGCCGTCGCCCCGCCGCAGGGTCAGTTCGCCGTCCGGCTCGCCGATGCGCGACAGCATGCCGGCGGCCACCACCCGCCAGCCGTCGCTGTCGAACAGCTGGAACTTGATCGACGAGCTGCCGGAGTTGAGCACCAGGATCTTCATGCCCCGCCCTGCCCCCCGTCGCCCTGGGCCTGGATCGCGGTGATCGCCACCGTGTTGACGATGTCGGTGACGGTGCAGCCGCGGCTGAGGTCGTTGACCGGCTTGTTCAGCCCCTGCAGCACCGGCCCGATGGCGACCGCCCCGGCGCTGCGCTGCACCGCCTTGTAGGTGTTGTTGCCGGTGTTCAGGTCGGGAAAGATGAACACGCTGGCGTGCCCGGCCACCTCGCTGCCCGGAAGCTTGGAGCGGGCCACGTGGGTATCCACCGCCGCGTCGTACTGGATCGGCCCCTCCAGCTTCAGCTCCGGTGCCCGTTCCCGGGCGATGCGCACCGCCGCCCGCACCCGCTCCACGTCCGCCCCCTTGCCGGACTCGCCGGTGGAGTAGGAGAGCATGGCCACCCGCGGCTCGATGCCGAACATGCGTGCCGTCTCCGCCGAGGTGACGGCGATGTCGGCCAGCTGCTCCGCGTCCGGGTTGGGGTTGACGGCGCAGTCGCCGTAGACCAGCACCTGGTCCGGCAGGCACATCAGGAACACGCTGGAGACCAGCTTCACCCCCGGGCGGGTGCGGATGATCTCGAACGCCGGACGAATGGTCTGCTGGGTGGTGTGGGCGGCGCCCGAGACCATGCCGTCGGCCATCCCCATGTGGACCATCATGGTGCCGAAATAGCTGACATCGGCCATGGCGTCGTAGGCCATCTGCCAGGAGAGCCCCTTGTGCCGGCGCAGCTCGTAGTACTCGTTGGCGAAGGTCTCGCGCCACTCGGAGTCGAGGGGATCGATCACCGCCACCTGCTCCACGTTCAGTCCCAGCTCGCTGGCCTGCTGCCAGATCCGCTCCGGCTCCCCCAGCAGGGTGAGCTCGGCGACGTCGCGCAGGGCCAGGATCTCCGCCGCCCGCAGGATACGCTCGTCCAGCCCCTCCGGCAGCACGATGTGGCGCCGGCGGCTGCGCGCGCGCCGCACCAGTTCGTACTCGAACATCAGTGGCGTGATCCGCTTCGAATGGCGCAGGGCCAGCCGCTGGCGCAGCTCACCGGCGTCGATGTGGCTGTCGGCCAGGCCCAGGGCGGCGGCGATCTTGCGCTCGTCCCCCGGCAGCAGGGTGGGCCGCACCTGGCTCACCGCGAGCGAGGTGGTGAAGGTGTCGTCCGGCACCCGGAACACCGGCACCTTGCTGGCATCCCGGCCCTCCAGCAGCCGCAGCAGCTGGGGCGCCGGGTCCATGCCGCCGGTGAGCAGCAGCCCCGCCACCCGCGGGTAACCGGTCGACTCGTCCGCCAGCAGGCTGGCGAGGATGATGTCCGAGCGGTCGCCCGGGGTGATGATCAGGCAGCCGTCGTCCACGTAGTCGAGGAAGTGGGGCACCTCCATGGCCGCCACCCGGAAGCTGCCCACCAGCTGGGTCAGGGCATGGTCGTCACCACCGGCCAGGGGCACGGCGCCGAGCCGGCGCACCACCTCGCTCACCGTGGGATGGCCCAGGGATGGATGCTCCGGCAGGGCGTACAGCAACAGCGACTCCGGCAGCAGCGGACGGGCACGCTGGCGCAGCGGGCCCAGCTGGGGCTCGGGCACCCGGTTGACCACCATCGCCAGCAGGTCGCAGCCACGGCTGCCGAGGGACTCCAGGGCCAGACCCATGGCATCCAGGGTCTGCTCCAGGGTGCGCTCGCTGCCACTGAGCACCGGCAGCGACAGGCAACCCAGGTTGTTGGCCAGATCGGCGTTGAAGTCGAAGGTGAGGGCCGGCGCCACGCGGGAGAAGTCGGTACCGACGCAGACCACCATGTCCGACGCCTCCTCCAGCCGCTTGAACTTGTCCAGGATCAGCTTCAGCAGGGTCTCGTAGCGCCCCTCCACCGACAGGCGGCGGGCGGTCTCGGCGGTGCAGCCGAAGAGCAGGTCGGGCGCCAGGTCGAGCCCATAGCGCTGCAGGATCAGGCTGGTCAGGTCGTCGCCTGCTGGTTCCGGCACCACCGGCCGGAAGAAGCCGATGCGGCGGTTCACCGCTGCCAGGATCTCCATGATGCCGAGGGAGACCACCGATTTGCCGCTGTCCGGCTCGGCACCCATGATGTAGAGACTCTGCATCCGGTCCACTCCCTCTCCGACGGCCAAAACGATGGCAGGAGCGGTACCCCGCTGCGAAGGATGATCCGTTCGCAGCGGGGCGCCGCTCCCACCGGTTGTCTTCGGGCCATGGTACCCGATTCCGCGGGGCGGATATATTACTGTTTGCTTATATCCCCGGATGATCTACCATGACCGGACCGTCCGCCAGCGCAACGCCGAGGTACGCCCATGCAGTCCGGCCCCCGCGAGATCGTCACCCCCTTCCGCCCCATCCCGCTGGAGGTTCCGGAGGGGATGAAGCCCAACGAGTTCTTCAACAGCACCGAGAACCTGGACGACCTGGTCAACAACAACGGGCTGCTCGCCAACCCGGAGAACCTGCTGATGTACCGCAAGGCGCTGGGCCACAGCAACGAGTTCGACACCTCGATCATCTACAACACCTCCAAGACCATCCTCAACCCGCTGGGCCGGCCGGTGCGGCGCACCCAGGTGCCGCCGGAGGTGAAGCGGGTGTGGAACCGGATGAACCAGATCCTGATCGAGTACATGACCGGGCTCTACCCGGATCCGGACGAGGCCCTGATCCTGGCCGGCGAGGCGAGCCTGGATTCCACCTGGCCCCTCACCTCCCCCGGCGTGCCCAGCATCCGCATGCTGCACAACCATTTCATCGTCTTTCCCATGGAGCAGCTGCGCGGCGCCCGCCTGGCGGACCCCGACAACCCCAACCTCACCGACGGCGGCCAGCACAGCCTGTTCGAGTCCTACATGCACGGCGTCTACCGCCGCTTCTTCGATTCCCTGGAGTTCTCCATCCTGCAGCCGGCCGCTGACGCCCAGGCCCGCATCGGCCTCACCGGCTATCCCCAGGGGCTGCCGAGCTGGGAGATCCGGGGCGGCGTGGAGACGCTGAAGAACATCCGTTTCTGGGAGGAGTACGACCTGATCCTGAAGGGCTTCATCGATTTCTACCGCACCTTCTTCAGCCAGGTCTCCACCCGCAATGCGCCGATGCCGGATGATGTCTATTTCCCCCGGCAGGTGGAGAGCATCCTGCTGTTCGACAACGACTTCCTCAAGTCGGCCAAGAAGGTGCGCGACCACTGCATCCACGATGCCAAGTACGCCAACGCCATCCGCTGGCAACCCGCCTTCAAGCAGCTGATCTACCGCAACGACGAGGGCCGGCTGATCGTCACCATCAGCCAGAACTCCATCGGCAACGCCATCACCGAGCTGCTGGGCGTGGTGGTGCAGCGGGTGCCGGACGCCGCCGCCTACGAGCAGGCCGAGCCGGAGCTGGTGGGCAGGCTGCTGGACGTGCGCCAGCGCCTGATCGAGGCCGACCTGGGAGAGGGGCTGGAGACGCCGTACTGGAGCGCCTGAGGCGCCGTCACCGCCCCGCGGACCGGGCTACCGGAGCGGCACCGAGGGATTGAGACTGTAGGTCCCGGTGAGACGCGCCTCGGCCAGCACGTGACCCGCCATCGCCGCCAGCACCTGGTCGCGGGTGAAGCGACCCTCTACCGGGCAGCGCTCCAGGTCCAGGGCATAGAGGGTGAAGTGGTAGTGGTGGACGATGCTGTCGTTCCAGGGCGGACAGGGACCATCGTACCCATAGTAGTCGCCTGCCATGTCGGCGTCGCCGGCGAACCAGCCGGTGTAGTCGTTGATCCCCTGGCGGGTCCCCTCCGGGCCCTCCGGCCCCGGCTTGCCGCGGGCGGTGACACCGGAGGAGAAGGCACCCTCCGCCACCCCGCCCAGCTCCGGCGGGATGTCCACCAGCAGCCAGTGGGTGAAATCGACCCGGGGCAGGTCCGCCGGCACCGTGCGTCCCTCCCGGTTGACATCGTCCCCCCGGCTGGGCACGTCCGGATCATGGCAGATCAGCACCAGGGAGCGGGTCCCGGGGGGCAGGTCGTCCCACGAAAACCCCGGATTGCGGTTTGGACCCAGGGTCACGTGGCTGTCCGGATCGGGCAGGCAGAAGGCGTGATCGCCCGGGACCGGTCTGCCGTCGACGATGGTGGCGGAAGTGAGCCTCATGTGGTGCCTCCTCGGATTGTAATGGTCGGTGCAGCCAGTGCGGTTCGATCACAGTATAGCCTGCCCGGGCCGGCCGGCGTCGCCCACTGTCTCAACCGGCTGAGCGGGCAGGACGGACTGCCGCCGGCCTGCCGCGAGGCCGGTGGACACATGGTGCTGCGCCGGCCCCTCACCGAGGGCTGCCGGCTGCAGATGGAGGCGGATTGGGCCTGCAGGGCACGCTGTTCGGGGCGCGACCAGGGTACCCGCTTCCCCTGACCCGATGACAGCAACCGTCCGCGGCAGGCACAATGGCGGAAAGCAGCGGCGGGAAGGGGGAGCGCCGTCCCATCATGGTCCACGACGACGAACGCGACGACAGCGGGTCCCTGAAACAGGAACTGCGCCGGCTGCGGGAACGGCTGCGTGAGGAGCGGGCCGCCCGGCTCCGGGCGGAAACGGCGCTGGCCGAATCGGAGGAGAGATACGTCGGCACCATGCAGTCGGCGCTGGTCGGAATCTACATCATCCAGGATCTGAAGTTCCGCTACGTCAATCCCACCATGGCCGCCTTCTTCGGCTACCGGCCGGAGGAAATGGTCGGCGGACTCGGTCCGACCGATCTGCTGGTACCGGAGCAACGTGCCATGGTGGCCAGGAATCTGCAGCGGCGTGCCCATGGCGAGGCGGGCCACCCCTACGAGGTCACCTGCCTGCGCCGGGACGGGTCCCGTTTCGATGCCATGGTCTGGGGCAAGGGCGTCACCCTCGATGGCCGGCCGGCCTCGGTGGGGACCATGATGGACATCTCCACCCTGAAACAGGTGCAGCGGCGGCTGGAACACCACCAGGCCCATCTGCAGGAGCAGGTGGCACAGCAGACCGGCCGCCTGCGGCGGACGAACCGGCAGCTGCAGCAGGATATACGCGCCAGGGAGGAGGCGGAGGCGGCCCTGCGCACCAGTGAACACCGCCTGCGCGGTCTGATCAACGCCACCGAGGACGACATGGTGATGCTGTTCGATCGCCAGTTGCGGGTGGTGGTCGCCAACGAGACCGCCGCCCGCACCTTCGGCTCCAGCGTGGCGGCGCTGACCGGGAAGAGGGCGTCGGAGCTGTTCGATACAGAGAGCGGCGACAACTGCCAGCAGCGGCTGCTGAGCGTGCTGTCGGAGGGCGAATCCAGGCGCCTGGAGCGGCTGCTGGCGGACCACTGGTACGACATCAACCTGTGCCCGGTGCCGGGTTCCGGCGGCCGGCCCACGGCGGTGGCCATGTTCGCCCGTGACATCACCCAGCGCAAACTGATCGAGCAGGCATTCGAGCGCTCGAAAGAGGAGGCGGAACGGGCCAACCAGGCCAAGAGCCGGTTCCTGGCCGCCGCCAACCACGATCTGCGCCAGCCGCTGCAGGCCATGTCGCTGCTGCTGGGGGCAATCGGCTTCCACGACCTGGATCGGCGCACCCAGGCCCTGGTCGGGGACATGAAGAATGCGTTGCGGGTGATGGAGTCCCTGCTCAACGCCCTGCTCGACATCAGCAAGCTGGAGGCCGGCACCATCGTTCCGGAACCGGTCGGCTTTCCGGTGCAGCCTTTTCTGGAACACCTGCAGAGCCAGTTCCGGGCCCAGGCGGCCGAGCACGGAATCACCATCCGGATCCGACCCACCGACGCGGTGATCCATACCGACCCGGTGCTGCTCGGTCGCATCCTGCAGAATTTCCTCTCCAACGCCATCCGCCACTGCCGCGGCGACCGGGTGCTGATCGGCTGCCGGCCCGCCGGCACCGGCCGTCGCATCGAGGTGTGGAACCCCGGAGAAGGCATTCCGGAACAGGAGCAGGAGCGCATCTTCGAGGAGTTCTACCAACTGGGCAACCCGGCGCGGAACCGGGACCAGGGACTGGGGCTCGGCCTGGCCATCGCCAAGCGCATGGCGGACCTGCTGCAGCTGCATCTGGGGGTGCGTTCCAGGGAGGGGGTGGGTGCCGTGTTCAGTGTCGACGTTCCCGGCGCGGACCCGCAATCGCGAATCCGGCGACCGCACGCCGACCGGCCCGCCACAGTGGCCCGCCCCCGTGGCCAGGGGGCGGTCCTGGTGGTGGACGACGACAAGGGTATCCGTGCCGCCATGGGACGGTTGCTGGAACTGTGGGGATATCGCGTGTTCAGCGCCGAGGGGGGAGAGCCGGCGCTGCAGCTGGTACGCCGGCACGGCAGCGTGATCGATTGCGCCTTTCTCGACTACCGGCTCCCCGATGGCTGGGACGGCGTCACCCTGTACCGCGAGATCTGCCGCCTCGCGGACCGCACCCTGCCGACCACCCTGGTCACCGGGGATACCGCGGCCAAGCGGCTGCGGGAGGTGCGGGAGAGCCGGCTGCCGCTGCTGCACAAGCCGGTGGATGCCGATACCCTGCTGCAGGCCCTCGAGCGGATGCACCTGCAGAAATAGCCTCCGGCCGCCACCGGCTCAACCCCAACGCTGCTCCCGCGTCACGTTGCGGACGAACGCCTCCACGTAGGCATCCGCCGGTGCCGACAGGATCTCCTCCGGCGCACCCTGCTGGACCAGTTCCCCGTCCTTGAGGATGGCGATGCGATCACCGATGCGCAGCGCCTCGTCCAAGTCGTGGGTGATGAAGACGATGGTCTTGTGCAGCCGCTCCTGCAGCTCCATCAGCTGCTCCTGCATCTCGCTGCGGATCAACGGATCGAGGGCGGAGAAGGCCTCGTCCATGAGCAGGATGCCGGCATCGGTGCAGAGGGCCCGGGCCAGTCCGACCCGCTGCTGCTGGCCACCGGAGAGCTGGGACGGGAACTGGCTCCCGTATCCGCCAAGGCCGACCGCCTCCAGCCAGTGTTCCGCCCGCCGCCGGCGCTCGTCGCGGCCGACTCCCTGCACCATCAGGCCGTAGGCCACGTTGTCCAGTACGTTGCGGTGGGGCATCAGGCCGAAGCGCTGGAACACCATGGACATGCGGTGGCGGCGGAACTCCTGCAGTTCCCGGCGCCCCAGCTGCAACACGTCCACGCCGTCCACCCGGATACTCCCCCGGGTCGGTTCGATCAGGCGGTTGAAGTGACGCAGCAGGGTCGACTTGCCGCAGCCGGACAGCCCCATCACCACGAACACCTCGCCCCGTCCGATATCCAGGTCGATGTTCCGCAGCCCCAGGGCATGGCCGGTCTGCTGCAGCAGTGCATCCTTGTCCATGCCCTGCTCCACCTGCGGCATCACCGACTCCGGATCGGGACCGAAGATCTTGTACAGGCCCCGCACCCGGATCAGCGGGTCGTCAGTCATAGCGGGAACGTTCCAGGTAGCGCTGGGTACGCCGGGCATAGGCCTGGGACACGCGGTCGAAGATGATGGCCAGGGCCACGATGGCCAGGCCGTTGAACAGCCCCAGGGTGAAATACTGGTTGGTTATCGCCTTCAGCACCGGCTGGCCGAGCCCCTTGACCCCGATCATGGAGGCGATCACCACCATCGCCAGGGCCATCATGATGGTCTGGTTGACCCCGGCCATGATGGTCGGCAGGGACAACGGCAGCTGCACCCCCAGCAGGCGCTGCATGGGACTGGCGCCGTAGGCGGTCGCCGCCTCCACCACCTCCCGGTCCACCAGCCGGATACCCAGGTTGGTCAGGCGGATCACCGGCGGGATGGCGTAGATCACCACCGCGATCACCCCGGGTACCTTGCCGATGCCCAGCAGCATCACCACCGGGATCAGGTAGACGAAGGCGGGCATGGTCTGCATCACGTCCAGCAGCGGTGTCACCAGCGCCTGCATCCGGTCCGAGCGCGACATCAGGATGCCGACGGGGATGCCCAGGGCGATCGACAGGAGGGTGCTGACCATGATGATGCTCAGGGTCCGCATGGTATTGTCCCACATGCCGAAATAACCGATCAGCAGCAGGGCAACGACGACCCCCAGGGAGAGCCGCAGGGAGCGGCTGGCGACGAAGGTGAGGACGACGATCACCAGGATGACCAGCCACCAGGGGGTGTTCAGCAGCAGCCGTTCGAACCAGATCAGAAACGAGAGCAGCGGATCGAAGAAGGACTCGATGGCATCGCCATAGCCACGGGTGAACTCCCGATAACCGGCATCGAGCGACTTGCGGATGGCCAGCAGATCGGCCCGCCCCATGGCGGGGAAGTGGGTGAGCCAGGAGGTATCGGACATCACTGCTGTCCCGTCAGTATACTGTGATCATGGGGTCCCGCCGCGGACCGGCCTTCCGTCCGATCCGGGAGCAGGCGGTTACAGCCCGGCCAGGGCCTTCCTGACCTTCGCCGCCACCTCCTGCGGCACCCAGCTGGTCCAGATCGACTCGTACTCCTTCAGGAAGTGCTCCATCGCCACGTCACCGTCCGCCTGGTTGTCCTCCATCCAGGCCAGCAGTTCATTCATCTGCGCATTGGTCAGGGAGCGGCGTGCCAGGTAGGCAAAGGCCCGGGGTGAGCGGTTGGCGAAGGCCTCGGTGGTCAGGGTGTGCACCGGCGACGGCGGATACATGGTCACCCTGGGATTCTCGCAGTCGGCCTGGGCGATGCAGTCCACGAACTCCTTTTCATCGACGCCGCTGCCGAAGTCGACCTTCACCATGCGGTACTTTCCCAGCACCGCCGTCGGCGCCCAGTAGTAGCCGAACCAGGGTTCCCTGCGTTCGTAGGCGCGGGCGATGCTGCCGGCCAGGGCGGCACCGGAACCCGGATCGATCAGGTCAAACCCGGCATCGGCCAGCTTCAGTGCCTTGAACAGATTGCCGCTGGTGATCTGGCAGCCCCAGCCGGCAGGGCAGCCGTAGAAGGCGGAGCGGTCGGGGTCCTCCGGATGCCGGAACATCTTCGCCTTCGCCCTGATGCCGTCGATGGTGGCCAGAGCCGGGTCCTGGTCGACCAGGTAGCTGGGCACCCAGAAGCCCTCCTCGCCGCCGTCGGAAAGGGATCGGCCGGCGATACGCAGGCGCTTCTCCTTCACGCCCTTGTCCATCGCCTCCTTGAAGGAGTTGCTCCAGAACTCGGGGGCGATGTCGGGCTCACCCTTCTCGATCATGGAGGTGCCGGTGGGCATGGTGTCCCCGGGAACCAGCTCCGCGTCGCAGCCGTAGCCGTTGCGCAGGATGAAGCGATCCACGTTGGCGAGCAGGGTGGCCGAGTTCCAGTTCATGTCGGCGATGGTCACCCTGCCACACTCCTCCGCCGCCTGGACGGCACTGACGAAAGAGACATACAACAACAGTGCCGCGCTCAGATACCGTTTCACGTTTCCTCCAATCACCGGGTTCCGGGTTCTTCCTTCACGAATACTGCCCATGATACAGAAAAGGGACCCCGAGTTCCCGGCCCGGTGGAACCGGGATCCTCCCATGGGGCCAGGTTCGAATGCCGCAGGCAGAGTGATGGAAGTGAACGGTCATGGCTGCCGGATCGATCGAACGGCCCGGTTCCCCGGCAACCGGAAACCGGTATCATGCGGTGGACAAAGGGCCGATCCCCTCGCGCAGTCAGTCGCGGGGGACGCGGCCGCCGGACAACCTTCGCGAGTATACCCGACCAGCCATGATCTCCCCGGAAGCCGTATCCGTATCACTCTCCACGCTGGTGCTGATCTCCCTGGCGGAGATCGGTGACAAGAGCCAGCTGGTCTGCATGACGCTGGCCGCCCGTCATCGCCCCTGGCCCGTGATCATCGGGGCATCGGTTGCATTCATGGTGCTCAATGCACTGGCCGTGATCTTCGGTGCCGGGGTGGCGGGCTGGTTGCCGGAGAGGGTGACCGCCGCAGGGGTGGCACTGCTGTTCGCCGCCTTCGGCATCCACGCCATCCGCAGCCATGAAGAACAACCGGAGGAGGCGATCGAGACGCCCGGCCACAGTATCTTCCTCACCACCCTGATGTTGATCCTGGTCGCGGAATTCGGCGACAAGACCCAGATCGCCGTGGCCGGGCTGGCCGGCAGCATGTCACCCTGGCCGGTCTATCTGGGCGCCACCGCAGCCCTGATCACGATCTCGGTGCTCGGGGTGTGGGCGGGACGAACCCTGTTCAGGTACCTGCCCCTTGTCTGGCTGCACCGCCTGGGAGGGGGTGTTTTCCTGCTGTTCGCGGTGTTCGCCGCCTATCGGGCCATCACTGCCTGACTTCCCGCAGCAGGCGACTGCGATTGTGGAACACGAATGTCCGTTCGGAGACCGGCTCGCCGGTGCCGCTGTCCGGCGTCGTGATCATCTCCACCGTCAGCCGGTCCCCGTCGATGGAGAGATGACTGAACCCCCATGTCATCCCTCTGCTCCACAATGCCCTGAACTGGGGGTAGGCACTCTCCTGGAAGGACTGAAAAGCACGGTGCACCGGTCTCTGCCGGGAGCCGGCACCACTGACGACCAGCGGGAGGGGAAAGGCATCGGTTCCCGTCTCCGCCCGGCAGCTGTCCAGGTTCAGCTCCAGATCGTGCTCATGACCGGCCAGGTAGATGTCCGCATAGCGGCATATCAGGGGGCCGATCAGACGCCGGAGCGACCTGGCCTGTTCGAATTTGCCTCCCCCGGCCGACCACAGCGG
>DRKP01000192.1 GCA_011051715.1 Sedimenticola thiotaurini | reverse complement strand
GCGAACCAGAGAAACGGGGCGGCCACGTTGACGACGGGAATCAGGAACAGGATCAGCAGGGGAATGGCGCGCAGCAGGAAATAGAACAGCTTGCGCAGCTCCATCAGCAGGGCCGGCAGGATCTCCGCGGCAATGCTGCCATCGCCCTCCGGAGGGCGGGCGCCGGTGAGCAGCTCCTCCACCCGGGCGGAGAGACGGCTGTTGAAGGGGGCCGCCAGCAGATTGGCCACCACGGTGAAGGTGTAGAAGACGACCATCAGAAAGGAGAGGGCGAACAGGGGCCAGAGCAGCCAGCGAAAATAGGAGAGCCAGCCCGACTCGGGCAGGAAGCGGGCGAGCACCTGGTCGAACTGGCTGTAGCCGGCCCAGCCGATCAGACCGAACACCAGGATATTGATCAGCAGCGGGATCAGCAGATAGCGCTTCAGGCCGGGCCGGAGCAGCAGCCTGAGGCCGGTCAGCACGTGGGTGGCGCCGAGGAAAGGGTTGTTTTTCATGGTCCGGTCCGGTCGATGGAGAGAGGGGTGTCCAGGGGTCAGGGGACCGACCTGCCGGATATGCGGTCGGTGGGAAAAGCGCATTGTATCCCGACCTTCCCGTTCGCTGTACCCACTGCGGGGGCGGCGCCCCGTCGCCAGCCAGGCCATGGGCATCCCCTTGCCATGACAGGAGCCGGATCCGGACGGCCGGCCCTTCTGCATCCGTTTCTTCGGTGGATTGGGGAAAAGGGGCTTTTCTGAGGCAACTGGAAGGGCCGGGGCCCTTTTCCGCCCAACGGCATTGTCGTAGAGCGACCGCACATTGCCCATTCTGCCTTGCCTGGTGAGGCAGGGCCCCAGCGGGGCCTGTCGGGCCCGCGTCAACAGGCCCTAAAGTCCGTAGTACCGCGAGCCGATAGAGTGTGAAGACCGTTACGGCCCGGGTGTGATACGGCTCAACCCAGCGGATCCTGTCGGCAGGAGGGGCAAGGTGCCGGGAACGGCGGAGAAGGCCCCGATACAGGGCTCCGGTCATCTGTATCCGGACGGAGGTCACCTCCGACCGGACCGCCCGGCGGGGGACGGGAAGCCGCCGCAGACTGGTGGTATTTCAGGCATCGAAAGGGTCGACGGGGAAGAGGAATCCCAATCGTTTTCGTGCTATTCTCCGCTCCGATCCGCCCGGCCGAGAGAACCGCGGAACAGGGCCCGGGTCGGGACGGAGTCGGCTGAGCACCGTCATCGGATTCGATGCCGCGAATCATTATCTGGAGGGAGTGAGTCATCGTGAACATACGCCATGCATTCGTAGGGCTTCTGATCGCCGGCCTGGCGCTGGCCGGCTGCAGCACACAGAGCCCCTATCCCCAGCTGCCCGAATCCGAGGGCAATGCACAGTACTCCACCAAATACCGCATCGCTCCCGGCGACTCGGTGGAGATCTTCGTCTGGCGCAATCCGGACGTCTCCAAGACGGTGACCGTCCGTCCCGATGGCTACCTGACGGCGCCGCTGCTGGAGGACATCCCGGCGGCAGAGAAGACCCCGACGGAGCTGGCCCGGGACATCGAGAAGGAGCTCTCCACCTACCTGCGCGATCCGCTGGTGACGGTGATCGTAAACGGCTTCATCGGCGCCTACGAGGACCAGATCCGGGTGGTGGGCGAGGCGGCCAAGCCCCAGGCGCTGCTGTACCGCGATTCCATGACCCTGCTCGATGTGATGATCGCCGTGGGCGGCATCACCGACTTCGCCGATGGCGACAAGGCGACCATCGTGCGGATGGAGAACGGCGAGCGCAAGCAGTACAACGTCCGTGTCGAGAGCCTGATCAGGGACGGCGACATCACCGCCAACGTCGACATGAAACCGGGCGATATCCTGATCATTCCCGAGTCCTGGTTCTAGCCGTCAGCCGCCTTCACGGGTAACGACTCTCTATGCATGACCTGATCGTTCAACTGCTGGGCTACCTTCGTGGCATCTGGCGTTTCCGCTGGTGGGTGCTGGGTGTGGCATGGCTGGTCTGCGCCATCGGCTGGTTCGTGGTGGCACAGCTGCCGGACCGCTACGAGGCCTCGGCGCGGGTCTACGTCGATACCCAGACCCTGCTCAAACCGCTGCTGCGCGGCCTCGCCATCGCGGGCAACGAGCAGCGGCGCCTGCTGCTGATGAGCAAGACCCTGCTCAGCAGGCCGAACCTGGAGAAGGTCATGCGCATGACCGATCTCGATCTGCGGGCGAAGACGCCGGAACAGACCGAAGAGATCATCGAGTCGCTGCGCAAGAAAATCAAACTGGAGGCGACCGACCGGATCAACCTCTACACCATCAGGTACGAGAACGAGGATCCCGAGCTGGCCAAGCTGGTGGTGAAGTCGCTGTTGACCATCTTCGTCGAGGCCAACCTGGGAGACACCCGCAAGGAGCAGGATTCGGCCCGCCAGTTCCTGGAACAGCAGATCGCCGACGTGGAGAGGCGGCTGCAGGAGGCGGAGGAGCGGCGGACCCGCTTCCGCCAGGCCAACCTGCCTTATCTTTCGGGCGAGAGTGGTGACTACTACAGCCGGCTGAAACAGACCCAGCAGCAGCTGGCCCAGGCGGAGCTGGAACTGAAGATCCAGCGCGACCGGCTGGAGGTGCTCAAGCAGCAGATCGAGGGCGAGGTGCCCAGCTTCGGCATCGTCGAGGACGAGCCGGTGACCGGCGGCAGTTCCGTGCTGGACGGGCGCATCGAGAGCCTGGAGTCGAGACTCGACGATCTGCTGCTGCGCTATACCGACAAGCATCCCGACGTGAAGGCGGTGAAGGCCACCCTGGCCAAGCTCAAGCGGGAGCGCAAGCGGGAACTGGCCAAGCTGGCGAAGAACGCCCCGAGGGGCGGCGGCAGCGCCCTGGACAGCAATCCGGTGTACCAGCAGATGCGGATCAGCTATGCCGAAGTCGAGGCTGACGTGGCGGCCAAGGAGGCGGTGGTCGAGGAATACAAGAAACGCATCGAAAGCCTGCAGGGGGCGGTGGACAAGGTGCTGCAGGTCGAGAAGGAGCAGAGCCAGCTGAACCGGGACTACGGAATCCTCAAGAAGCAGTATCTGGAGCTGACCGAGCGCCTGGAATCGGCCCGTCTGAGCCAGGACGTGGATACCCGCTCCAACTCCATCCGCTTCCGGGTGATCGACCCACCCATCGTGCCCAACCAGCCATCCGGACCGCCACGGGCCCTGCTCAGCAGCGTCGTCCTCCTGGCGGGGCTCGGCCTGGGGATCCTGGTCGCCTTCCTGCTGTCCCAGATCCGGCCGACATTCGACGATCGCAGGACGCTGAACGAGGTGACCGACCTGCCCGTTCTCGGCAGCGTCAGCATGGTCTGGACCCAGGCCCAGATCAGGAGACGCCAGCGCCGTCATCTCGGCTTCCTGCTCGGACTGCTTGCACTGGTCTCGGCCTATGCCGTGGTGATGGCGAGTCACATGTTCGAGCTGGACCTGGGCCGGTACATGGGTGAGATCAGCAGCCGCATCGCCGGGCTCTGAATCGAGAGGGGAACGGAAACACGGATATGAGCATTATCGAGAAAGCGGTGGACAAGCTGGCCAGCGAGCCGGAGGAGCCGGCCGGCAGCAGGCCGGTGCCCAAGGTGACAACGGCGGCCACGGTGGAACAGCCCGTTCCCGAACCTGCGGCGGCAATTCCTCAGCCGCGGGCGGGCGATCCCATTCCCACCGCCCTCGAGCAGGCGGCGCTGACACCGGAGGAGATCCCCATCCGCTTCGCGGAACTGGAACTGGAGGGGGTGCTGTCACCGGAAGGAGGCCGGTCGCGGCTGGACGAAGAGTACCGCATGATCAAGCGTCCCCTGCTGATGAAGGCGTTCCTGCCGGTGGCCCCGGGAGAGAACCCGTACAACCTGATCATGGTGACCAGCGCCCTGTCCGGGGAGGGGAAGACCTTCACCTCCATGAACCTGGCCATCTCCATCGCCATGGAGATGGACCGGACGGTGTTGCTGGTGGATGCGGACCTGGCCAAGCCGAGCCTGTCCCGGCTGCTGCAGGTGAACGATCGTCCCGGTTTCACCGAGTGCCTGCGGGACGAGACCCTGGATTTGGGCGAGTGCATCCTGCATACCGATGTGCCGAAGCTGCGGGTGCTGCCGGCCGGGCAGCGCCACAACCGGGCCACCGAGCTGCTGGCCAGCAACAGCATGATCGCCCGGCTGCAGGAGATGGCCACACGTTATCCGGATCGCATCGTGCTGTTCGACTCACCGCCGCTGCTGGCCACCAGCGAGGCGAGTACCCTGGCCCGGCACATGGGGCAGGTGGCAATGGTGGTCGAGTATGGCGGAACCCCCCAGTTCATGATCAAGGAGGCCCTGGGCCTGCTGGAGTCGAAGGAGAACGTCTCCCTGATCCTGAACAAGAGCCGGGATGACTTCCTGATCAAGCACGTGGGGGGCTACGGTTACGGCTATGGCAAGGGTTACGGTTACGGCGCCTACGGGGATCAGTGAATCATGGCACGGGCGGGCATGGGTCTTGTCGGTATCCTGGGGGCTGTCGGGCTGCTGGCGCTGGCCGGCAATGCCACCGCGGCCAAGGGCTGGCACACCAACTACGGGCTGACCACCCAGGTGATCGGTACCGACAATGTCGATCTGGCGCCCGACGGCAACAGTGATCTCGGCATCCGGATTCGCCCGAGTGTCGGCATCCGCCGGGACGCCCGGCGCAACAAGCTCTACTTTCAGTATGCCCTCGACTATCTGGACTATCTCGACTCCTCCTCGAGCCGGGACCAGTTTCGCCATTTTCTGACCGCGAACTGGAACTCCGAACTCTACGACAACGTCCTGTTCCTGGATGCACGGGCCAATGCGGATCAGAACCTGCTGGTTCCCTTCGGCCGCGTCGGCGGCGACGACTTCAACAATACCCGCAACACGACCCAGACCTTCACCTATTCCATCAGCCCATACACAAAGCTCCATTTCAAGGGATTTGCCGATCTGGAGCTGCGCTATACCTTCGACCAGGTGCTGTACAGCGACAGCCTGGCCAGGGACAGCTACAGTAACGCGGTGGATCTCCGGCTCGACAGCGGCCGGGAGTTCAGCCGTACCCCCTGGGCGGTGAGCGGGCAGTACCGGCGGGTGCGCTATGACGAGGCCGGCGGCAGCCTGGACTTCGGGCGGGACAGCACCTACAAGACCACCCTGGCCCGGCTCAGCTACGTGATCGACCGCCGCTGGCGCCCCAACGTCTACGTCGGCTACGACAACAACGATTTCGCCACCACCCGGGACGAGCCGCAGGGCGCCATCTATGGCGCGGGCGTCACCTGGACCCCCAGCCCCCGGACGGAGCTGGACCTCGCCTACGGCCACCGCTTCTTCGGCAACAACTGGTACATGCGCTTCAACCACCGGCAGCGGAAGAGCGTGTTCCGGGCCAGCCTGACCCACGACATCCAGAGCTCCCGCGACGAGATCGTCACGCAGCAGACGTTCCAGGCGCAGGACCCGTTCGGCAATCCGATCATCGATCCGGTCACCGGCGAACCATTGCGGATCACCATCGACACCCCGACCCTCACCAACGAGACCTACATACTGAGCCGCTTCGACCTGGGTTACGACCTGCGGGTGAGCCGGCGCGATACCGCCAGTATCGGTGCCTACTACACCATCCGCGACTATCAGGTGAGCCGGCGCGAAGAGAACCGGTACGGTGTCAACGCCAACTGGAGCCATGGTCTGGCGGCCAACATGAACGCCAATGTGCGCTTCTGGTGGGAGACGCTCGACTACGGCGAGAGTCTCATCTTCGATCCCAGGCTGACGGACTACGACCTCTGGAGCATTTCACTGGGCGTGACGCGGCAGCTTACCGCGCGGACCCGGATCTCGTTCGATCTGAGCCACCTGAACCGGGATTCGGACAGCCCCCTCCTCACCTATACGGAGAATCGTGCCACCGTCACTCTGGGCACCAACTGGTAACAGGAAAACTATGTACCGCGCATTTTATGGACTGACCGACAAACCGTTCCAGCTGGGCACCGATTCCCGCTTCTATTTCAACAGCAAGCCCCACAACCGGGCGATGGCCTACCTGCGCTACGGACTGGAGAAGCGCGAGGGGTTCATCGTCATCACCGGCGGCATCGGTACCGGCAAGACCATGCTGCTGACCCAACTCCTCGGTGAACTCGAATCGAGCGATATCGTAGCCGCCCAGCTGGTCACCACCCATGTGGAGCCGGAGGACATGCTGCGCATCATCTGCTCCTCGTTCGGGCTGGGGGACGATGCCGCGCCCAAGTCGACCCTGCTGGACAAGCTGGAGAAGTTCTTCCGTGCCCAGGATGCCGAGGGGAAGCGCGTCCTGCTGCTGGTGGACGAGGCCCAGAATCTGCCGGTGGAGTCATTGGAGGAGCTGCGCATGCTCTCCAACTTCCAGATCAACGGTCACTCGCTGATGCAGAGCTTCCTGCTCGGCCAGACCGAGTTCGACCAGACCGTGCAGTCGCCGGAGATGGAACAGTTCCGCCAGCGCATCATCGCCGCCCTGCACCTGAAGCCGATGGATGCCGAGGAGACCCGCGCCTACATCGAATACCGGCTCACCAAGGCGGGATGGAAGGACGACCCCCAGATCACCGCCGGCGCCTACGAGAAGATCTACGACTTCACCCAGGGTGTCCCCCGCCGCATCAACAACTTCTGTGACCGGCTGTTGTTGTTCGGCAGCCTGGAAGAGCGTCATCTGCTGGATGAGAACGCGGTCAAGAGCGTGATTCGGGAGCTCCAGAACGAAGGCCTGGGGGCGCCCCGCCCCGAAGTTCCCGCCACCCCTCAGACGCAGTCGCCCACCACCTCCCGGAGGCAGCCCAATGGCCCGTCCCAGGGCCCCCGACGCCAGCCCGCCGGAGGTCCTCCCGGGCCCCAGGGTGGCATGCCGGGTAACGGGCCCATGCCGGGGCCCGGCGACATCGGCCGGCTCGCCCAGCGCCTGTTCATGCTGGAACAGGAAGTGAAGCAGCTGAAGAAGAGCCTCAATCACGAACGCAAGCTGTTGCGCAAGGCGATCCTGATCCAGATGGAGATGGACGTGGAAGAAGAGCTCGACTGAAGGTCTCTTTTTCCCCATATCCTCACCTCATTTAATATTCACCACAGAGTCACAGAGAGCACAGAGGTAATTTGGACTGGAATCCATGGCCAGTCCTGGCCCATGAATGGAAGAAACCATCGTCTCTGTGCCCTCTGAGCCCCTGTGGTGAAAAAAACCCATCCTCGAGGTATCGAACGAGTGACCGCCCGCCCCATCAAGATCCTCTGCGTCGTCGGCGCCCGTCCCAATTTCATGAAGATCGCGCCCATCATGCGCGCCTTCGGTCGGCCGGACAGCGGCATTCGCGCGCGCCTGCTGCACACCGGCCAGCACTATGACGAGGAGATGAAGAAATCCTTCTTCGATCAGCTCGGTATCCCGGAGCCGGATGTGGATCTGGGCGTCGGGTCCGGCAGCCATGCCGAGCAGACCGCCGAGATCATGAAGCGGTTCGAACCGGAACTGGACAGTTGGCAACCGGATGCGATCCTCGTCGTCGGTGATGTCAACTCCACCATCGCATGCGCCCTGGTCGCCTCCAAGAAGGGGATCAAGGTGATCCACGTCGAGGCGGGCCTGCGCAGTTACGACCGGGAGATGCCGGAGGAGATCAACCGCGTCCTCACCGACCAGATTTCGGACATGCTGTTCACCACGGAGCGGGATGCCGAAGACAACCTGGTCCGCGAAGGGATCGACAGCGGCCGTGTCCGCTTCGTCGGCAACGTGATGATCGATACCCTGATGATGAACCGGGAACAGGCGGTGCCCGCTCGAGAGACCCTGGCCGGAGTCGACGAGCCTGACTGGTTCGGTGATGCCGCGACCGGCTACGCCCTGGTGACCCTGCACCGGCCGTCCAACGTGGACGATCCGGCAGTGCTGCAACGGCTGCTGGATACCCTGGTGGAGATCAGCCGGCGCCTGCCCATCGTCTTTCCGGTGCATCCCCGCACCCGGGACCGCATCGATGCCGCGGGCCTGCGGAGACAGTTGCAGCAGGGCCGCATCGCGACCCTGCCACCCCTGGGATACAAGGAGCTGCTCGGCCTGATGGAGTCGGCCACGGTGGTCCTGACCGACTCCGGCGGCATCCAGGAGGAGACCACCGCCCTCGGCGTGCCCTGTATCACCCTGCGCGAGAACACCGAACGGCCGGTCACCGTCACCGAGGGTACCAACACCATCGTCGGTTCCGATCCGGGAAAGATCATGCGGGCCTTCGACGAGGTGATGGCAAATGGCGGCAAGAGAGGGCGGGTTCCGGAACTCTGGGACGGCCATGCCGCGGAACGCATCGCCAGCGAAATACGTCGTTGGTTGTAGCATCAGAGCAAGGTGTCGCGAGGAAAGCATCCCCGATGAGGAACGACATCCAGTTTCTCCGCGGGTTGGCTGTCCTGGCCGTCGTTCTGTATCACGCCGATTTCGGAGTTGCCGGGAACGGTTACCTGGGTGTGGATATCTTCTTCGTGATATCCGGTTTTCTGATCACCTCCATCATTCTACGGCAACTGGAACAGAAGACATTCTCGTTCTCTGCCTTCTATATGCGCAGGGCCAAGCGTCTGTTGCCGGCACTCTATGCAACTCTGTCGGCAACGTCCCTTCTGGCCTATTTTTTTATATCCAGTACCCAGCTGGATGAATACGTGTCTCAGCTGGTTGGAGCGATCACTTTCTCCGCCAACATGGTGCTTCCCACCCAGGTTGGTTACTTCGCTGGTGCCGCAGAGAGTAAACCGCTGTTGCATATCTGGTCATTGTCACTGGAAGAGCAGTATTATTTTTTCCTCCCTCTTTTTTTATTTCTGATTCCGGCAAGGTACAGACTCCCCGCACTGCTGTCCCTGGTCACGGTTAGCCTGCTGTGGTGCATTTCCTGGGCGTCCTCTTCCGGGGAACTGCCGCCTTTTCTCTGGCGGTACGCGGACGCCAGCAAGGCCGAGTGGGCGTTCTATCTTTTCCCGACTCGAGCCTGGGAACTCCTTGCCGGATCGGTGGCGGCCTGGATGATGCTGCGTCGTCCGGGACTCCAGGTGCATGCAAACATTAAGATTATGGCCCTGGTAATCCTGTTGCTCATGGTTCTTTTCGGTGTCGATCGAGTACATCCACGATGGGATGCCGTTATCGTCACTCTCGCGACCATGATCATCATGCTCGACAGCAGGAAGTGGTTGCCGGAGACAGGAGCCATCCGGATCGTCGAGCGGGTAGGGGACTGGTCCTATTCCGTATATCTGGTGCACTGGCCCTTGTTTACCTTCGCCTATCTTGGCTTCGTGGGTGACATACCAGCTGATGTAAAGATATTGATCGTTGCATTGTCGATACTGTTTGGCTTCATCCAGTATCGATATATCGAAACTCCATTCAGGTATGGTTGGAGTAGCAGGCCCCGTGTTGCCTGGTCATGGTTTACCGCATCGTCGTTGGCGGTACTGTCGATACCTGTTCCGATGGTCCTGGGTGAGCCGGCCCCTGCGGTAAACGCCGGCGAGGTGATGAGAAGAATCAACTATGGCCTTTCAGAAGACTGTGATGGAAGGCTGGAAGGGAGCTGGGTACCAAAGGTATGTTCCACGACGGATCAACCGGATACTGCTGTCTGGGGCGACAGCTTCGCCATGCATCTGGTCCCCGGACTGAAGACCGGCACACAGGGTCTGGTACAGGTTACCAAGAGTGCATGTGGTCCCGTCGCTGGGCTGGCTCCGATCACGGGGAAATATACGAAGAGTTGGGCGAAGACCTGTGTGGCGTTCAACGATGCGGCCCTCCAGGGGATTCTGGCGAAGAAATCCATCACCAAAGTCGTGATGAGTTCCACCTTCGGCCAGTATTTCGATGGTGATCAGGAGGGGATGTTTCTGCTGGATGGAAAGGTGGTTGAAAAAGATCCGTCCGTGGCGATCGAGCGCTTTGTCGAAACGATCCGGAAGTTACAGCGTAATGGGAAGAGGGTTTTAATTGTATCGCCTCCTCCTCGTTCCGGGTTCGACGTGGGAGAATGCCTGGAGCGCGAGGAGAGCAGCCTGGTTCTCTTCAGGCCTGAATGTGAAATTTCGGTGGATGACTACTATTCCTATGAGAAAAGCATTACCGATTCACTGAAAACCATTGCAGCACGAACGAATGCGGAAGTCATCTGGCTGAAAGATCTTCTCTGTGACGAAGAGAAATGTCGCGTGAGGATTGGAGATGCATATCTGTATCGCGATGGCGGGCATCTTTCCATTGAAGGGTCACGCCGCTTGCTGGGGCAGGTGAAACTGTAGAGTGAATGGCATGAACATACCTCTTGCCAACGCTATGACCGTCGACGTGGAGGATTACTTCCAGGTCTCCGCCTTCGAGCCCTACATCGACAAGGCCGATTGGGAGCGCATACCCTGCCGCGTCGAGGAAAACATGGATCGCATCCTGGGGCTGTTCGACGACAAGGGGATCAAGGGTACCTTCTTCACCCTGGGGTGGATGGCGAAACGCTACCCGGCGATGGTGAAACGGGTGGTGGAGGAGGGTCATGAACTGGCCAGTCACGGCTGGGAGCATATCCGGGTGACCAACCAGACGCCGGAACAGTTCCGCGACGACGTGACCCGCACCAAGGCGCTGCTGGAGGATATCTCCGGGCAGGAGGTGAAGGGATATCGGGCTGCCAGCTATTCTATCGGCAGGGACAACCTGTGGGCTCAGGATGTGCTTGCGGAGACCGGTCATCGCTACAGCTCCAGCATCGTGCCCATCCGGCATGATCTGTATGGCATCCCGGACGCCCCCCGTTTCGCCTACCAGGCGGCCGACGGCAAGCTGCTGGAGGTGCCCATCACCACCGTGCGCCTGGCGGGCCGCAACATCTCCTGTGGGGGAGGGGGCTGGTTCCGCTTCTTCCCCTATGCCTTCAGCCGCTGGGCCATGCGGCGGGTGAACGAACGGGACCGTCAGCCCGCGGTATTCTATTTTCACCCCTGGGAGATCGACCCGGACCAGCCGCGCCAGACCGGTCTCGACCCGAAGACCCGCTTTCGCCACTATCTCAATCTCGATCGCATGTATCCGCGCCTGGAGGCGCTGCTGGTCGACTTCCGCTGGGATCGTATGGATCGCGTATTCCCCGTCTGAATCCCCCCTACAGCGCAGAATGGCGCCGCACGGTGCCCCGTTCTTTCGCGCCGAGGGCGGCGTTCCCATGGGTGCGTTCCTTGTAGGAGCGGCGCCCTCGCCGCGAACACTCCCAAAACCCCATCCCCGGTTCAAAAAAAACCTCCACCAGCCGCTATTCCAAAGAGCGGTCCGCAGGTTACCGGGCCGTCGATATCTGTTACCCTAGGCCGCCCGTCGGGGCGGGACGAGAATCTGACAGCGGAGTGCCAATGGATCTCCAGATCCGGGAGTTGGGCGAGGCGGATTTCGGGCGTTGGAACGCCTGTGTGGAACGCGCCCCCGACGCCACCTTCTTTCATCTGGCCGGCTGGAAAAGGGTGCTGGAGCGTGCCTTCGGCCACCCCACCCATTACCTGTACGCGGAGCGGGAAGGGCGTGTCGAGGGGATTCTGCCACTGGCCCGGGTCAGGAGCCTGTTGTTCGGCGACATGCTGGTTTCGACCCCCTTCTGTGTCTACGGCGGTATCGTGGCCGAAAACGACGAGGCGGCCGCGGGACTGCGCCAGGCCGCCTGTGATCTGGCCGACCGGCTGCGGGTCGACTCTCTCGAGCTGCGCAACCTGCAGCCGAGTGGCCTGGACTGGCCGACCAAGTCCCTCTATGTCACCTTCCGCAAACAGATCGATCCTGATCCGGAGGTCAATCTGAAGGCGATCCCGCGCAAGCAGCGGGCCATGGTGCGCAAGGGGATCAAGGCCGGGCTGCAAAGCGAGCACGACGACGGCTGGCGGCGACTCTACCGCGTCTATTCCGAGAGCGTGCGCAACCTGGGTACGCCGGTATTTCCGCAGCGCCTGTTCCAGGTGCTGCGGGAGGAGTTCGGCGACGCCTGCGAAGTACTGATGGTCACCCATGAGGGCCGGGACATCGCCGGTGTGATGAGCTTCTACTTCCGGGATCAGGTGCTGCCCTACTATGGTGGCAGCATTGCCCTGGCCCGGGCATTGAAGGGCAACGACTTCATGTACTGGGAACTGATGCGGCGCTCGGGGGAACGGGGTATCCGGCTTTTCGACTATGGCCGCAGCAAGGAGGGCACCGGCTCCTACAGCTTCAAGAAGAACTGGGGTTTCACACCGGAGCCTCTCTATTACGAGAACTACCTGGTCGAGGCGGACACCATTCCCGAGATCAACCCGATGAACCCGAAATACCAGTTGTTCATCCGTGCCTGGAAGAGGCTCCCCCTGCCCGTGGCCAACACCGTTGGCCCCCTGCTGGCCCGGAGCCTCGGTTGACTGCCATGCCTCCGACGATCACCGGACAGCCGTCATCGGCCGCCGACCGCAGACCCGTACTGCTGTTCCTCTGCCACCGCATTCCCTATCCTCCCAACAAGGGGGACAAGATCCGCTCCTTTCACCTGCTGAAACACCTGTCACGCGACTACCGGATCCACCTGGGTGCCTTTGTCGACGATCCGGAAGACTGGCAGTACACAGGGGAACTGGAACGGCTGTGCGCTTCCACCCGCTTTCTCCCTCTTCGGCCGCTGCAGGGCCGGGTGCGGAGCCTGGCGGCCCTGCTGCGGGGTGAACCCCTGACGTTGCCATACTATCGCAGTCCCGCAATGACCGAATGGGTGACGTCGCTGCTCCACAGGGAGCCGGTTACCGCGGCGGTGGTCTACTCGTCGGCCATGGCCCAGTATCTGCTGGGACCGGAGCATCGCAGTCTGCGCCGCGTGATCGACTTCGTGGATGTGGACTCGGACAAGTGGCGGCAGTACGCGGAGAGGAAGGGGTGGCCGATGAACTGGCTGTTTCGCCGTGAGAGCCGGACGTTGCTGGCGTTCGACCGGCGGGTGGCCCGGGACTTCGACAGCTCCCTGTTCGTCTCCTCGGAAGAGGCCGCCCTGTTCCGCCGGCTGGCGCCGGAAGTGGGTGAACGGGTGGCATACTACAACAACGGCGTCGATATCGACGCCTTCTCGCCCAACGCAGATCATCCCAACCCCTATCCACAGGCGGAACGACCGATCCTCTTCACCGGTGCCATGGACTACTGGCCCAACCAGGATGCGGTGACCTGGTTCGCGGAACAGGTCCTGCCCCGGGTGACGGAACGATTTCCCGATGCCCGGTTCTACATTGTTGGCAGCAATCCGGGTGAAGGCGTGACCAGCCTCGGGAGCCACCCCCGCGTCACGGTCACCGGCCGGGTGGAGCGGGTGCAGCCCTACATCGCCCATGCAGAGGTGGTGGTGGCGCCGATGCATGTCGCCCGGGGAATTCAGAACAAGGTGCTGGAGGGCATGGCCATGGCCCGGCCTGTGGTTACCACTGCCAAGGGGTTGGAGGGTATCGGGGCGCGGCCGGACGAGGAGGTGCTGGTGGCCGATGATGCCCGCGATTTCGCCACCGCCGTCAGTGCCGTCCTCGACGGTGCCTTTCCGGACATGGGAGCACGCGCCCGGGAGCGGATCATACGCGACTTCACCTGGGAGGGTGCACTGCCCCTGGTGGACCGGCTGCTTGACCCTTCCGCCTCCCAGGGACGGCATGCGGCCGGGGAATCCGGCCATCGAATGAGGAGATCCTCGTGAACGCAGTCTCTGCCCAGGCCGGTGCCGGAGCCACAGCCGCGACCGGTTGGAAAACCACGCTCCCCGTGGTGGTCGCCTTCATTCTCCTGCTGCTGGTCGTCTTCCGTGATACCACCTGGTCCATGGTGCAGATCTGGACCCGGGACGAGACTTTCGCCCACGGCTATCTGATCCTGCCCATCACCCTCTGGCTGGTATGGCGCAAGCGGGACCGGCTGGCCTCCATTGCCCCGGTACCCGACTATCGCGCCCTGATCGTCCTGGCATTGGCCGGTTTCGGCTGGTTGCTGGGTCATCTGGTCCAGGCCCTGGTGGTGCAGCAACTGACGCTGGTGGCGATGCTGATCAGCGGGGTCTGGGCCATCATCGGCCGGCGCGCCGCCTGGGCCATCGCCTTCCCGCTCGCCTTTCTCTTCTTCGCCGTGCCCATGGGCGAGAACCTGATCCCGCCCCTGATGGAGTTCACCGCCACCTTCACCGTCGAGGCGATTCGTCTCACCGGGATCCCGATCTACCGGGAGGGACTGTTCTTCTCCCTGCCATCGGGCAACTGGTCGGTGGTGGAGGCGTGCAGCGGCGTCCGCTACCTGATCGCCTCGGTCACCCTCGGGACCCTGTATGCCTATCTGACCTACCACAGCCTGAAACGGCGGCTCCTGTTCATCCTCGTTTCCATTCTGGTCCCGATCCTGGCCAACGGCCTGCGCGCCTACGGCATCGTGATGATGGGGCATCTGAGCGGCATGAAACTGGCAGTGGGGGTGGACCACCTGATCTACGGCTGGCTCTTCTTCGGTCTGGTGATGTTCATCCTCTTCGCCATCGGCTCCCGCTGGCGCGAGGAGGATCTCCCGGAGAAGGAGACTGCCGCCACGGCGTCGATTGCGACCGGGGAAGCCGGCAAAGGGAGCGCCCTGCCCGCACTCGTCGCCGCCGTGCTGGTGGCCGGGTTCTGGCCCGCCGCCGCGGCTCTGATGGAGGCCCGGGCCCCGGGGGTGGTGGCGGATATGGAACTGCCGGATGCGCTGGGGGAGTGGCGACGCAGCGAAGAGCTGCCGCTGCAGTGGCGGCCCGCCCTGCCGGAAGGGGATACCGCCCTGGACAGCGCCTGGCGCAGCGGGGGGAGAGCGGTGGGACTTTATGTCCGGGGTTATGTGAACCAGCGGCAGGGCAGGGAGGCGATCAACAACCGCAGCTTCTTCCCCAGGCGTCTGCTTCCTCAACAGGGGGAGAGGCTGGCCGACGTCGTCGCGGTGGGCAGCCGGAGCATCGAGGCAGCCGGTATTCCTCTGGAACCGGTGACCGCCGTGCTAAAACGGCCGGCGGGCAACCTGCTGGTCTGGTACTGGTACCGGATCGGGACGCGCTACACCACCAACCCCTACCAGGCCAAGCTGTACCAGGCCTGGGAGCGGCTCGGTGCGGGTCGTGACGATGCCGCCCTCATTGTCGTTGCGACCCCTCTGGTCGACGACGAGGCCGAAGCCGGCTCCGTGCTCGCCGGATTTCTGCAACAGGCGCTGCCGGCGACCGCGCAGGCGCTGGACCGGGTCGTCGGCAGGCGATGACGGTACGCGGCGGGAAACCACCGCTGGTGGCCCACGTGATCTATGCACTGGGCACCGGGGGGCTCGAGAACGGCCTGGTCAATATCGTCAACCGCATGCCGGCGAACCGCTATCGCCATGCCATCGTCTGCCTCACCGAATCCCACGCCTTCTCCGACCGCCTCCGGAATCGGGAGATTCCAATCCTGGAACTGCACAAGCGGCCGGGCAACGACCCGGCCGTCCATGGCCGCATGTGGCGGGCCCTGCGCCGGCTGCGGCCGGCGATCGTCCATACCCGCAACCTTGCGGCGCTGGAGATGCAGGCGTCGGCGCTGCTGCTTCCGGGGACGCGAAGAGTGCACGGAGAGCATGGCCGCGATGTGCATGACCTGGATGGATCCAACCGCCGCTACAACCGGCTGCGGCGGATGCTGCGGCCCTTCATCCACCGCTATATCACGGTCAGCCGGGATCTGGCCGGCTGGCTGGAATCGACCATCGGAGTGCCGCCCGAACGCATCAGCCAGATCTACAACGGCGTGGACCAGGAGCGGTTCCATCCGGGAAGAGAGGTTCGTGGGGAACTGCTGCCGGAGGGGTTTCTGCCGCCGGAAAGGGGCCTGGTGATCGGCACCGTGGGCCGCCTGGCCGAGGTCAAGGATCAACCCGGCCTGGTCGATGCCTTCGCCGGACTGCTGCGGGCGAGGCCGTCCCTGCGCGAACGCGCACGGCTGATACTGGTCGGGGACGGCCCCATGCGCCCGGCGATCGAGAAACGGATCGGGCAGCAGGGACTGGATGGACTGGTCTGGATCAGCGGTGACCGGGACGATGTCGCCAGCCTGCTGCGGACGATGGACCTGTTCGTCCTGCCCTCCCTGGGAGAGGGTGTCTCCAATACCATCCTCGAGGCCATGGCCACCGGCCTGCCCGTCGTCGCCACCCGGGTCGGTGGCAACCCGGAACTGGTGGAGGAGCGCGTCAACGGCCTGCTGGTGCCGGTCGGGGATCGGGAGGCGCTGGCTGAAGCCCTGCTCGAGCTGGCCGATAACCCGGACGGGAGAAGACGCATGGGAGAGGCCGGCCTGGCACGGGTGCGGAGCACCTTCAACTGGGACCGGACGGTGGAACAGTACATGAAGGTGTACGACCATGTCCTGGGCCGCTGACTCCCCCCGTCAGGGGGCCGGCGAGGGCGTGAAGAGCGTGAAAACAACAGGGATACCCGGGTACACATCGCCCCTGGCAGCCGGGTGGGAAAGCAACGAAATCAAACAGCAGCGGAAACATCCATGTGCGGCATCACCGGCATCTTCGACCTGACAGGACAACGGGAGATCTCCCGCCGGTTGCTGTCCGACATGAACGAGACCCAGCTCCACCGGGGGCCGGACGAGTCGGGGATCCACGTCGAGCCCGGTCTCGGCCTGGCCCACCGCCGCCTCTCCATCATTGATCTCTCCGGCGGCCAGCAGCCCCTGTTCAACGAAGACCGCAGCGTGGTGGTCACCTACAACGGCGAGATCTACAACTTTCCCGAGCTGTCGAAGGAGCTCAAGGCACTGGGTCACCAGTTCCGCACCCACTGTGATACCGAGGTGATCGTCCACGCCTGGGAGGAGTGGGGCGAGTCCTGCGTCGAGCGCTTTCGCGGCATGTTCGCCTTCGGGCTCTGGGACCGCAACCGCCAGCTCCTGTTCCTGGCCCGCGACCGTCTCGGCATCAAGCCCCTGTTCTATGCACTCCTGCCGGATGGACAGCTCCTCTTCGCCTCCGAGCTGAAGGCCCTCTACCGTCACCCCGACCTGCCCCGGTCGATGGATCCCAAGGCGATCGAGGAGTACTTCGGCTATGGCTATGTGCCGGAACCGCGCACCATCTTCAGGGATGTCCACAAGCTGCCGCCGGGCCATCTCCTTCGCATCGAGCGCGGCGCCGCGGTACCCGAATCGCGCCAGTACTGGGACGTCCCCTTTCAGGTCCAGGCCATTGGAGAGCGGGAGGCCGGCAGGGAACTGATCGACCGTCTGCAGGAGGCGGTGGATGTTCGCATGATCGCCGAGGTGCCCCTCGGCGCCTTCCTCTCCGGCGGGGTCGACTCCAGCGCGGTGGTGGCGCTGATGGCGAACCACTCGGAGGAGCCGGTCAACACCTGCTCCATCTCCTTCGGCGATCCAAAATTCAACGAGGCGGAGTTCGCCAGCCTGGTGGCCAAGCACTACCGGACCAATCACCAGACCGGGGAGGTCGATCCGGATGATTTCGACCTGATCGACCGGCTGGCCGATCTCTATGATGAGCCCTACGCCGACAGCTCGGCGATGCCCACCTACCGGGTCTGTGAACTGGCCCGGCGGCGGGTGACTGTGGCCCTGTCGGGCGATGGTGGTGACGAGAACCTGGCCGGCTACCGTCGCTACAGATGGCACACCTACGAGGAGCGCATGCGCTCCCTGCTGCCGGCCGGGGTGCGCCGCCCCCTGTTCGGTTTTCTCGGTCGCGTCTATCCCAAGCTGGACTGGATGCCGCGGGTGTTCCGGGCCAAGAGCACCTTCCAGGCCCTGGCCCGCGACAGCGTCGAGGGCTATTTTCACAGTGTCTCCATCCTCTCCGACGAGATGCGGAAGCAGCTGTTCAGCGACTCCTTCAAGCGGGAACTGCAGGGCTACAACGGCATCGAGGTGATGCGCCGCCACGCCGCCGGTGCTCCGACTGATCACCCGCTGTCACTGGTCCAGTATCTGGACATGAAGACCTACCTGGTGGGCGACATCCTGACCAAGGTGGACCGGGCCAGCATGGCCCATGCACTGGAGGTGCGCGTGCCGATCCTGGATCACCAGGTGGTGGAGTGGATCTCCGGCCTGCCACCCGGGCTGAAGCTGCATGGAGGGGAGGGCAAGTACCTGTTCAAGAAGGCGCTCGAACCGATGCTGCCCAAGGATGTCCTGTACCGGCCGAAGATGGGGTTTGCCGTTCCCCTGGCGGGCTGGTTCCGGGGCCCGCTGCGCCAGCGGGTGAGGGATTCGATCCTGGGCGACACCCTGCTGGGCGCCGGCATCTTCGACCCCGCCTATCTGCGGCGGCTGGTGGAGCAGCACCAGTCCGGCGTGCGGGACTATTCGGCCAGCCTCTGGACCCTGCTCATGTTCGAGGCCTTTCTGAAACGGCAGGTGGCCGCAGCATGAAGATCCTGCACATCCTGGATCACTCGATCCCGCTGCACAGTGGCTATACCTTTCGCACCCGGGCCATCCTGGAGCAGCAGCGGGCCCTGGGCTGGGAGACGGCCCATCTCACCAGCAGCAAGCACACCGCTCCGGGGCCCGACGTGGAGACGGTGGATGGCCTGACCTTCTACCGCACACCGGCACCGGGAGGGCTGCTGGCGCGGCTGCCGGTATTGAACCAGTGGGCGATCGTCGGCGCCCTGGCCCGGCGCCTGGAACAGGTGGTGGAGAGGGAGCGGCCCGACATCCTGCATGCCCATTCCCCCAGCCTCAACGGCCTCGCCGCCCTGGGTGTGGCCCGCCGGCGCGGCCTGCCCCTGGTCTACGAGTGCCGCGCCTTCTGGGAGGACGCGGCGGTGGATCACGGCACCAGCCGCGAGTGGGGAATGCGCTACCGGCTCACCCGGGCACTGGAGACCCACGTATTCAGGCGGGCCGATGCGGTGACCACCATCTGTCAGGGGCTGAAGCAGGAGATCGCCGGGCGCGGCATCGATGCCGCAAAGATCACCGTCATTCCCAACGCAGTCGACCTGGACCGGTTCGATCCGATAGAGCGGAAGGATCCGGAGCTTGAGCGCCGGCTGGGGCTCGAGGGGGAAACGGTACTGGGCTTCCTCGGATCCTTCTATGCCTATGAGGGGCTAGCACTGCTGATCGAGTCCCTGCCCGCGATCCTGCAGCGGCGGCCAAGTACGCGGCTGCTGCTGGTCGGTGGCGGGCCGGAAGAGCAGGCCTTGCGCCGCCAGGTCTCGGATCTGGGGCTGGGAGAGAGGGTGATCTTCACCGGACGTGTCCCGCACGATCAGGTGAGTCGCTACTACAGCCTGGTGGATATCCTGGTCTATCCCCGCCTGCCGATGCGCCTGACCGATCTGGTGACTCCGCTCAAGCCTCTGGAGGCGATGGCGCAGGGGAAGCTGGTGGTGGCCTCCGACGTGGGGGGGCACCGGGAACTGATCCGGGATGGCGAGACCGGGCGCCTGTTCCCCGCCGGGGACCGGACAGGACTGGCCAGTGCCGTGGTCTCCCTGCTCGATGATGCCGGCGACTGGGACAGGATGCGGGAGGAGGGACTCAGGTACGTCCGGCAGGAGCGTAACTGGCGGGTCAGCGTGGAGCGCTATCGACCGCTGTATGCCCGGCTGGCAGGAGCGGACGGTGGTTGAGCAGGAGCACAGGGGGCAGCCATGCCGGTTCGGGACGGGTGACTGGAACATTGCCCTGGTCGGCCCGTTGCCGCCCCCTTCCGGCGGCATGGCCACCCAGACAGACCAGCTCAGGCGGTTGCTGGGGCAGGAGGGCGTGACAGTCGAGCTGGTACAGAGCAACGCGCCCTACCGGCCGGCGTGGGCCGGGAGACTGAAGGGCGTGCGTGCACTGTTCCGGCTGATCCCCTATTGCCTGCAGTTGTGGCGGGCCGCGGGCAGGAACCGGCTGTTCCATGTGATGGCCAATTCCGGCTGGTCATGGCACCTGTTCGCGGCGCCCGCCATCTGGATCGCCTGGCTGCGGGGAGTACCGGTGATCGTCAACTACCGGGGCGGCGAGGCGGAGGAATTCTTTCGTCGTGCAATGCACTGGGTTCGGCCGAGCCTGCGGCGTTGTGCCAGGATCGTGGTGCCCTCCGGTTTCCTGGAACAGGTCTTCATAAGCAGGTCCATCGAGGTGACCGTGGTGCCGAACATCATCGACCTGAGCCGCTTTTCGATCTCACCAGAGGACAGCCGAAATGCAGATGGGCGCGGAGACGCACCCCGTATCATCGTCACGCGGAACCTCGAGGCCCTCTATGACGTGGCGACCGCCATCGAAGCCTTCGCGTCGATCAGATCCCGGTATCCGGATGCAACCATGCACATCGCGGGGGAAGGGGAAGAGAGACAGCGGCTGGAACAGCACTGCCGGCGGCTTGGAATCTCTGATGCCGTGCACTTTACCGGCCGTCTCTCCCATGAGCAGATTGCCGCGCTGTACCGGGAAGCAGACCTGATGCTCAATCCCAGCCTTGCCGACAATATGCCGAACTCCCTGCTCGAGGCCATGGCCAGCGGGGTCCCGGTGGTCACCACCGATGTCGGCGGGATACCGTATCTGGTGGAGGACGGGGTTCATGCCCTGCTGGTGCCTCCGGCTGAGCCGGGGAAGATGGCCGCTGCCTCCCTGGCCATATTGGACGACGCGGCCCTTAGGCATCGGCTGGTCCAGGCCGGCAGGGAGCTGGTCGAGCAGTTCACCTGGAATCGGATCGCGCAACGATGGGCCTGCGTGTATGGCGATGTGCTCGGGGAAACGTCGGGGGAGGCGGCATGAGTCTCTATACGCATTTCGTATCGACACTCCTGTTTCCCGCCCATGAGGCACTGAAGAGGCACGACAGCGTCGCCATACGGAGGGCGCTCGAATCGTCCCAGTGGTGGTCCCCACAACAATTGCGTGACCACCAGCTGGAGCGGCTGAAGCGTTTGCTGCGCCGGGCGAAGGAGCAGGTCCCCTACTACCGGGATCTGCTGGCCGGCATCGATTTCGAGAGCTGGCGGGACACGGCGGAACTGGCCCGACTCCCTTTTCTCACCAAGCCGATCATCAGCCAGAACCTGGAGCGGATGAAGGCGGGGGATGCGGTGGGCCTCAGTCGCTTCAACACCGGTGGTTCCACGGGAAAGCCGTTGATCTTCTACATCGGGAGGGAACGGGTCAGTCATGACGTGGCGGCAAAGTGGCGCGCCACCCGCTGGTGGAATGTGGATATCGGTGATCCCGAGATCGTGGTCTGGGGATCACCGGTGGAACTGGGGTCACAGGACAGGATCAGGGAGTGGCGTGACCGGCTGTTGCGGACGCGGCTGATTCCCGCCTTCGAGATGTCCCCCGCCAACCTGGACCGGTTCGTGGCGGAGATCCGCCGTTTCCGCCCGCGCATGCTGTTCGGATACCCATCCTCGCTGAGCCGGATCGCAGCCCACGCCAGGGACAAGGGCGTGAGAATGGACGACTTGGGAATCCGGGTGGTCTTCGTCACCTCGGAGCGACTCTACGACGAACAGCGGGAGATGCTTCAAGCCGTGTTCGGCTGCCCGGTGGCAAACGGATATGGCGGGCGCGATGCGGGCTTCATCGCCCACCAGTGTCCGCAGGGGGGCATGCACATCACCGCCGAGGACATCATCGTCGAGATCGTCGGTGACGATGGCCGTCCCCTGCCGCCCGGAGCGGCCGGTGAGGTGGTGGTGACGCACCTGGCGACGGGTGACTTTCCCTTCATCCGCTACCGGACCGGCGATGTGGCGGTGCTGAGTGAACGAAGTTGCAGCTGCGGACGCGGCCTGCCGCTGCTGGAAGAGATCCAGGGGCGCACCACCGATTTCATCGTCGCAAGAGACGGTACCGTCATGCACGGGCTCGCCCTGATCTATGTCCTGAGGGATCTGCAGGGGATCGCCCAGTTCAAGATCATACAGCACGATCTGGACGAAACCACCGTTCAGATCGTGCGTGGGGATGACTATGATCCGGGGTCCGAGAGAGAGATCGTGGCAGAGTTCCGCAAACGGCTTGGTGAGGAAGTGAACATACGTATCGAATATCCGGAGGAGATAGCGGCCGAACGTTCCGGAAAATTCCGTTATGTCGTCAGCCACGTCGGTAATCCTTCCGGTTCGACAGATGACCATGAGCAGGTGGAGCATACGGGATGAGTGGCCTTGCAGGATGGTGTGGAACACCGATGGAGACCGGACGGGCCAGGGAACTGACGACCGCGATGACAGCGGACTGGCGCGCCCCGGTTCAAGTGAGCATCGGGCAGCATGGGGACACCCTGGCCGTGGCCGGGGGCGGTCATGCGGAGGCAGGTACCCGCTCCATCGTGTTCCAGGGGCGCATCCATTGGGTCGACGGTGCAGTGGCGGGGATGACCGGGGCGGAGATCGCCAAACGCCTGCTGGAATGCCACGCGAGGAGTGGCGAGGATTTCCTCGGCCGGGTCAAGGGCAGCTTCGTGCTGGCCATCATGGACCCAGAGGCCGGTTATGTACTGCTCGCCCTGGACAGAATAGGCCAGCATGCCTGCTACTACACGTTGTCCGGTGAGGGAATCGTTTTCGCCAGTGGATTGCGGGACCTGTTGAGACATCCCGCGGTCGAGCCGGAGATCTCCAGCCAGGCGGTGTTCGACTACGTCTACTATCATCACTGCCCCAGCCCGGGAACGATCTACGAAGACGTCTTCAAACTGGAGGGTGGGCAATACCTGCGTTTCCAACGGGGTACATGGTCAAAGGAATACTACTGGAAACCGGATTTTTCCGAGCGGCTCGAACAGCCGGAACAGGCCGCACAGGAGGAACTGCTGTCACTGTTGAAGGATGCGGTTCAGCGTGACGCCGGTGATCCATCGCGGACCGGCTCGTTCCTCTCCGGTGGCCTCGACAGCTCTACCGTCAGCGGTCTGCTCTCCACCGTACATCCAGGCTCATGCAATACGTTCTCGATCGGTTTCCCGGTGAAGGGATATGACGAGACCGAATATGCGCGTGCTGCTGCCTCCCACTTCGCTACCAGGCACCATGAATTCATCCTGCAGCCCGAGCATGCCCTGAATGCGGTGCTGGAGATCGCTGGATACTATGACGAGCCGTTTGGAAACTCATCGGCCCTGCCCGCGCTCTATTGTGCCCGCCTGGCGGTAGAGAACGGAGTCGATCGCATGCTCGCTGGAGACGGTGGAGACGAGCTGTTCGCCGGGAACGAGCGCTACCAGAGACAGCTCCTGTTCGAGCGCTACGAGAGAGTGCCGTCCGTTGGGCGCACCCTGCTGGAGGGTGCGCTCTCTATGCTTCCTGCAGTAGTGAAGAACAGGGGGATACTGCACAAGGCGAACCGGTATGTGGAACAGGCGAAGGTGCCGCTGCCCGACCGCCTGCAGGACTACAATTTTCTGCACCGGCACCGGGCGGAAACGGTGTTCGATGCGGGATTCCTGGAAGCTGTCGACCCCATGGAGCCGATCGGACTGCTGCGCACCGCGTACGGGCGGCCGGAGAGGGCAGATGCCCTGAACCGAATGCTCTATATGGACTGGAAGACCACCCTTCACGACAATGATCTGGTCAAGGTGAACCGGATGTGTGAGCTGGCAGGAGTGGAGGTCGTCTATCCGATGCTCGATGACGATGTCATTGACTTCTCCACGACCATCCCATCTGCAATAAAGATGAAGGATGGTCGCCTGCGAGGCTTCTACAAAGATGCGGTAAGATCCTTCCTCCCCGCGAAGATTATCGATAAATCGAAGCATGGATTTGGGTTGCCCTTCGGAATCTGGCTTTCCGACTATTCCCCCTTGCGTGAACTCGCCTATGACAGTATCGAAGCGCTGAAGAAGAGAAGGTTTTTCCGTCCCGAGTTTCTTGATCATGCCGTGGAGATGCACCGTTCCGTACATGCAGCGTACTACGGTGAACTGATCTGGATTCTTATGATGCTGGAACTGTGGATCGGGGGACGGAACACAAACCAATGATATCGTTCATATCCGAATCGGGGCATGATCCGACCCTGCGGGCACTGGCATGGCTGAATGGAATCGCCTCCGGGAGTGGGAGCAGGGGGCGTCTGTTTGTGTTGATCTATCATCAGGTGATGGACCGGCCCGATCCTATGCGCAAGGAGGAGTTGGACGTCTCCAGGTTCTCGGTGCACATGGATCTCCTGGCCCGTTATTTCAATGTCCTGCCCCTGGATCACGCCATACGCATGCTGAAGGCGGGGCGTTTGCCAGCAAGGTCGGTATCCATCACCTTCGACGATGGCTATCGAAACAACTACACCAATGCGCTTCCAGTCCTCGAGGAGAGGGGGCTGACCGCTACTTTTTTTATTGCGACCGGATTTCTCGATGGCGGTCGCATGTGGAACGATACGGTGATCGAGGCCTTTCGGAGCATCCCCGGGGAGTCGATTCATCTGCCGGAAATCGGACTGAACGAGATAGCGCTGACCGATGCCGACAGGAGATCCGAGGCTGCACAAGGGGTGATCCGGGCGATCAAGCACCTTCCGTATTCAGAGCGGGCAGAATGGGTCTCGCGCATTGGGGAACTGGCGAAACCACTTCCCGATGACCTGATGATGACCACGGGCCAGGTTCAGGACCTGCGTCAGCGGGGTATGGCGATTGGGGGGCATACCGTCAACCATCCGATCCTGGCAAAACTCGACCAGAGGGGAGCAGAACGGGAGATCGTTGATGGGAAAGAGATGCTGGAGGGGCTGCTGAAAGAGAAGCTGTCGCTGTTTGCCTATCCAAACGGGCGAAAAGATCAGGACTATGGGGAAAGAGAGATACGAATCGTCGAGAAATGTGGCTTTTCTGCAGCACTCACGACCAATCATGGTGCATCCGCAAGAGATACCAACGCCTATGAACTGAAACGGTTCACTCCCTGGGATCGAACGCGGTCACGGTTCATGTTACGCATGGCCCGCTACTACAGGATGTAATGGAGGCATGGAAGGATGAGGGATATCGCGGTATTCATCCTGTTCGGCATTGGGCTGTTCTATGCGATGAAGAATCCCTACTACGGGGTACTTCTGTGGTCATTGTTCAACTATATGAACCCGCATCGCCTGACATGGGGGCTGGCCTACGATTTTCCATTTGTCTATATCATTGCCATCGTTACGATCATCTCTTTCGTCATATCGAAAGAGAAAAGACCCATTGGCATGTCGGGTCTTCTGGTGGTCTGGATACTCTTTCTCATTTGGATGTCCATCACTACACTGTTCGCGCTCGAACCGGATTCGGCGATCACGCAGCTGACAAAGGTGATGAAGATCCAGCTGCCCGTTCTGATGACACTGTTTCTGTTCTACAGCAAGGAGCGTATCGATCAACTGATCGCGGTTATCGTGTTCTCTCTTGGCTTCTATGGCGTGAAAGGAGGGATATTCACGCTGGCGACCGGAGGAGGATATATTGTCTGGGGACCTGCGGGTTCGTTCATTCAGGGGAACAATGAACTCGCCATCGCGGTACTGACGGCGATACCCCTGGTTTTCTATCTGCGAAATCAGACGAAACGTATATGGCTGCGCAGGGTACTGCTCGCCTCCGCCGTGTTGATGCTCATCTCGGTGGTTGGAACCCAGTCAAGAGGGGCATTTCTTGCCATGCTTGCGCTGGCTGTCTATTTCTGGTGGCGCAGTCCGAAGAAAATGAAATGGGGCATGGGGCTGGCGATATTTGCGGTAATTCTGCTGGCAAGCGCTCCGGAGACATGGAAGTCCCGGATGGAGTCGATTCAGAACTATGAAGAAGATGCCTCGGCGATGGGACGTATCCGGGCATGGCGTTTTGCCACGTCATTGGCCAATGCAAGGGTCACAGGTGGAGGATTCAATCCGTGGACGAGGGAGAACTATCTGGCCTACACGCCATCCTTCAATCCGGAATTCCGAGCATATGTCGCCCATAGTATCTATTTCAGCGTTCTCGGAGAACATGGCTGGATCGGGTTGGTGCTCTACCTCCTCATCTTCATGCTCACATGGAGGCAGCTCGGACTGGTGATCCGACGGACACGTGGTGATCCCGGAGATGGATGGATGGCGGATCTGGCGGATATGCTAAAAATCAGTATGATCGCCTATTTTGTCGGCGGTGCGTTTCTCAGCATCTCCTATTTCGATCTTCCATGGCATCTGGTGGCGATAAGTGTGTTACTCGGTGCCTTGAGCAGAGAGAGGGAGACAGAGAAGCAGAGACAATCAGACAGGGGATTCGACAATGTCCATTGAAGCGGAAGTGATCCAGGTATTGGAAGCCACATTGCAACTCCCAAAAGGGCAGTTGAGAGGAGACAGCGCGCTGCTGGGCGCGTTACCGGAATTCGACTCCATGGCGGTTGTAAACGTCATTGGTGCCTTGGAGGAGAATTTCGGAATCGAGTTCGATGACGACGAGATCTCCGCGGAGATATTCGAATCGGTCGAGACACTGGTCCAATTTGTCGAAGAGAAGACATGACAGACCTTTCTTTTCTGGATAGACCCCTGATCCCATTCTATCTTGAATCGGGGAGTGGGCTCTGTTTCTCCCTGTTTTTCCCTCCGGAAGGTGGAGGTGGGGATGTCGTGTTGTTCGTACCACCTTTTGGAGAGGAGATGAACCGGACACGGCCCATGGTCGCGATGCAGGCACGCAGACTGGCAAGTCGGGGCATCGGTTGCCTGATGGTGGACTACAGGGGGACAGGGGACAGTACCGGGGAATTCAGGGAGGCGGAGTGGGGACACTGGATGGCCGACATGATTGCAGCCACCGGCTGGATACGCAAACAGGGCTCCCGGTTGGTTGCTCTGTGGGGATTGCGGTTGGGGGCGTTGATGGCGGCGGAACTGTGTCATGCTGGTGAAATCGACGTCGGGAGGCTGATTTTCTGGCAGCCGGTGGTCGATGGCAGGCAGATGATGACGCAATTTCTGCGTATACGGATCGCAGCGCAGATGGACCGGGGGGAAAAACAGGAGAGCACAGCGCAAATACGGGATCGCCTGGCCGCTGGTGAGTTGCTGGAGATTGCCGGATATGAACTCAATGGCCGTCTGTCAGAGGCAATCGAGTCTCGCAAGATGCATTCACTCCGTCCACCTGGATCTGTACGGGTGGACTGGATCGAGTCGAAGCCTGTTGGCGGGGAAGGTTTGTCGCGTCCCTCTGAAAAAGTGGTCTCTGCCTGGCGGGAGAATGGAGTGGAAGTCGTGGATCAGACCTTCGATGGCCCGCCATTCTGGCAACTTCATGAGCGGGAGATGGCCCCTGATATCATCGACCGGACCACGGGCCTGTTCCGATGACTGCGACGGAAAAGGCAATCTGTTTCCAGTGCAATGGGTCACCACTGGTTGGAATCCTGCATCGACCCGAGCATCCTGCGAGAACCGGCGTGGTCATCGTCGATGCGGGAGGTCCACAGTACCGTGTCGGTGTTGCGAGACAACTCGTTCAGTGGGCCAGAACGTTGGCGGAAGGTGGTGTCGCCGTGCTGCGCTTCGACTATCGGGGTTTCGGCGACAGCGGAGGTCCCTATCTTGGATTCGAGCATATAGACGATGACATTCGTGCGGCGGTCGATGTATTGAACGGGGAACTGCCAGGCCTGGAAGAGATCGTCCTCTGGGGGGAATGCAATGCCGCGTCCGCCATTCTTATGTATGCCTGGCGCGATCAGCGGGTGAAGCGCCTCGTGCTCCAGAACCCATGGGTGAGAAGCGAGGAGACCCAGGCGAGAACCTATATCAGGCACTATTACTGGTATCGACTGCGGCAGCGGAGCTTCTGGAGAAAACTTCTCCACTTCGAATTCAATCCGGTCGAATCCCTGCAGTCATTGTTTGGTCTGCTGAGAAAGTCCAGGGCGGGCACTGGCTATGATGAACAAAGTGTTGAGAAGCCGGACATCGATCCTGATCTTCCCTATCAGGTTCGAATGCGTGAGGGTCTGGGGCGTTTCGACGGTGAGATCCTCCTGTTCATGAGCGGACGGAGTCTCATCGGCAGGGAACTGGACGAGGCGGTCGCAGGATCGGAACGGTGGAAGGAGGTTGTCAGCGGAAGCCGGATCGAACGCGTGGAGATGAAGGAGGCCGACCATACGTTTTCCCGCTCGACAGAGCGTCGATATCTGATCGAACGGGCGTTGTCCTGGCTGGCAGGGGGTGAAACCGGGAGCAGGGGGAGCGGTGATGAGTAGGAGCAGTACGACAGGAACCCCGGCTTTCTCAATCATCGTGCCGAGCCGCAACAGACCCCATTACCTCGCTGAATGTCTCGACGCAATCGCCGCGCAGACTTGCAATGACTACGAAGTTCTGGTCATAGATGACGGATCGGACGAGGAGAGCAGAAGTGCCTATGAGTCGTTGATCGGTGGATACGGCCGGGAGAGATTTCGCCATGTAATCCACAATCCGGCAGGGGCCGGGGGGGCAGGTCCTTCACTGGTGCGAAACATCGGCTTGCGCATCGCCCGGGGCGAATACATCGCGTTCTGTGACGACGACGACCACTGGTGCCGTGATGATCATCTGGAGATCGCGCTGGCGTCCCTGCGCAAGACGGGTGCGGATCTCTATCTGTCCAATCAGCAGGCCGTGGCACCCGGAGGGGAGGTGATCATCGAAACCCTGATGGAAAATGTGGCAAGGAAAGCCGCAGAGAATACGGCGGTTCTGGAAGATGTATTTCCGGTATCCGTCGGCGATGTGCTCTCATATCCGGACTATGCCCATCTGAATATAACCATCCTTGAGCGACGGCTTGCCGAAAGGCTGTCCGGATTCTGGGAGCGGACCAACTATGCAGAGGATGTCCATTTCTTCGTCCGCGCCAGCGAGTTGGCGAGAGGAATACTCTACCGGAACCGCACTTGCGCCATCCACAATGTACCAGCAAGACGAAAAAAGGCAGACTCGGTTTCCACCCGCCTGGAACAACTCGACAAGCACATGCTGGAGACCATGGTCTACCAACATTTACTGTGCGTCGTACGACATCCTGCTGCGATACGCTATGGACGTCTTTCCCTCAGTAATATGCAGAAGACGATCGCATCGGAACTGGAGGCGGATGGCAGGCATTCCGCGGCTGCGCTCTTCGCTGCGAACGCTCTTTCCACGCTGCCGGGGGTGAAGTGGGCGTTGAAAACGGCGCTGGTCAGTGTGAAGGCCCTTTCCTCGGGCCTGCGGCCAGGCTGATTGTGATGGCCTGCACCGATGCCTCCACTCTGGT
>DRKP01000191.1 GCA_011051715.1 Sedimenticola thiotaurini | reverse complement strand
CGACATGTCCATCTCGGCGCCGGTGGGGGCGTTTCGCAACCACCTGGCGCGGGTGCTCTCCGGCAAGCTCTACACCACCGTCCGCGAGGGCGGCAAGAGCGCCCTCAGCAACCTGCCCAGCCTGAGCGAGCTGGTGGGGCGCTGGGAGGAGCACATGAAGGGGATGGTGATGCCCGGGACCCTGTTCGAGGAGTTGGGCTTCAATTACATCGGCCCGGTCGACGGCCACGATCTGGACACCCTGGTCGCGACCCTGAACAACATGAAGGGGATCCAGGGGCCGCGGCTGCTGCACGTGGTGACCCGGAAGGGAAAGGGGTACAGCCCGGCGGAGGGGGATCCCTGCGTCTATCACGGCGTCACCCCGTTCGATCCGGATACCGGCATGGTGAAGGGCGAGGCGGGCGCCGCCCCCACCTATACCGAGGTGTTCGGCGAGTGGCTGTGCGACCTGGCGGCCCGGGACGAGCGGCTGATGGCGATCACCCCCGCCATGCGCGAGGGTTCCGGCATGGTGACCTATTGCAAGCGCTTCCCGGACCGCTGTTTCGACGTGGGGATCGCGGAGCAGCACGCCGTCACCTTCGCCGCCGGACTCGCCTGCGAGGGGATGAAGCCGGTGGTGGCGATCTATTCCACCTTCCTGCAGCGGGCCTACGATCAGCTGATCCACGACGTCGCGCTGCAGAACCTGGACGTCACCTTCGCCGTCGACCGGGCCGGTCAGGTGGGGGCGGACGGCGCCACCCACGCCGGCAGCTTCGATCTCAGCTATGGCCGCGCCCTGCCCAACCTGGTGGTGATGGCGCCGGCGGACGAGAACGAGTGCCGGTCGATGCTGCAGACCGCCTACGAGCATCCCGGCCCGGCAATGGTGCGCTACCCGCGCGGGGTCGGCCCCGGGGTGGCGGTGGAGAAGGAGCTGAAGACCCTCCCCATCGGCCGCGGCGAGTACCGCCGGCGCGGGCGGCGCATCGCACTGCTCGCCTTCGGCAGCATGCTGGCACCGGCCCTGGAGGCGGCCGGACGGCTGGACGCCTCGGTGGCCAACATGCGCTTCGTCAAGCCGCTCGACGAGTCCCTGGTGCTGGAGCTGGCCGGTGGGCACGAGCTGCTGGTCACCCTGGAGGAGAACGTGGTGCAGGGCGGCGCCGGTTCGGCGGTGAACGAGTTTCTGGCCCGGGTACAGCAGCCGGTGCGGGTACTCAACCTCGGGCTGCCGGACCACTTCATCGAGCATGCCACCACCGCCGAGCAGCTGCAGGAGGCGGGCCTGGACGCGGCGGGTATTGTCGCCGCGGTGACCGAGACCCTGGCCGACACCCGGGCCCACGCCGTCTGAAGCGGCGGTGATGGCATGAGCGGTTCTTGTCCTCGTCCGGCGCAGGCCGCCGACGGACCCCGAAAAACAATCCCCACTCACTGGCTGGATGATCGAGCGGAGCCCCGGTGATCCGCCATGCCGGAGTGATCCCGTCCCCGATCAATCCCTGGAGACCCATGAAAAAGATCCTCGTCATCGCCCTGCTCCTGATCGCCGCCGTACTGGTGGTTCCCGGTGTGGTCGGCTATCAGGCGGAGCAGCGCTACCGTGCCCTGGTCGGGCAGATCGATGCCTCCGGACTGGAGGTGGTGGAAGACGACTACCGGCGGGGCTGGTTCGGTGCCGATGCGGTGACGCGGATCCGGCTCCCGCTGTCCGCTGGCGGGGCGACGGATACGGAGACCCGGCAGGAGCTGGTGCTGCGCAGCCGTATCTCCCATGGTCCGCTGACCGCCCAGGGCGTGGCACTGGCCGAGATCGATACCGATCTGGAGAGCGGGGGAACGAGCCTGTCGGCCCGCTCCGGTTCCACCATCCGCACCATGATCGCGATCGACGGAACCGGCCACACCCGGATCCGGGTGCCGGAACAGGAGATCGAGCAGGGAGCGGGTGACCCGACCCTCCGCTTCCTGGGCCTGGAGGGTGAGATCGACTTCGACCTGGACCGGGAGAAGGGGGATTTCCGCTTTCGTTCACCCGGCATCCTGGTGCAGCAGGAGGGACGCACGCTGGTGCAGCTGGACCGGCTGGAACTCGACTCCCGCACCTGGCGCGGTGTATCGGGGCTGATGCTGGGCGCCGGCCGGCTGACCATCGACCGTATCGGGATGGATGCCCCCGATCTGCCGGGGAGAGTGGAACTGCGCGGGTTGTCGGTGACCGGCGAGAGCGGTGAACAGGGGGGCGCCGGCGAGCTGGTGTCGGTGGCGCTGGAATACCGGCTCGCCGGCCTCGATTACGGGAAGCGGCACTACAGCGACGGCGTCCTGCGGATGGCAGCGAGCCGTCTCTACGCCCCGGTCCTGCTTCGGATCCAGCAGACCACCGAACAGATGCAGCAGCGGCGGATGTCGGAGGCGGAAGTGGGGATGGCCATGATGGGCCTGCTCACCGGTCAGCTGCCGGACCTGCTGCGGCAGGACCCGAAGCTGGTACTGGAGCCGATCGGGCTGACCACGCCGGAGGGGGTGGTCAAGGCCGGCCTGTCGCTGCAGAGCGTCGGGCTGCGGGTGGCCGATCTGCAGGACCAGGCACGCCTGCTGGCACGGCTGGAGGGGCGGGCCAGCCTGCGGCTGCCGGAGACCCTGTTCCGGGAGATGCTGCAGCAGCAGAATCTGCTCGCTCTGCAGGAGCAGCAGGCCGCCACCGGTGCAGAATCGGCGGAGACGGATAGGGAAGGGCTGCAGGGGCAGGCCCGGCAGATGGCACAGCAGCAGCTGCAGCAGTGGCTGGACCAGGGACTGCTGCAGCGGGACGGCGATGCGCTGCAGAGCCGGGTAGTGCTCTCGGGCGGGCGCCTGCAGATCAACGGCCGGACGGTCCCGCTGCCACAATCATAGGCGGCTCGTCCGCCGGCAATGGCACCACTCACCCGGGGCATGCCCGGGGAGTGGATCGTCTTTCTTCAGTCCCGTTCTTCCATCAAGCGCTCGATGATGGGTTGCAGGATGATCTCCATGGCGAAGCCCATCTTGCCGCCCGGTACCACGATGGAGTTGCGGCGCGACATGAACGAGCCGTTCAGCATGTTGAGCAGGAACGGGAAGTCGATATCGAACTTCTTCGGGTCCTTGAACCGGATCACCACGAAGCTTTCGTCCGGGGTCGGGATGTCGCGGGCGATGAAGGGGTTGGAGGTGTCCACCGTCGGCACCCGCTGGAAGTTGATATCGGTACGCGAGAACTGCGGCGTGATGTGGTTGATGTAGTCCGGCATGCGCCGCATGATGGTGTCGACGATGGCCTCCTCGCTGTAGCCCCGTTCCGCATTGTCGCGGAAGATCTTCTGGATCCACTCCAGGTTGACGATCGGGACCACGCCAACACCGAGGTCGACGTGCTGGGCGACGTTGTTCTCCTCGGTCACCACCAGGCCGTGCAGGCCTTCGTAGAACAGCAGGTCGGTGCCGGGCTCGATGTCTTCCCACGGCGTGAACTCACCAGGTTTCTTGTCGGTCCCCAGGCGGGCATTGTGCTCGTCGGCCTCTTCCTGGCTGTGCAGGTAGTAGCGCTTCTTGCCGCCGCCGGTCTCGCCATAGGTCTTGAACAGCTCCTCCAGCTTGTCGAAGCGGTTGGCCTCGGGCCCGAAATGACTCAGGTGTTCCTCGGCCATCTTCACCCGCATTTCGGCGCGGTCGTAGCGATGGAAGCTGTCGCCCTCGACGATCGCTGGCTTGAAGCCGTCACGATGGAAGATGTGTTCGAAGGCACGCTTGACGGTGGTGGTTCCCGCGCCGGACGAGCCGGTCACCGCAACGACTGGATGCTGTTTCGACATGATGTTCTCCCTGGCTGACGCTGGCCCTTTCCGTCCCCGGCAGAACCGCGGCGGGGGCCGTACATGTTAAGGGAATCCCGGTCGGGACCGTATCCGCCATGATGCTGCGGGTCGGAGTCGATGGAACATCAGGCATCCGCCCACGGGCTGCGTGGAGATATCGGGTTGGTCAGGATTTCCTTTTGAATTACAGTGCCTTGTGAATGACCAGGCAAGTGGTTCCAAGGACGATGCCCCAGAATATACCATGATCTGCCGGTTTCCGGGTCAGCATGTACTGATGCCCGGCTAAAGGATTTCTATGGTCGGAATCCGTTTGCACCGAGCCAGAGGAGCAGCAGGGAACCGGCGATGAAGCCGAGCAGGATGACCGGTGTCCAGCGCAGGTGGCTGAAAAAGGTATAGTCGTTGCGGGCCTGGCCCATCAGCGCCACGCCCGCAGCCGAGCCGATCGACAGCAGGCTGCCGCCGACGCCGGCGCTGAGGGTCGCCAGCAGCCACTGGTCGCGGGACATCTCCGGGGCCATGGCCAGCACCGCGTACATCACCGGGATGTTCTCCAGCACCGAGGAGGCGAGACCGATCGCCAGGTTGGCGGCAGTCGGTCCCCACTGGCCGTAGATCTGTTCGGAGGCCAGGGGGAGATACCCCAGGTAACCGAGTCCGCCGACCGCCAGCGCGACGCCGTAGAGGAACAGCAGGGTGTCCCATTCCACCCTGGCGATCCGGCCGAAGACGTCGAACGGCTGCCGTGCACCGCCCGGGATCGGGGTGGTCAGCCGGTCCGTCTCCCCTTTCCCTCTGTCAGCTCCGGTGTGGGTCACTTTGAGGTAATAGCCGAAGAACTGCAGGTAGGAGAGGCCGGTCAGCATGCCGATCACCCCAGGCAGGTGGAGCAGGCCCTGGAATGCCACCGCCGTCGCTATGGTGGCCAGGAACAGCAGGCCGATGACGATGCTGCCCCGTTTCGCCCGGACCGGCCCGGCGTCGGGCTCGATGCGGCCCTCCGGCACCGCGAAGTGCATTGCGGCGGCGGGCAGCAGCCAGTTCACCAGGGCCGGAAGCACCAGGCTGGAGAAAGAGAGGGCGCCGAGTGGGCCGTCGGTGGTCTGGATGTTCTGCTGCCAGACCATCAGGGTGGTGGTGTCTCCAAACGGGCTGAAGACGCCACCGGCATTCACCGCCACCACCACGTTGATGCAGCCGAGGGCGATGAAGCGGGGTTGCCGCCTGCCGATGCCGATCACCAGCATTCCTGCCAGCAGGGCGGTCGAGAAGTTGTCGAGCAGCGGTGAGACGAGAAAGGAGGCGATGCCGGTGAACCAGAACAGCTGGCGGTAGCTGAACGCCCGCGCCGCGGTCCATGCCTGGAGGGTGTGGAAGACGCCGCGTTCGTCCAGGGCGTTGATGTAGGTCATCACCACCAGCATCAGCAGCATCAGTTCCGAGTACTGGAGCAGATTGTGACGGGCGGCGGCGATGGCCGCCTCGCTGTTGCCGGTGGTTCCTGCGTGCCAGGCGATCAGGGCCCAGATCAGGCCGGCGCTGAGGACGATGGGCTTGGATTTGCGCAGCCCGGTGAACTCCTCCAGGGTCGCCAGCAGCAGACTGCCGAAGAACAGGGCCAGGGCGGACAGGCCGATCCAGTGGCCGGTGAGATCGGGGCTGGCGGCGGCGTAGTGGGTTGCTGCGGCCGGGCCTGGGAGGGCCGACAGCAGCAGGAGCGCCGGCGTCCGGCAACGACGGGCTCTCCTCCCATGGGGCGGGCTGCGCCCGGTGCGGCCGGGCTGTGCCGGCGCGCCGGTTTTCCGGCTCAAAAGATCGACGAATTGATCCACATGTGCACCAGCACACTGCCGGCGTATCCCAGCGCGATCACCGGTGTCCATTTCAGGTGACCGAAGAAGGTGTACTTGCCGCGGGCCTGCCCCATCAGCGCCACGCCGGCGGCGGAGCCGATGGAGAGCAGGGAGCCACCGACGCCGGCGGTCAGGGTGACCAGCATCCACTGGCCCATGGACATGTCCGGCATCATGGTCAGCACCGCGAACATCACCGGGATGTTGTCGACGATGGCGGAGAGGATGCCGACGGTGACGTTGGCCGGGGTTGCTCCCCAGTTCACATACATCACCTCCGAGGCCATGGCCAGGTAGCCGATGAAGCCGAGGCCGCCGACGCAGAGGACCACGCCGTAGAAGAACAGCAGGGTGTCCCATTCCGCCCGGGCCAGCTTCTGGAACACGTCGAAGCCCAGCGGCTGCCCCATCATGGCATCGTGATCGATCTCCTCCCGGACCTGTTCCGGCGACATCCCGCTCTCCTTGTGGAAGGTCTTCTTCAGGTAGTAACCGAAGAACTGGAGGTAGGCGAGGCCGGTCAGCATGCCGATCACGGGCGGCATGTGCAGGAAATTGTGGAAGCTGACCGCAGTGACGATGGTGGCGAGGAACAGGCCGACGATGGGGAGCGCGCCCCGCTTCATGTCCACCGGCTCACCGCCCCCCTCCGGCTGCTGGTCGGGGACCGCGAAATGCATGATGGCGGCCGGAATCCCCCAGTTCACCAGCGACGGGATGAACAGCACGAAGAAGGCCCAGAAGTCGACCGCTCCCTGGGCGGTCTCGATCCCCTTCTGCCACACCATCAGGGTGGTGATGTCACCGAATGGGCTGAATGCGCCACCGGCATTGGCTGCCACCACGATGTTGATGCAGGCCAGCAGGACGAATTTCCTGTTGTCCCCCCCCACGGCCATCACCACGGCACACATCAGCAGGGCGGTGGTCAGGTTGTCGGCCACCGGCGAGATGAAAAAGGCGAGCAGACCGGTGATCCAGAACAGCTTGCGAAACCCGAACCCCTTCCGGATCAGCCAGGAGCGCAGCGCCTCGAACACGTTGCGCTCGTCCATGGCGTTGATATAGGTCATGGCCACCAGCAGGAACAGCATCAGTTCCGCGTATTCCAGCAGGTTCTCCCGCACCGCCTCCTCGGCCATGGTTACCGGCAGCTCCGGGTGGCCCTGGTAGACCAGTGCGATGAGGGCCCAGATCAGGCCGGCGGCGAGGATGACAGGCTTGGATTTCCTCAGGTGGGTGAACTCCTCCGCCATCACCAGCAGGTAGGCGACTCCGAAGATGGCCAGGGCGGTGAATCCGACCCAGTTTCCGGTGAGGTCGAGGCGCTCTCCCTCCACGGATGCGGAAGCCAGGGCCAGGCCTGGCAGGAGTGAAATGGCGAGAAACAGGAGGGTTGAAGCTGTTCTTGTCACTGCATGTGCTCCTTCGGTCAGGTGTGCCGGCCGGGCGCTGCAATCCCCTCCTCGTTATGGGGTTTCGGGAACCACGGCCCTAATCATTATCATGTTTTCGTCCCCGAGGGGAATTAGTTTAACGGGCCTTCACCCGGATCCGCAGCGATCCCGTCGCCGATTGCGGGGGGAGGAACCGGGCTACGGTGGGAACCCCTTGCCCGGGTTGAGGATGCCGAGGGGATCGAACTGGGCCTTGATGCGGCGCATCAAGGCCAGGGTGGCCGGTTCGATCTCGCGGTCGACGAAATCACGTTTCTCCAGGCCGATCCCGTGTTCGCCGGAGAGGGTGCCGCCGAGATGCAGCACCAGGTCGAACAGGTCGCTCAGGGCCCTTTCCGCCCGCGCCATGCAGTCGGCATCGTCAGGATCGGTGAGCAGGTTGACGTGGATGTTGCCGTTGCCGGCATGGCCGAAGTTGACGATCCGGATACCGCTCTCCCGGGACAGCCGCTCCAGCCCACCGATCAGGTCAGGGATCCGTGACACCGGAACCACCACGTCTTCGTTGATCTTTTTCGGTGCCAGCTTGCGCAGGGCGGGCGAGAGTGCCTTGCGGGTGCGCCACAATCGCTCCACCTCGGCCCCGTCACTGGCCCAGTGGATGTCCACCACGCCGTCCACCGAAGCGGCCCGTTGCACCTGGCCAACCGACTGCTCCAGGCAGTGCCGGGGGCCGTCGACCTCGATCATCAGCATGGCACCGACCCGGTCGTCGAGCTCCAGGTCGGAGAAATCCCGCACCATGCGGATGGCGGCGCCGTCCATGAACTCGAGGGCGCAGGGGGTCACCGGCTGGGCCATGATCGCGGATACCGCGCGCGCGGCGGCATGGACGTCCCGGTAACTGGCCGCCAGGGTCGCCCTGGCCCCGGCCAGCGGGGTCAGTTTGAGTACCGCCTCGGTGATGATGGCGAGGGTCCCCTCGGAGCCGATCAGCAGCCGGGTCAGGTCGTAGCCCACCACTCCCTTGCTGGTGATCACGCCGGTACGGATGGTGTCGCCGGCGCCGGTGACGGCGCGCAGCCCGAGGGTGTTGTCGCGGGGGGTGCCGTATTTCACCGCCCTGGGGCCGGCGGAGTTGTAGGCGAGGTTGCCGCCGACGGTACAGACCGAGGCGCTGGTGGGATCGGGCGGCCAGAAGAATCCCTCCTCCCCCAGGTGGCGCTGCAGTTCGCCGTTGCTGATGCCGGGTTCGACCCGGGCGAAGCGGTTGGCGCTGTCGATCTCCAGCAGCCGGCTCATCCGCTCCAGGGAAATCACGATACCGCCCTGGTCCGGGACGGTGGCGCCGGTGGTGCCGGTGCCGGTGCCCCGCGGGGTCATCACGATGCGTTCCCGGTTGCACAGCTGCACCAGGGCCTGGACCTGGTCGTGGCGGGTGGGGAAGGCCACCGCCTGGGGCATGGCCTGCCGGCGGCTGTTGTCATAGCCGTAGGGCCAGCAGTCGCCCGGATCCGTGAGCAGGCCATCGGCGCCGAGGATCGACTCCAGCCGCCGGACGGTGGCGGGCGACAGCGGCACCTCAGATGTATTCAAAGATCTTCACCACCCGCTTGACCCCGCCGACGTAACGGGCCTTCTCCACCACCGCGGCCGCCTCTTCCGGGGTCACCAGGCCGAGCAGGTAGACCACGCCGCGCTCGGTCACCACCTTGATCCGGCTCGGGTCGAAGGTGGGCAGGTCGACGTCGAACAGGGCCAGTTTCACCTTGGAGGTGATGTAGGCGTCCCTGCTCTCCTCGGTCAGGGTGGTGGGGGTGCCGACCTCGACCTCGTCCACCACCCGCTTCACCTTGGGGATGTTGCGGGCCAGCTCGACGTAGCGCCGCTTCAGCTCCGGGGTCTCCACCTGCCCGGTCAGCAGCAGCACGTGGTTGTAGCTGACGGCGGCGACCCGGCTGCGTGCCGCCAGGGCGGGGTCGTCCTCCACCGCAGACAGGGTGCGCAGCTGGATCTCCTTGTCCTCCAGCACGGTCTGGGCACTGCGTCGGTCGTGGATGACGGCGATGCCGGTGGCGGCACCGCCGACGACCAGGGCCCCGCAGCCCTGGAGCAGGCCGGCGGTGAGCAGCAGGATCAGCAGGATACTGGCGGGTCGTGTCATGATGTTCATCCTTCTCTGGTTCATGGTGATGGTGGGCGGGCCGGGTCAATGGCTGCCCAGCAGCTGCTGGTCGATCAGTTCACACAGGGTGTGCAGCAGGATCAGTTGCAGTTCCCGGGCCTGGGCGGGCGTGATACCGGACAGGTGGATATCGATATCGTCTCCCCCGAGCAGCCCGGACAGCCTGCCTCTTGCGCCGCCGGTGAGAACGATCACCTTCATCTGTTGTTCGCGCGCGGCCTGGACCGCGGCGACGATCGGCTCCTGGTCATCGTCCGGGCAGATGGCGAGCAGCATGTCGCCGCCCTTCCCCAGTCCCCGGACCTGGCGTGAGAACAGTTCGTCGTGGTCGAAGCTCCCGCAGATGGCGGACAGCAGGGTGCTGTCGGCGTTGAGCGAGATGGCCGGCAGGGCGGGCCGCTCGCGCTGGAACTGGTTCAGCAGCAGGGTCGCCATATACTGGGCCAGGGCGGCGCCGGAGCCGCTGCCACAGGTGAGGATACGGCCGCCCTGCAACAGGGAATCGACGATCGCGCGGGCGCCGTCGGCCACCCTGGGTGCCAGAGGTGGGAGCGCGGCGGCTGCGAGGCGGGCACTGGCCTCGATACAGCGGGCGGCATTGGTCGCAAGATCGATCATTCGCTGGCAAAGGCGTCCTTGATCCAGTCGATGGCATCTCCTCCGGCACCGCCGATGGCGACGACATCGAACCGGCAGGGATGATCGCACCAACGGGGGTGGGTCTGGAGGAAATGGTTCGCCGCCGTGATTATCCTCCGTTGCTTGGCCGGGGTCACGCTCTCCAGGGCACCGCCGAATCGCTCGCTGCGCCGGTATCTCACCTCGACGAAGACCAGGTCACCTCCCTCCTGCATGATCAGGTCGATCTCGCCGCGGCGGCAATGGAAATTGCTGGCAACCAGGCGCAGCCCCCGTTCGCGCAGATAACGGCACGCCTGCTGTTCCGCCGCCGTGCCCCGTACCCGGCCGCCGGTCACCGGGGGACGGGGGTGGCCCCGGGCGTCGGCGATGGCGGCATGGGAGGGATCGGGGCCGGCAGCGGCCGGGCTGCAGGCTCCGCCTCGATGGCCCCGGCTTCGTCCAGGCGCGGGCTGAAGCCGATCATCTTCGGCACCCCCTGTTCCATCTGCGCCCAGGCCATCTGCCGGTGCAGCTGGCGGATGGGGTCGAGGTAGAGGTTGCCGGTCGCTCCCTCCATCACTTCGCGGGGGCTGTCCTGCAGCCGCGCCAGGTGGGCCGGCAGCCGATAGCTGTCGATACCCATCGCGTAGAGGGGCAGGTAGCGGGTCTGAAGCTGCGGCAGCACTGCGGCCAGGCGCTGGCGGGAGAGGGGGGCGTCCGGGTCCTCTTCCAGCAGCCAGGGGGCCACCGGAAAGCGGATCCCGTCCAGGTCCTGGTCCTCGATCGGGGAGGCGGTGCCGGAGAACACGTGGGAGGTGGCGTAGACCGGCAGGTCGGCGGCGCGGTGGAACTGCAGCTGGGGACGGATCTGGCGTGCCAGCTGGGGGCGGGCGACGAGGAACACGAAGCCCGCATCCTGGCGGCGGCGCGGCTCGAATTCGAGCCGCTCACCGAGCACCCCCTGCAGCGCCTTGCGCCGGGACTGGCTCAGGTCCAGATTCAGCAGCGCCTTGATCGGCTGGGAGAAATCGTTCTGTTTCGGGTCGTAGCGCTGGTGTTCCACCAGGGTGCCACCCAGCTCCTCCCAGCGGTCGAGGAAGGCGTCGTAGATGCGGTCTCCCCAGCGCCCCTCGGGGGTGAGTGCAACGGCGCTGGTCAGGCCGTCGCTCCAGGCCCGCTCCGCCACCTGGCGCGCCTCGTCCTCCGGCGACAGGCTGTACTGGAACAGGTACAGCGGTGGTGGCGAGGTGGGCTGGATCCGGTTCAGTGCCAGCACCGGCACGTCCAGTTCACCGGCCTCGGCGAACTGGGCCACCCCGGCCTTGCTCAGGGGGCCGACGAGCAGCTCCGCACCCGCCTCCACCGCCTCCTGGTACAGCGGCCAGATCTCCTCCGGGTCGCTGCTGTCGTAGAACGCCAGCGCCGGGCGCTGATCCTGCGGCTGCTGATAGTAGGCTGCCAGGAAGCCCTCGCGGATGGCCTCGGCGGCGCGGGCGAAGCGGCCCGATTCGGGCAGCAGGACGGCGATACGGCGCGGCTGGCGGAACAGGGCGTTGAGGTTTTCGTAGTAGCCGTCCAGCAGTTCCGGCATCGCCGGATGGTCGGGGAAGCGCTGCCGCCACTCCTGCAGCAGGGGGCGGATCGCCTCGGCGTCGTTGGCGTGGGCCTTGATGATCCTGGTCAGCTCCATCCAGCCGCCCTGGATGCCCGGCGGCTGGGGCTGCAGCAGCTCCAGCGCCTGGTCGGTGAGGGCGGCGTAGGTCTCGATGATGGCCAGCTGGTTCCGCAGCCGCTGTTCCCGGTCGTCGATCAACAGGTCCAGCTCGCCCAGTTCGCGACCGCTGTCGAGCAGGTTGCCGTTGAGGCGGAAGGCGCGGGCCCGGATGGCATGATAGCGGCGTCGCAGGTCCTTGCGCACATCCTCGGTTGGCGGGGTCTGCAGCAGGGCCAGGGCCTCGTCCGGCCGGTCCCCCGCGTTGGCCATCTCTGCCACCAGCAGCCGCTTCTGCAGATCGAGTTCGGGCAGGGCCGGCAGCCGGATCTGTTCCAGCAGCAGGGCGGCGCCCTCGCTGTCGCCGGCGCGGAACTGATCCTCCGCCGCCCGCAACAGCAGGGATTCGCGCCGGGGCGAGGGGGCCTTGGCCGCCACCTGCTGCAGCAGGTCCGCGGCGGCCAGGTAGTCCTGCGCCGCCTCCAGTGCCTCCACCCGGGCGAGCTGGGGTGCGAGGTCGGCCGCCGGCGGCTGTTCCGGCTTCACCGACGGCGACGGGACGCAGGCGGTGATCAGCAGCAGCATGATCAGGGCGGTCAGCGGATTGCGGATCTCTGGTTGCATGGCAGGTTGGGCGAAGGCACGATGGATTGGTGGGGACGGAACGGGGGCCCCGTGAGCCGGCCTGTGAGTATCTTGTCTGGGGTGGAGCGTGTCAAACGAGCGTGGGGTGCTGTATGTGGTGGCGACGCCGATCGGCAACCGGGGCGACCTCTCGCCCCGGGCGCTGGAGGTGCTGCGCGGGGTGGACCTGATCGCGGCCGAGGATACCCGGCACAGCGGGCCGCTGCTGCGTGATCTCGGGGTCAGGACACCGTTGCGGTCGATGCACGAACACAACGAGCGGCAGCTGCTGGAGGGGTTGCTGCAACGGCTGGAGCAGGGGCAGGACCTGGCCCTGATCTCGGATGCCGGGACACCGCTGATCAGCGACCCCGGCTTCCCCCTGGTGCGGGAGTGCCACCGTCGCGGCCTCCGGGTAGCGCCGGTGCCCGGCCCCAGCGCCGCCATCTGCGCCCTCTCCGCCGCCGGTCTGCCGTCGGACCGGTTCCTGTTCCAGGGCTTTCCTCCGCGGGGTTCCTCCGCCCGGCGGGAGCTGTTCGGGCGGCTGCAGGGTGAAACCGCCACCCTGATCTTCTACGAATCGAGTCATCGCATCGAGTCAAGCCTGGCGGATATGGTGCATGGTTTCGGTGGCCAGCGGCCGGCGGTACTGGCGCGGGAGCTGACCAAGCGCCACGAGACCATCCGTCTGGCGACCCTGGAGCGGCTGCTGCAGCTGGTGCGGGCGGATGCCGATCAGCGCCGGGGGGAGTTCGTGGTGCTGGTGGCGGGGGCGCCGGCCGCCGCCGCGGGGGAGGTGTCACCGGAGGCGGAACGGATCCTGGAGATCCTGCTGCAGGAGCTGCCGGTGAAACAGGCGGCCGCACTCACCGCCCGCATCACCGGGGAAAAAAAGAACCCGCTGTATCAGCGGGCGTTGAGGAAGGGGGGAGATGAATAGATTGGGATTCGGCGGGATCAGGCCTGCTTCACCTCGATCCGGCGCCTGACCCGGCGGTTCGCCTTGGGCAGCCGGATGCTGAGCACGCCGCGCTTGTATTTCGCCTTCGCGCGGTCGATGTCGACCTCTGCCTGCAGCGGAATGGCCCGCTCGAAGCGCCCGTAGGCACGCTCCATGATGTGGTAGCGGCCACGGGTCTCTTCGCGCTGGATGTGCTTTTCACCGCGCACCACGAGCACATCGTCGTAGAGACTGATATCGAACTGATCCTTCTCCATCCCGGGTACCTCCAGCCGGACCACCAGTTCGTCGTCGTCTTCCCTCACTTCTGCCGCCAGCAGGCCCCACCGCGGTGAGGCTGCCTCCAGCTCCCGGTGTTCCGCGTCCCCCATGTTGGGGGAAAACCGGGTGAGGGCATTGGAGGCCCGCTCGCGCAGCTGCTGCCAGCCCTCCTGCAGGCTCTCCAGCGCCCGGCTCATGCCCTTGCGGATCTGTTGCAATGTGCTCATGGTTGCGCTCCCGGATCAGCTCTTGACCTCGATCTTGCGCGGCTTCTGCGCCTCGGTCTTGGGGATCACCACCTCGAGGACGCCATTCTTGCCGGCGGCCTCGATCTTCTCCGGATCGGCGTCGTCGGGCAGGGCGAAGCGGCGATAGAAGACACCGTGCACGCGCTCGATGCGCTTGTAGTTCTCCTTCTCCTCTTCCGACTCCAGTTTGCGCTCACCCTTGATGGTGAGTACGCCGTTGTCCATGGAGACCTCGATCTCCTCCGGATTCACACCGGGGATGTCGGCGTGCAGTACGTACTTGTCGTCCTCTTCCTTGATATCCACCGCCGGCGTCCAGTCGCCACCCTCGACGGTGGTGTCGTCCCGGGTGACCGGATAACCGAGCGCGCGGTCCATCTCCTTGCGCCATTCGTTCATCAACTGCCATGGGTCGCGGATCATCAGTGTCATGATGCACCTCCTTTATTGCTGCCAAGATTGGTTTCTGATCCGGAAATGGGGTTGGCGGGGCAGCTTTCAAGGGGGCATGAAAAACCCGGCCGCGCGGGGCCGGGTCGGTTCGGCAGCGGGCCGGATCAGCCGGCGAAGTTGCTGGCGACGAAGTCCCAGTTGATCAGGTTCCAGATCTCTTCCAGGTACTTCGGGCGCGCGTTGCGGTAGTCGATGTAATAGGCGTGCTCCCAGACGTCGACGGTCAGCAGCGGGGTCTTGCCGTCGGTCATCGGGTTGGCCGCGTTGGAGGTGTTGACGATCTCAAGGCCGCCGTCGGCGTTCTTCACCAGCCAGGTCCAGCCGGAACCGAAGTTGGTGGCGGCGGAGGTGGAGAACTTCTTCTTGAACTCGTCGAAGGAGCCAAAGGCGCCGTCGATGGCCTTCGCCAGGGCACCGCTGGGCTGACCGCCGCCGTTGGGGCTGAGGCAGTTCCAGTAGAAGGTGTGGTTCCACACCTGGGCGCCGTTGTTGAAGATGCCGCCGGAGGCCTTCCGGATGATCTCCTCCAGCGAGGCGTTCTCGAACTCGGTGCCCGGGATCAGGTTGTTCAGGTTGGTGACGTAGGCCTGGTGGTGCTTGCCGTAGTGGTACTCAAGGGTCTCCTGGGAGATGGTGGGCTCCAGGGCGTTCATGGCGTAGGGCAGCGGGGGCAGTTCGTGGGTCATCGTGGGTCTCTCCTCGTGATTCGTAATAACCAATCAATTTACTTGGTAAATAGATGAGAGCGATTCTATTTTGTATCCCGGGTCATTGCAAGGGTGGCGGCCCGTTCCGCAGGGCGGCGTCCCAGGCGGCAGCATCCAGCAGGATCTCGCACGGTCCCTGCGGCCGCACCCGCGCCGCCGGCAGCGGCCGGCCGGCACGCCAGGCGGCGACCGCCTCCCCCTTGCCGGCGCCGGTGACCAGGAACAGCAGCCAGTTGCTCCGTTGCAGCGCCGGATAGTTGAGGCTGACCCGCTCCGGTGGCGGTTTCGGGGCGCAGGTCACCGGCACCACCAGGGCGTCGTCGGGATGCCGCTGCCCCGGAAACAGGCTGGCGGTATGGCCGTCCTCCCCCAGCCCGAGCAGGACCAAGTCGAATGGCAGCGCCGCCGCGATCTCGTGCCGGTAGCGGCGTGCCGCCTCGGTCGGACCCAGCTCCGCCGGGATGGGGTGGATCTGGTGCCGTGGGATGGGCACCCGGTCGAGAAGGGCGTCGGCGGCCATGCGGCTGTTGCGCTGCGGGTGGTCCGGCGGCAGGCAGCGCTCGTCGCCGAACCAGATGTGCCACTGCCCCCAGTCGGCAGGGGTGTGTTGCAGCAGCCGGTAGCAGCGTTCCGGCGTGCCGCCACCGGCCAGCACCAGGTGAAATGCGCCCCGTTCGGTGATCGCCGCCTGCGCCCGTTGCAGGATCCGGTCCCGCGCCCGCTGTGCCACCGCCTCGGCGGAGGGGAGTGGTGTCCAGCGGCAGGGTCCCGGGTCATCCCGCTCCATCTTCCGGCTCCAGGCTGTGGCGCCAGCGGTGCTCCTCCTTCTCGAACAGGCGCCTGCTCTCCTCCGGCCCCCAGCTGCCGGCAGGATAGGTGTGGATGAAGTCACGCTCCGTGGCCCATACCTGCAGCACCGGATCCACCACCCGCCAGGCGTATTCCACCTCGTCGTAGCGCAGGAACAGGGAGCGGTCGCCGTCGAGCACGTCGAGCAGCAGTTCTTCATAGGCGTCGGTGAGGATCTCGCCCTCCTGGCGCAGGCTGGCGTCCAGGCTGGTCTGGCGGGTACGCATCTCCAGGCCCGGTTCCTTCACCGTCATCTCGATGCGCAGGCACTCGCAGGGCTGGATGCCGAGCAGCACCCAGTTCTGCCGAATCCGCTCCACCTGGGTGCCGCGGAAGAACTGCAGCGGCGGATGGCGGAAGCAGATCGACACCAGGGACTGCTGCTGCGCCATGCGCTTGCCGGTGCGCAGGTAGATGGGCACCCCGCGCCAGCGCCAGTTGTCGATGTACAGCTTGAGGGCGGCGTAGGTCTCGGTGACGCTGTCCGGAGGGATGTTCTCCTCCTGCAGATAGCCGGGTACCCGCTGGCCGCCGATCTCGCCCTCGCTGTACTGGGCGCGGAAGGCGTGGGCGTGGACCGCGCTGGGATGGATCGGCCGCACCGACTTCAGCACCTTCACCTTCTCGTCGCGCAGGGACTCGGCGTCCCTGGAGGCCGGCGGCTCCATGGTGACCAGGGTGAGCAGCTGCAGCAGGTGGCTCTGGATCATGTCGCGCATGGCACCGGCGCCGTCGTAGAAGTGGGCGCGGCTGCCCACCCCGAGGGTCTCGGAATGGGTGATCTGGATGTGGTCGATATAGTTGCGGTTCCACAACGGCTCCAGCATGGTGTTGGCGAAACGGAACACCAGCACGTTCTGCACCGTGCCCTTGCCCAGGTAGTGGTCGATGCGGAACACCTGCTCCTCGCGCAGGTGGCGGCCGATGCGCCGCTGCAGCGCCTGGGCGCTCTCCAGGTCGTAGCCGAACGGTTTCTCGATCACCACCCGCTTCCAGCCGGAGTGCTCCTGCAGCAGGCCGGCGCCATGGAGACGCTCCACCACCACCCCGAACTCGGCCGGGCTGATGGCCATGTAGTAGGCGATGTTGCGTGGAAACTGCGGATGCTCCTCGATGAAGCGGTACAGTGCGGGGTACATGCCGTCGTCGGTCAGGTCGCCGCGAAAATAGTCGATGCGGGCGGCGAAGCGGTCGAACAGGGTCCGGTCGAGCTGGCCCCTGGCCCTGGCGGAGACCCATTCACGGATCTGCCCGATGCACTGGTCCCGGTCCCAGGGACGCCGTCCCAGGGCCAGGATGCGGGTCCCCTCCGGCAGCTTCCCGGCCGCTTCCAGATGATAGAGGGCGGGCATCAGCTTGACCCGGGAGAGATTGCCGGTGGCGCCGAAGATGACGTAGGTTGCGGGCTGGCTCATGTGCGGGTCCCTGTGCTCCGGTGGGGTCGGTTCGATGGCGGGCGAAGTATGGCATACTTCGCAACGCCGGTACCGCGGCGCAGTTTCCGGATGCGGGCCCAACCGGAGCCTGGCGGTCGCCCGGCGACCCCCTGTAACGATGGAGCAGTCGGATGTGCGGAATCTGCGGTGAGCTGAGATTCGACGGCCGTGAGGCCGATCTGGGCGCGGTGCGGCGCATGACCGCCCGGCTGGAGCGGCGCGGACCGGATCATGGCGGCAGCTACAGCGACGGACCGCTGGGGTTTGGCCACCGCCGGCTCTCCATCATCGACCTGTCGGAGCACGCCAACCAGCCGATGGTGGACCAGGAGCTGGGGCTGGCGCTGGTGTTCAACGGCACCATCTACAACTACCCGGCCCTGCGCGAAGAGCTGGCGGATCTGGGCTACCACTTCTTCTCCCACGGTGATACCGAGGTGATCCTGAAGGCGTTCCATGCCTGGGGCCCGGAGTGCGTGCAACGGCTGCACGGCATGTTCGCCTTCGCCATCTGGCGGATGCGGGAGAAGACCCTGTTCCTGGCCCGTGACCGGCTCGGCATCAAGCCCCTCTACTACACCATCGACGACGACCGCCTGCGCTTCGCCTCCAATACCCAGGCCCTGCTGGCCGCTGGCGGGGTGGACCGCGAGATCGACCCGGTGGCGCTGCACCACCAGTTCACCCTGCACGGCGTGGTACCGGCGCCGCGTACCCTGCTCAAGGGGATCCGCAAGCTGGGGCCGGCCCACTGGCTGCAGCTGGACGGCGACGGCATCCGGCGCGAGCAGCGTTACTGGCACTTCCCGGCCACCCGCCCGGCGCAGCCGCGCAGCGAGGGGGAGTGGCTGGAGGCGATCCACGACTCCCTGCGGGGGGCGGTGGAACGTCGCAACGAGATCGCCGACGTGCCGGTCGGGGTGCTGCTCTCCGGTGGCCTCGACTCCAGCCTGCTGGTGGCGCTGCTGGCGGAGAGCGGAGTGGCGGACCTGCGCACCTTCTCGGTCGGGTTCGAGGACCATCCGGACGAGAAGGGGAGCGAATTCGAGTACTCCGACCCGGTGGCGGAGCGCTACTCCGCCCGCCACCACCGCTTCCTGGTACCCAACAGCGAGGTGCTGCGGCGCCTGCCCGAGGCGGTGGATGCCATGGCGGAGCCGATGTTCGGCCAGGACGCGGTGGCCTTCTATCTGCTCGGCGAGCAGGTGTCGAAAGAGGTCAAGGTGGTGCAGTCGGGGCAGGGGGCGGACGAGGTCTTCGGCGGCTACTTCTGGTATCCGCGGATGCAGGCGGAGACCGGGGGCGAGCCGGTGGAGCGGTTCGCGAAACACTACTTCGACCGCGATCACGACGAATACCGCCAGATGGTCACCGCTGCCTACCGCGGTGACGATCACACCCGCGAGCTGATCGCCCGGCTGCTGGCGGAACCGGATGCGGACGAGTTCATGGACGCGGTGCTGCGCATGGATGTCACCACCCTGATCGTGGACGATCCGGTGAAGCGGGTGGACAACATGACCATGGCCTGGGGGCTGGAGGCGCGGGTGCCCTTCCTGGATCACCAGCTGGTGGAGCTGGCGGCGCGCTGCCCCCCGGCGCTGAAACTGAAGGAGGGGGGCAAGTACCCGCTCAAGGCAATGGCCCGCGGGCTGCTGCCGGATGCGGTGATCGACCGGCCCAAGGGATACTTTCCGATGCCGGCGCTGAAGTACGTGCGCGGCGAGTTCCTCGACTTCATGCGTGACATCCTCACCTCCGATGCCTGCCGCAGTCGTGGCCTCTACAGCCGCGCCTACGTGGAGATGCTGCTGGCGGCGCCGGAGATGCACCACACCCGGCTGCAGGGCAGCAAGCTGTGGCACCTGGCGCTGCTGGAGTTCTGGCTGCAGCGCAACGTGGACGTGGTGACAGGGTGAGAGAACCCATTTTCCTGTTCCCGTCACCCGCCGTGGGCTGACGGACCGTTGTTGGCTGCCCCGGGCGGGCAGCAGTGGAGGGGAGTTCCCATGCTACAGACCGCTCTCGTTCTGCATCTGCTCGGCACCATTGTCTGGGTCGGGGGGATGTTCTTCGCCCACATGGCGCTGCGGCCGGCCGCCAACGGCCTGCTCGAGCCTCCCGCCCGTCTGCCACTGCTGCACCGGGTGCTGGCCGGCTTCTTTCGCTGGGTGTGGCTGGCCATCGCTCTGATCCTGGGCAGCGGCTACTGGGTGTTTCTCGGCCTCTGGTCCGGACAGGCCGGGCTCTATGTCCATGTCATGCAGGGGATCGGGCTGCTGATGGTGGCGATCTTCTGCTTCATCTACTTCCTGCCCTTCCGCCGCATGGGCCTGGCCCTGGAAGCGGGAGACCTTTCCGCCGCGGCCGCACAGATGGCGCTGATCCGGCGGCTGATCGCCACCAACCTGGTCCTCGGTCTGACCACCAGCGTGATCGGGGCCGGCAGGTTCTTCTGATCCTCCGGTTCAATCCCAGCATCCGCCGGTTTATTCGGCCCCGGGCTGCGGGTAGACTGGCGCCAAACCGGGATCCGCGACCCATTCGCGAACAGAATCGAGAGGAGAGAACGAGATGGACGTACTGGACCGCATCAAAGAACAGGTGGAGAACAACCCCATCGTACTCTATATGAAGGGCACGCCGCAGTTTCCCCAGTGCGGCTTCTCCTCCCGGGCGGCGGCGGCGCTGCAGGATTGCGGCGTCAAGTTCGCCTATGTCAACGTGCTGGCCGACCCCGAGATCTTCGAGAACCTGCCCCGCTACGCCGACTGGCCCACCTTCCCCCAGCTCTATATCGACGGCGAGCTGGTGGGTGGCTGTGACATCACCCTGGAGCTGCACGAGAGCGGCGAGCTGCAGAAGATGGTGGCGGAAGCGGCCAAGAAGTGGCCGCAAGAGAAGGAGGGGGAGGGCTGATACCTGAGCCGGGGGCCGGGCTGGTCACGGTCCGCAGGGGGAGCTTTCCTTCGTCGTGACCGGGCCGGTGCCGGCCGATCCCCCGCTGGATTCCTGCCTGCGCCGGAATGACGACTGGTGGCCTCGCCGGGGGTTGGGTAACCGCTACCCCGGCGGGGCCTCTCCGGACTCGTGGCCGATCTCGCGGTCCCAGCGGTTGACGATGGTGCAGAACAGCTCGGCGGTCTTCATCGCATCATAGATGGCTGAGTGGGCCTGACTGCTGTCCCACTCGATGCCCGCCTCGCGAACGGCACGCGCCAGTACCGTCTGCCCGAATGCCAGCCCCGCCAGGGAAACCGTGTCGAAGGTGCTGAAGGGGTGAAACGGGTTGCGCTTGAAACCGGTCCTCTCCACCGCCGCATTGATGAACCCCAGATCGAAGAAGGCGTTGTGACCGACCAGGATCGCCCGGTTGCAGCCGCTGGCCTTCACCGCCTTGCGGATCGGGGCGGTGATCTTCTGCAACGCCTCCCTCTCCGGCAGGGCCATGCGGAACGGGTGGTCCGGGTCGATGCCGTTGAAGGCCAGCGCCTTGGGGTCCAGGTTGGCCCCCGGGAAGGGCTCCACGTGGCAGGCGTGGCTCTCCGCCGGCAGCAGGGAACCGTCCTCCGCCATGCCGACGATCACCGCCGCAATCTCCAGCAGGGCGTCGCGGCGGGCATCGAAACCGCCGGTCTCCACATCCACCACCACCGGGAGAAAACCGCGGAAGCGGCCGGCGATGGCATCGTTGTAGTCGAATCCTGTCATGGCAGGCAGCTTATGTGAATTTTCGCCAAAGTCGACCGTTTTCTTTGTTTATTGCCCCCGCATCTTGGGTTGCCGGGTCAATATCCACCGCTCCTGCATCCTTTCCGGCAACGAAGCAGTCAAGCAAACCGTCCGTGCGGCCGACAATAGGCGGTAAATGGAGTTTGTGCTAGATTTCCGGGGCGGCCGTACAGGAAGGGAATTCCCGGCCGCCGCCGTCGACAGGGGAATGGAAAACGATGAACAGAATGTCCTGGTGGCGCCATCCGGTGTGGGGTGCGGTGGTTCTGCTGCTGGCAGGGTGCGCCACCACCGGGGAGTATGCCGACCCACGCGATCCCCTGGAGGATTTCAACCGGGCCATGTTCAGTTTCAACGATGGCCTGGACCGGGCGATCATCAAGCCCCTGGCCAAGGGCTACCAGTGGATCATGCCGGATCCGCTGGACCGGGGGGTGACCAATTTCTTCGCCAATCTCTCCGAAGTCAACTCGATCATCAACAACGCCCTGCAGTTCAAGCTGAAGCGGGCGGCGGGCAGCGCCGGAAGGCTGGCGATCAACAGCACCATCGGGATCCTGGGATTCATCGATGTGGCGAGCGACATGGATCTGCCCCGTTACCGGGAGGATTTTGGTCAGACCTTCGGGGCCTGGGGGATCGGCACCGGTCCCTACCTGGTGTTGCCATTGCTGGGCCCCAGCAGTGGGCGTGATCTGGTCGGGCTGGTGCTGGACTGGAACGTGGCCCCGGTGAAGTGGGCGACCGACTCCGACGCGGTGCAGTATGGCCTGCTCGCGCTCTGGTTCATCGATCGCCGGGCCGATCTGCTGGGCGCCAGCCGGATCCTGGAGCAGGCGGCGCTCGATCCCTATGCCTTCATGCGTGACGCCTATCTGCAGAAACGGCTCAACGATGTCTACGACGGCAACCCGCCCCTGGATGAGTTCGACCAGGAGCTGGAGCAGCCTCTGGACAGTGACGACACGTTGAACTGACCCCTCCGTCCTCCCCCGGTCCCCGGGGGGGCATCTACCGTGTATCCCCCCCTCCGGGCGCGGTTCTGCATCCGGCAACGGCCCTGCACACCAGGGCCAGGCAGAACCCCATTCATTATCATTATCTATCGATGAATTTATATCATTAGCATTATAAAATTAGACAAGTTAAGAAATTACTAATATTCTTCATCTCCAGGAACACACAAGAAGTACAAACGTCTTCCTGCAACGCAGTATAAATCCTACAAAATCATTGGAGATGAAACTATGAAAACTATCGTAAAAGCTGCTGCTATCGCCGCCATGCTGGCTGCTTCCGCTTCCGCCTCTGCGTGGTGGGGTGGTCCCTGGGGTGGCGGTCCCTGGGGCAACAACGGCTATGGCGACGGCTGGGGTGACGGCTGGGGTGACATGTTCAGCGATTTCAACATGAACTTCAGTGGTGGTGGCTCCGGCTATGGCCGCGGTCGCGGCTACGGCTATGGCCGCGGCTATGGCTACGGCTATCCCTACTACGGCTATGGCGCTCCCTATGGCTACGGTGCCCCCTACGGCTATGCCCCCTACGGTGCCCCCGTTGCCCCGGTCGCCCCGGTTGCCCCTCAGGCTCCGGCTGCCACCCAGTCCAAGTAAGCACGTTGTGCGTTGATCCTCTATCCACCAGGTAAGGTGAAGGGCACATGGAATGCCGATAGAGATTCAGTGAAACAGGCCCGGAAGGGCCTGTTTTCCCGAGGAGGTCGATACAAATGAAAAAACTCAACAAGATTTTTCTGGCCACTGCCCTGGTAACGGCGTCCATGAGCGCCAGCGCCTGGTGGGGCGGTCCCTGGAACGGTTTCGGTGACGGCATCGGCGACGGCTGGGGTGATGGCTACGCGGATGCCGGTTTCAGCTTCAGCATGAGTGCCCATGGCAGTGGCGGCGGCTATGGCCGCGGCTGGGGTCGTGGCTATGACTACTACGGCCCCTATTATGGCGGCTATCCCTATTATCCGGTCTATGGTGCCCCGGTTGCACCGCTGACCGAAGAGCAGCAGAAGGCGCTGCAGGAGCAGCAGCAGGCGCTGGCGGAGCAGCAGGCGAAGGCACTGCAGCAGGCGATGGAGGCCCAGCGCAAGTATGCCGAGCAGCTGGCCAGCGTACAGCCGCAGCCGTTGCAGGCACCCTTCGCCCAGGATCCGATCGGATTCGAGCGTCCGTTCACTCCCGGCTTCGACGATTTCGGCCCGGCTGCCTTCGAGCGTCCCGACGTGCCCTCGTTCGAGGATATGGAGGCCCGTTTCGAGCAGATGCGCAAGCAGATGGAGGCCCGCCGCGGCCCGTTCGGGATGAACCGTCCGGCCCCCTTCGACGACAAGGAGATGGACGCCCGATTCGAGCAGATGCGCAAGCAGATGGAGGCCCGTCGCGGCCCGTTCGGGATGAACCGTCCGGCCCCCTTCGACGACAAGGAGATGGATGCCCGATTCGAGCAGATGCGCAAGCAGATGGAGGAGCGCCGTGCCGAACTTCAGGCCGACCGTCCCGCCAGCCCGAATCGTGCCGCCTTCGACAAGCGTCATGAGGAGATGCGCAAGCAGATGGAACAGCGTCGTCAGGAGATGATGAAGCGGGTCGAAGAGCAGCGCCAGAGTGCCGAAAAGCGGCATGCGGCCCTGCGCACCGACGCCGACAAGCGCATCAGCAGTCGCGAACTCTGATCCCGGCCTGGGTCCGGTCGGGGTGGCGGCATCGTCCACCTGGCTGGAACCACGACAAAGGGAGCTGTACAGGAAAACGCCCGGAGTGATCCGGGCGTTTTTCGTATGGTTGGTATCCCGGTTCTGTCCCCGCCCGGGGCATTCCCCCTCGTTCCGGCAGTGGCCGGAATCCATCGGCCCCAGCACCCCCCGGTACGCCTTCGCGGCCATGGAATCGTTCCCGGAAATCCGGTATATTGCCTGACCCAATACAAAGAATTGTAAAGTTCAATAGTAGATTCCGTTAATCCGGGCTTTCTTCAATTCTGCTCCGTCCGTCCGGGGACCGCATCGCCCGGTATGAGAACCGGGGTCTCCCCATGGTGGAACGGGGCCGCCTTCGCCGATACCAGAGACCGTGCCGATGCCAGCGGCGGGTCGGGATATGGTCCGGCGGGGCACTGTGGAGGAGAGCCGGGGTGAGATTCCCGGCCGTGCCCTGGCGGCGGATCGTCGACGGAATCGGTCATATTTCCCTGGAGAGAGCGAATACGATGAAGCCGGATATCGACCCGCAGGAGACACAGGAGTGGCTGGATGCCCTGGAGGCGGTGCTGGAGAACGAGGGCACCGAGCGGGCCCACTATCTGCTGGAGCGCCTGATCGACAAGGCCCGGCGCTCCGGGGCCTATCTTCCATTCAGCGCCAACACGGCCTATGTCAACACCATCCCGGTAACCAAGCAGGCGCGCTTTCCCGGTGACCGCTCCATGGAGCGCAGGATCCGCTCCTTCATCCGCTGGAACGCCATGGCCATGGTGGTGCAGGCCAATCGCCTCTCCAGTGAACTGGGCGGTCACATCTCCAGCTTCGCCTCCGCCGCCACCCTGTTCGACGTCGGCTTCAACCACTTCTTCAAGGCGCGCAACGAGCACCAGGGTGGTGACCTGGTCTTTTTCCAGGGGCACTCGGCCCCCGGCATCTATGCCCGCGCCTTCCTCGAGGGACGGATCAGCGAGGAGGAGCTCTACAGCTTCCGTCAGGAGGTGGACGGCAATGGTCTCTCCTCCTATCCCCACCCCTGGCTGATGCCCGGCTTCTGGCAGTTCCCCACCGTCTCCATGGGACTGGGTCCCCTGATGGCCATCTACCAGGCCCGCTTCATGCGCTATATCCATGACCGCGGCCTGCTCAGCACCGGCGGGCGCAAGGTGTGGGCCTTCATGGGCGACGGCGAGATGGACGAGCCGGAGGCGCTGGGGGCCATCTCCCTGGCCGGCCGTGAGCGGCTCGACAACCTGGTGTTCGTGATCAACTGCAATCTGCAGCGCCTGGACGGCCCGGTGCGGGGCAACGGCAAGATCATCCAGGAGCTGGAGGCGGTGTTCCGCGGCGCCGGCTGGAACGTGATCAAGGTGATCTGGGGCGGCTACTGGGATCCGCTGCTGGCGCGGGACAAGAAGGGCCTGCTGCTGAAGCGCATGGAGGAGTGCGTCGACGGCGACTACCAGGCCTACAAGGCCAAGGGCGGCGCCTACACCCGCGAGCACTTCTTCGGCAAGTACCCGGAGCTGAAGGAGATGGTGGCCAACATGACGGACGAGGACATCTGGCGCCTCAACCGCGGCGGCCACGATCCCCACAAGGTCTATGCCGCCTATGCCGCGGCGGTGGCCCATACCGGCCAGCCGACGGTGATCCTGGCGAAGACGGTGAAGGGCTACGGCATGGGCGTGGCCGGCGAGGGCCAGAACATCACCCACTCCCAGAAAAAGATGGGCGAGGTGGCGCTGAAGGCCTTCCGCGACCGGTTCAACATTCCGATCCCGGACGAGCAGATCAATGCCACGCCGTTCTACAAGCCCCCGGCCGACAGTCCCGAGCTGGCCTATATGCAGGAGCGGCGTGAGGCGCTGGGCGGTTACCTGCCGGCGCGCAGCAGCGAGGCCCCGAAACTGGAGATTCCCGGGCTGGAGGTCTTCTCCGCCCTGCTGCAGGGCAGCGGTGACAAGTCGATGTCCACCACCATGGCCTTCGTGCGCCTGCTCACCACCCTGATCCGGGACAAGAGGGTCGGCCGCCAGGTGGTGCCCATCGTTCCGGACGAGGCCCGCACCTTCGGCATGGAGGGGATGTTCCGCCAGCTCGGCATCTACTCCCACGTGGGCCAGCTGTACGAGCCGGTGGACGCCGACCAGGTGATGTACTACCGCGAGGATCAGAAGGGCCAGGTACTGCAGGAGGGAATCAACGAGGCCGGCGCCATGTCGTCCTGGATCGCCGCCGCCACCTCCTACAGCAACCACGGGATCAGCATGATCCCGTTCTACATCTTCTATTCGATGTTCGGTTTCCAGCGGGTCGGCGACCTGGCCTGGGCCGCCGGTGACATGCAGGCGCGCGGCTTCCTGATCGGCGGTACCGCCGGACGCACCACCCTGGCCGGCGAGGGGCTGCAGCACCAGGACGGCCACAGTCACCTGCTCGCCTCCACTATCCCGAACTGCGTCACCTACGATCCGGCCTTCGCCTATGAGCTGGCGGTGATCGTGCAGGACGGCATGCGGCGCATGTTCCAGGAGCAGGAGAACATCTTCTACTACATCACGGTGATGAACGAGAACTACCCCCAGCCGGCCATGCCGGAGGGGATCGAGGCCGACATCGTCGAGGGGATGTATCTCTACCAGGCAGCGGCGAAGCGGCGCCGCAAGCGGGTGCAGCTGCTCGGTGGCGGCACCATCCTGCGCGAGGTGATCGCGGCGGCGGAGCTGCTGGAGAAGGATTTCGGCATTGCCGCCGATGTCTGGAGCGTCACCAGTTTCAACGAGCTGCGCCGCGACGGCCTGGACGTGGAGCGCTGGAACATGCTGCATCCGGAACAGGAGCCGCGCCAGTCCGTGGTCCAGCGACGGTTGCAGCGGCAGCCGGGACCGGTGGTGGCGGCCACCGACTACATGCGTGCCTATGCCGATCAGATCCGGCCGTTCGTGCCGTCCCGCTACAAGGTACTGGGTACCGACGGCTTCGGCCGCAGCGACATGCGCTCCCAGCTGCGCAGTTTCTTCGAGGTGAACCGCCACTACGTGGTGCTGGCGGCGCTGTCGGCCCTGGCGGAGGAGGGTGAAGTGGATGCGGAGCTGGTGGCGAAGGCGATCAAGAAGTACCGCATCGATCCTGACAAGCCGAATCCGGTGACGGTCTGAGGGGGAGAGCGACGTGGCCATAGAGAAACAGATCAAGGTACCGGATATCGGTGATTTCGCCGGTGTCGAGGTGATCGAGGTGCTGGTGAGTCCCGGCGACCGGGTCGAGGTGGAGGATTCCCTGATCACCCTGGAGAGCGAGAAGGCGACCATGGAGATCCCCTCGCCGGAGGCTGGCGAGGTGAAGCAGGTGCTGATCCGGGTCGGCGACCGGGTGGAGGAGGGTACGCCCCTGCTGGTTCTGCTGCAGGACGAGGAGTCGGCCCGGCCCGAGGCCGCTCCGGAGGCGGCCGGGCTGCCGGAAGTGGCGGCCGAGGAGACCGAACCGGTGCAGGCGCCGGCACCGAAGCAGAGCCGGCGCCTGCCGGGGGAGAAGGAACCCCACACCCCGCCGGTGCCGGTACGGCCGTCGGACGCGCCGCCGGCCAAGGCACACGCCAGCCCGGCGGTGCGCCGCTTCGCCCGTGAGCTGGGAGTCGATCTGCTGCAGGTGCGGGGCAGCGGCCCCAAGGGCCGGATCACCCGGGAGGACGTCCAAGGCTTCATCAAGAAGGCCCTTGCCGGCGGTGCGCCGGTGGCCGCGGCCGGACCGTTGCAGCTGCCGTCGATCCCGGAGGTCGACTTCGGCCTGTTCGGTGAGGTGGAGGAGCAGCCACTGAGCCGGATCCAGAAGATCAGCGGTGCCCATCTCAGTGCCTGCTGGCTCAATATCCCCCACGTCACCCAGTTCGACGAGGCCGACATCACCGAACTGGAGGCGTTTCGCCGGGAGCAGAAGGCGGCCGCCGAACAGCAGCAGGTGCGGCTCACCTTTCTGCCCTTCCTGATGAAGGCCTGCGTCGCGGCGCTGGAGCGGATGCCGAAATTCAACAGCTCCCTGAGCCCGGACGGATCCGCCCTGATCTACAAGAAGTACTTCCACATCGGGGTCGCGGTGGACACCCCCAACGGCCTTATGGTGCCGGTGATCCGGGACGTGGACCGGAAGGGTATCCTGGACCTGGCCCGGGAGCTGATGGCGGTCAGCGCCCGCGCCCGGGAGGGCAAGCTGCTGCCGGAGGACCTGAAGGGCGGCTGCTTCTCGATCTCGAGCCTGGGCGGCATCGGCGGCACCGCCTTCACCCCCATCGTCAATGCGCCGGAGGTGGCCATCCTCGGCGTCTCCCGCTCCTTCATGAAGCCGGTGTGGGACGGCAGCGCGTTTCAGCCGCGGCTGACCCTGCCGCTCTCCCTCTCCTACGACCACCGGGTGATCGACGGCGCCGATGCCGCCCGTTTCACCCGGCTGCTGTCGGAGCTGTTGTCGGACATCCGCCGGCTGCTGCTGTAGGGGAGGGCCCCTGCCAGTGATACCGCCGCCGGCCTGCCCCCAACCGGGGAGGCGGCGGGCAACCCTGTGGCGGCGGGTTTCCGGGCGGAAATAATTTAATTTTATCGAGGGATAGGATAATCTTCGCGCGTTGATCGTCAGGGCACGCCGCCCCGGTTCCCGCACCGCCGTCGCAACGGCTTCATACCATGAAGGAAAGGACATGAGCGATATTGTCGAGGTCACACTCCCGGACATCGGGGATTTCGAATCGGTGGAGATCATCGAGGTGCTGGTCAAGCCGGGGGACCGGGTGGAGGCGGAGGACTCGCTGATCACCCTGGAGAGCGACAAGGCGACCATGGACATCCCGTCCCCCTATTCCGGTACCGTCCGGGAGGTGCGGGTAAAGGTGGGGGACACCATTTCCAAAGGGGGTGCGATCCTGACCCTGGAGCTGGCCCGGGGGGAGCAGGCGGATGCGCCGCGCGAACCCGATGCGGCGCCGGTCTCCGGGGCGGTGAAGGGCGGGCCGGACATCGAGGCCGAGGTGGTGGTGCTGGGTGCGGGACCCGGCGGCTACACCGCCGCCTTCCGCGCCGCCGACCTGGGTCTCAAGACCGTGCTGATCGAGCGTCATGCCGCTCTCGGCGGGGTCTGTCTCAACGTCGGTTGCATCCCCTCCAAGGCACTGCTGCACGCTGCGGACGTGATCAACGAGGCGCGTGAACTGGCTCACATGGGGATCCGTTTCGGCGAGCCGGAGATCGACCTGGAGAAGCTGCGGAGCGGCAAGGAGAAGGTGGTGCAGCGGCTCACCGGTGGCCTGGCGGCGATGGCGAAGCAGCGGGGGGTGACGGTGGTCCAGGGCTGGGGGAAGTTCGAGTCCCCCAACCGGATCGGGGTGGAGACCGCCGATGGTTTCCGTTCCATCGGCTTCGATCACGCCATCATCGCCTGCGGCTCCAGGCCGGTGGAGATCCCCGGCTTTCCCCATGACGACCCGCGCCTGCTCGATTCCACCGGTGCCCTGGCCCTGGAAGATGTCCCGAAACGCATGCTGGTGGTCGGCGGCGGTATCATCGGCCTGGAGATGGGCACTGTCTACAGCACCCTCGGCAGCCGCATCGAGGTGGTGGAGCTGCAGAAGGGGCTGATCCCCGGCTGCGACCCGGACCTGGTGCGGCCACTGAAGAAGCGGCTGGACAAACGCTTCGAGCGCATCATGCTGGAGACCCGGGTGACCGAGATAAAGGCCCAGAAGAACGGCCTCAAGGTCACCTTCGAGGGCAAACAGGCCCCGGACAAGGCGCAGATCTACGACAAGGTGCTGGTGGCCGTCGGGCGGGTGCCCAACGGCCGGCGGATCGGTGCCGAGCATGCCGGAGTGGAGGTGGACGAACGCGGTTTCATCCCGGTGGACCGGCACATGCGTACCAATGTCCCCAACATCTTCGCCATCGGCGACGTGGTCGGCAATCCGATGCTGGCCCACAAGGCCACCCACGAGGCCAAGGTGGCAGCGGAGGTGATCGCCGGCCAGCCCGCCCTGTTCGATCCGATGGCGATCCCGTCGGTGGCCTATACCGATCCCGAGGTGGCCTGGATGGGGTTGACCGAGACCGAGGCCCGGGAGAAGGGCATCCCCTATGACAAGGGTGTCTTTCCCTGGGCTGCCTCCGGCCGTGCCCTTGGCATCGGCCGCGACGAGGGGATGACCAAGCTGCTGTTCGATCCCGAGACCCGCCGCATCCTCGGGGCCGGCATCGTCGGCGTCAATGCCGGTGAGCTTATCGGTGAAACGGTACTGGCGCTGGAGATGGGCGCCGATGCCGAGGACATCGGCCTCACCATCCATCCCCACCCCACTCTCGACGAGACCATCTGCATGGCTGCCGAGATGGCCGAGGGCACCATCACCGACCTGCTGCCGCCGCGCCGGCGCTGATCGGGTGTCCGGGGCCGGCCGGTCGGTGACACACCCGGGACGGGCGGCGTGTTCCGGGGAATCGTCGCGCCGGCCCCCCGGCGCGGCCTGAGCGGTGCGGCCATGGAACTCCACTACCGGGAATACGGCAGCTACCGGGCACAACGGCCGACGCTGGTGCTGCTGCACGGCCTGCTCGGCTCCTCGGTCAACTGGCACGGCATCGCGCGGCGGCTGGAGCGGCACTGGCATCTGCTGGTCCCCGACCTGCGCAACCACGGTCGCTCGCCCCATGCCGAACCCATGGACTACCCGGAGATGGCCGCGGATCTGCTCGCGTTTCTCGATCGCCAGGGGCTGGACGATGCCGTCTGGGTGGGGCACAGCATGGGCGGCAAGGCGGCCATGTGGCTGGCGCTGCGGTGGCCGGAGCGGGCGGCCGGGCTGGTGGTCGTGGACATCGCACCGGTTCCCTACCGCCACGGATTCGATACCATACTGACCGCGATGGAGGCGGTGGACCTGGCCGCCATCGGCTCGCGCCGGCAGGCGGAGGGGGTGCTGGCCCGCTATCTGGACGATCCGGGCCTGCGCCAGTATCTGCTGCAGAACCTGGCGCTGGAGAACGGTCGCTGGCGCTGGCGTGTCGATCTGCAGGCGCTGCGACGGGGCATGGGGGCGATTACAGGATTCGAACCGCCGGCCGACAGCAGCGGATATCCGGGGCCGGCCCTGTTCCTCTACGGCAGCGAGTCGGACTATGTGACCGCGGCGCAGCGGCCCCGGATCCTGGAGCTGTTTCCGCTGGCGCGGCTGCGGATGATCGCCGGCGCCGGTCACTGGCTCTACGCGGAGCAGCCGGAGGCCTTCGTGGCGGCGCTGGAATCGTTCCTCCGGTCCGCTGTCGGCGGCCGGCCGCGATCACCCGCCGATGACGGTTGAGGGCGCCACGGCAGATATTAACCCGGCAACCTAATATGTCGTATTCAGAGCCTCAGGCATCTTCCCTGTCAAGGCACGCAACGCCGGGAGGGGAGATGCCTGAGGCTCCAAACCTATTGAAATCAAATGACAGGCCGTGCTGTGCGCGCCCGCGGACTGCGTTGTCGAAACTGGCTGTAGAGGTGCTACAGCGGCGTTTCGACGCCTTGCCGCGAACGCGCACAGCATGGCTGAACACGATATATTATTAACCCGGCAACCTAATATGTCGTATTCAGAGCCTCAGGCATCTTCCCTGTCAAGGCGCGTGCCGCAGGCAAGGGTGGTTCCCTTGGCAAGGCACGCAACGCCGGGAGGGGAGATGCCTGAGGCTCCTAACCT
>DRKP01000190.1 GCA_011051715.1 Sedimenticola thiotaurini | reverse complement strand
GTGCCGCAGGCAAGGGTGGTTCCCTTGGCAAGGCACGCAACGCCGGGAGGGGAGATGCCTGAGGCTCCTAACCTATTGAAATAAAATGATAGGCCGTGCTGTGCGCGCCCGCGGACTGCGTTGTCGAAACTGGCTGTAGAAGTGCTACAGCGGCGTTTCGACGCCTTGCCGCGAACGCACACAGCACGGCTGAACACGATATATTAGGTTGCCGGGTTAATACCGTCATCCCGGCGCAGGCCGGGATCCAGATGGATGAATGTCATCGATTCCAACCCGCGCCATAAGGACGGGAAGGGACCCGTTCAAGGATTACCCAGGGACCCCGTAATCGATCACTTCGCGCAGCAGGGAGGTGGCGTAACTCCCTTTCGGCAGGGTGAACGAGAGCACCAGCGCCTGCTCTTCCAACGCCCACTCCAGCTCCCCGACCACCGCCCGCAGCGGCCGCCGCTCCTGCGTCAGACCGGCCCGCTCCAGGCCCTCGGTCCAGCTGCGGCAGGGGGCCAGCACCTCGCTCTCCCGCCGCCGCGCCTCGGCGCCGACCATGGTCTCACCCCGGCCCCAGAGCGGCCCCGTGGGGTGCAGGTCCATCTCCCGGCAGCGCCGGAGCAACGTCCCGTCCACCTGTTCCGCCAGGAAGCCGGAGCGGCTCCCCGCCAGCGCCAGCCAGTCGCCGGCCAGCGGGCGGTCCCAGTCGCCGCTGAGCACCCGCCGGGCCAGCACCCGGTTGAACAGCAGGGAACGGGCAGCGGAGAGGTAGAGACCACGCCTGTTCCGTCCCGGGCGGTGCAGCTCACCTGCGAACAGGCGCCGTGCCTGCTCCAGATTGCCGCCATCACGGCCAAAGCGCTGCTCACCGAAGTAGTTGGGGATGCCCCGCTCCCGGATCGCCAGAAGCCGTTGCTGCAACAGCTCCCGATCGACGACCGCATGGGTGACACGCAGCCGGAAGCGGTTCCCGCGCAGGGCACCGGTGCGCAGCTTGCGGCCATGCCGGGCCAGCTGCAGGATACGCAACCCCTCCCCCTCCAGGGCCCGCCAGTCGGGCTCGGGCCGGCCGGCCAGGCGCACCGAGAACCATTGCCGGGTGACGGCGTGGCGATCCTTCCTGCCGGCATAACCGACGTCGCGCCGGGGCACCGCCGCATGCCGCGCCAGCACTCCCGCCACCCAGTCGGTATTGCTGCCGCGCTTCTCGATCCGCAGCAGGCAGTGCTCCCCGCTGCCATCCGGCTCCATCGGCAGGATCTCATCGACCAGGAAATCCTCCGGTCGCTCCCGGATCATGCCGCTGCCGGCGGCACCGCCATGGGCACAGGGAAGAGTGGTGGCGGAGACACACCCCTCCGCCTCCACCTCAGCGGTCACCGGTCTCCCGCAGCAGGACCACCGCAGTGGCCGCGATGCCCTCGCCGCGACCGGCGAAACCCATGCCCTCGGTGGTGGTGGCCTTGATATTGACCCGAACCGCGTCGATGTGCAGGTCGCTGGCGATACGGATGCGCATGGTATCGATATAGGGGGCGAGCTTCGGTGCCTGGGCGATGATGGTGGCGTCCACGTTTTCCGGCAGCAGGGCCGTCTCCTTCAGCAGCTCCCGCACCCGGCGCAACAGGATCCGGCTGTCGATCGCCTCGTACTCGCTGCTGCTGTCGGGGAAGTGGTGACCGATGTCACCGAGACCGGCGGCGCCCAGGAGGGCGTCGCACAGGGCATGGATCAGCACATCGCCATCGGAGTGGGCCTCCAGTCCCCGGTCATGGGGAATGGTCACACCGCCGAGCACCAGCGGCCGGCCGGCGACCAGCCGGTGAGCGTCGTATCCCTGTCCTATCCTCATGCCCGTGGAAATACCCTACCAATCAAGTATGTTATTTTCCGGAATATGGTCTAGGTTTTGGTTAGGGAGCGGTGCACCCCACCCTCCCCGGCGACCACCAGGAGCCCGGAACGACGACGATTCCACTGCCCTGACGGGAAGCGGCACAGCGTCGCGGTCAGCCGCTTCACCGCGGATGCGGAAACCGGCGACCGGCGGTGAGAACGATGACAAGGCGCCTCCGGTCCAGTGGCGGGGACGTTCCACGCAACCGGACCCCTGCAGCAAGAATAACAGATCGAGATGGTCGTACCAGTCAACCGGAACCAGAGGATGAGAGAGACATGCCGATACCAGACCCCTATGCGACAGAGAGCAGCACACCGCCGGAGAGTTTTCATGAATGGACCGAGGAACAGGCGCGACAGCTGGCCCGCGAAGAGAACATCGAACTGACGGATGCCCATTGGGAAGTGATCCACTTCCTGCGCAACCACTGCGAGCAGGTCGGCACCAGCTGCAGCGCCCGCCTGGTGCTGAAGGCGATGGTGGCCGAGTTCAGGAAACAGGGGGGAAAACGCTACCTCTACACCCTGTTCCCGCGCGGGCCGGTGGTCCAGGCCTGCAAGATCGCCGGCATCCCGCTGCCGGCCTATTCACTGGACCTGTCGTTCGGCAGCGTCCACTGAAACAGGGGCCCGGGGTCGGGGTCCGACCGCTACGATTCCCCGGCCCCGGTCGTGTCCTGAATCTCCTGCTGCCGGAGAAGGAAGCCGGCCAGCGCCAGGTCCCCGGGGCGGGTGATCTTGATGTTGTCCGGGCTGCCCTCCACCAGCAGGGGGGCAAGACCGGCGAGTTCCATGGCGCCCGCCTCGTCGGTCACCAGGCGGCCGGCCGAAAGGGCCTGTTCCAGGGCATCGAGCAGGACCCCGATGCGGAACATCTGCGGGGTGAAGGCACGCCAGAGGGACTCCCGGGGAAGGGTCGCCCGCACCCGGTTTCCCTCGTCCACCTGCTTGACGGTGTCATGGATCGGACTGGCCAGAAGCCCGCCCACCGGGTGACCGTCGAGCCGGTCCATCAGCCGCTCGATGTCCTCCGGCCGCACGCAGGGGCGGGCTGCATCGTGCACCAGCACCCAGTCGGTGGCGGCCGCCGGTCCGGTGGCAAGGTCGTGCAGGGCATTGCGTACCGAATGGCAGCGCTCCACCCCGCCGGCCACCCGGACGACCCGGGCATCGGCCGCGAAACGGCTCTCCTGCCAGTGTTCGTCCTGCGACGAGAGGGCCACCCGGACGCCCCGAATCCGGCCGACGGAGAGCAGCCGGCCGATGGCGTGATCGAGGACGGTGCGCCCCTGCAGCTGCAGGTACTGTTTCGGGATCGGCCCGCCCATGCGCCGGCCCGCCCCCGCGGCCGGGATCACGGCCCAGAAAAGAGGACGGGTCACGGCTTCCCCGCCTCCGGCTCATCCTCGATCACCTGGTAGAAGATCTCACCCTCCCGGATCATGCCCAGCTCGCTGCGGGCCCGCTCCTCGATCGCCTCCAGCCCCCCCTTCAGATCCTCCACTTCCGCCTGCAACGCCTGATTGCGCTGGCGCAGCCGCTCCAGGGTCGCCCTCTGCTGTTCGATCTGCTGGCGCAGGGCGTGGACCTCCGCGAGGCTGCCCTCCCCGACCCAGAGACGGTACTGGAGGATCAGCAGGATCAGGACCAGGACCCCGATCAGGACGCCGGCGGCGATCCGACCCGGCACCGCGTCACCCGCCACCGGTCGCGTTCACCGGTGCCACCATACCCGACCAAAGGCGCTTTGCGGCAGATCGCGGCCAGGGGTCATCAGCCGCGGATGGACGCAGATGGATGGGAAGAACGACCCACTCGATCCCTGGATTGCCCCCCGGATTTTCCATCTGCGTGGATTCGCGTTCATCCGCGGCTGAACCCGGGCCGATCAGGAGACGGTGAAGGCACCCCGGCCGGCGTAGACGGCCTGGTCGCCCAGCTGATCCTCGATCCGCATCAGCTGGTTGTACTTGGCCACCCGGTCGGTGCGGGAGAGGGAACCGGTCTTGATCTGGCCGGTATCCGCGGCGACCACCAGGTCGGCGATGGTGGTGTCCTCGGTCTCCCCGGAGCGATGGGAGACGACCGCGGTATAGCCCGCATCCCGGGCCATGCGGATCGCCTCCAGGGTCTCGGTGAGGGTACCGATCTGATTGAACTTGATCAGGATGGAGTTGGCCACTCCCTGTTCGATACCGCGGGCGAGGATCTCGGTGTTGGTCACGAACAGGTCGTCGCCCACCAGCTGGATGCGGTCACCCAGCCGTTCGGTGAGCAGCTTCCAGCCGTCCCAGTCGCTCTCGTCCATGCCGTCTTCCAGGGTGATGATGGGGTACTGGTCCACCAGACCGGCGAGGTAGTCGACGAAGCCGGCGGCGTCGAAGCGGCGCTTCTCCGAGGCCAGGTCGTAGGCACCGTCACGATAGAACTCGGAGCTGGCCGCATCCAGGCCGATGGCGATCTCCGTCCCCGCCTTGAAACCGGCCCGGTCGATCGCCTCCAGGATCACCTCGATGGCGGCACTGTTGGAAGCCAGGTCGGGTGCGAAGCCGCCCTCGTCACCGACCGCCGTATTCAGGCCACGGGCCTTCAGCAGCGACTTCAGGGCGTGGAACACCTCGGCACCGTACCGCACCGCCTCACGCATGGAGCCGGCACCCACCGGCAGGATCATGAACTCCTGGATATCCACGCTGTTGTCCGCATGGGCACCACCGTTGATGATGTTCATCATCGGCACCGGCAGCCGGTAGGGACCATCTGAGAGGGAGCGGTACAGCGGCATCGCCCGCTCCTGGGCCGCGGCGTGGGCCGCGGCCAGGGAGACCGCCAGGATGGCGTTCGCCCCCAGCCTCCCCTTGTTGGCGGTCCCGTCCAGATCGATCATGCGCCGGTCGATGGCCTCCTGGTCCCCGACCTCCATCCCGGTCACTGCCTGGCGCAGCTCCCCCTCGACGTTGGCCACCGCCTTCAGCACCCCCTTCCCCTGGTAGCGCTGCGGGTCACCGTCGCGCAGCTCCAGCGCCTCGCGCGAGCCGGTGGAGGCACCGGATGGCACCAGGGCGCGGCCGATGGCGCCATCGGAAGTGAGCACATCGGCCTCCACCGTGGGGTTGCCCCGGGAATCGAGGATCTCACGGCCACGTACATCGACTATTTCTGACATTTCCACTCCATGCAATACAGACTAAGGCGAAAAAACAACCTGGTCGGCACCGATATCCGACCATTGGAGATCGGGCCGCAAAAGAACACGACAAGGACACGGGCCACTGACGAGACCGGATCACCGGCAGGTTCCCCCGGCCCCCTGCTGCAGGCGCCGGAGCATCCCTCCCCTGCCGGAACCACGGTCGTCCGGGAAGTCTCGTGGCCCGGTCCCTCGATCCGCTACTATTGGTGGCCGGATCCCCGGGCAGGGACCGGGTCCCACGGGTGCGGCCGGGCCGGCGGCTACATCCCGCTCTCGGCCAGCGGCCGCGCCTTGACCAGGCGGTCGAGCTCGATCAGGGTCTCCAGCAGTTCACGCATGCGCCCCAGGGGCCAGGAATTGGGTCCGTCGCTCAGGGCCTCCTCCGGTCGCGGATGGGTCTCCATGAACAGTCCGGCGATGCCGGCCGCCACCGCGGCCCGGGCCAGCACCGGCACGAACTCGCGCTGTCCCCCGGAGACACTGCCCTGGCCACCCGGCAGCTGCACCGAGTGGGTGGCATCGTAGACCACCGGGGCCTCGGTCTCCCGCATCACCGCCAGCGCGCGCATGTCGGAGACCAGGTTGTTGTATCCGAACGAGACCCCGCGCTCGCACACCATCAGCTGCCGGTTCCCGGTGCTGCGCGCCTTGTCCACCACGTGGCGCATGTCCCAGGGGGCGAGAAACTGGCCCTTTTTGATGTTCACCGGCAGCCCCTGGGAGGCCACCTTGCGGATGAAGTTGGTCTGGCGGCAGAGAAAGGCCGGGGTCTGCAGCACGTCGACCACCGCCGCGACCTCCCCCAGGGGGGTATCCTCGTGCACGTCGGTCAGCACCGGCACGCCGATCTGCTGCCTCACCCCCTCCAGGATCGCCAGCCCCCGCTCCAGACCGGGGCCGCGGTAACTCTCTGCCGACGAACGGTTCGCCTTGTCGAACGAGGACTTGTAGATGAACGGGATCCCCAGCTCTCCGGTCAGCGCCTTCAGTGCGCCGGCGGTGTCCAGCGCCAGCTGTTCGCTCTCCACCACACAGGGCCCGGCGATCAGGAACAGGGGGCGATCGATGCCGGCCTCGAAGCCGCACAGCTTCATGAGGCGACCGCCTCCCGGTTCTGCTGCCGCTGGTGCTGCCGCGCCGCCTGCACGAAGCCGGAGAACAGCGGGTGCCCATCCCGCGGGGTGGAGGTGAATTCCGGGTGAAACTGGCAGGCGATGAACCAGGGGTGGTCCGGCACCTCGACGATCTCCACCAGACGGCCGTCCAGGGACCAGCCCGAGAAGCGCAGCCCGGCCTCACGCAGTGGTTCGAGATACTGGTTGTTGAATTCGTAGCGGTGGCGGTGACGCTCCATGATCACCTCGCGGCCATACAGTCTGCGCGCCAGGCTGCCCTCCTCCAGGCGGCACTCCTGGCCGCCCAGGCGCATGGTCCCGCCCAGGTCGGAGGACTCACTGCGGGTCTCCAGCTTGCCGTCCGCGTTCAGCCACTCGGTGATCAGGGCGATCACCGGATGCGGCGTCTCGCGATTGAATTCGGTGCTCTGGGCCCCCTCCAGTCCGGCCACGTTGCGGGCATACTCGATCACCGCGACCTGCATGCCGAGGCAGATGCCGAGATAGGGGACCCCCTGTTCCCGGGCATAGCGCACCGTCTCGATCTTGCCCTCCACGCCCCGTTCACCGAAACCACCGGGTACCAGGATTGCATCCATGTCGGCCAGACAGCCGGTGCCCTCCCGCTCGATCCGCTCCGAATCGATGTATTCGATCTTCACCCGGGTCCGGGTGTGGATGCCGGCGTGGACCAGGGCCTCGGACAGGGACTTGTAGGCCTCGGTCAGGTGCATGTACTTGCCCACCATGGCGATGGTGACCCGGCCGTCGGTGTTCTCCAGCCCGTCGAGCACCGCGTGCCACTCGGACAGGTCGGCGGTGGGGACGTTGAGACCGAGCTGCTTGACCACGATCTCGTCCAGATCCTGGGCGTGCAGCAGCATCGGGATGCGGTAGATGTTGTCCGCGTCCACCGCCGAGATGACCGCGTTCTCGTGCACGTTGGTGAACAGGGCGATCTTCTTGCGCTCGGCATCCGGCAGCGGCCGCTCGGCGCGGCACAGCAATACGTCCGGCTGGATACCGATGGAGCGCAGCTCCTTCACCGAGTGCTGGGTCGGCTTGGTCTTGATCTCCTTGGAGACGGCGATGTAGGGCACCAGGGTCAGGTGCATGAACAGGGCGTTGTGATGACCCAGTTCCACCCCCATCTGGCGGATCGCCTCCAGAAACGGCAGCGACTCGATATCACCCACGGTGCCGCCGATCTCGATCAAAGCCACATCGGCGTCCCCCGCTCCGAGCCGGATGGAGTCCTTGATCTCGTTGGTGATATGGGGGATCACCTGAACCGTGCCCCCGAGATAGTCGCCGCGCCTCTCCTTGCGGATCACGCTCTCATAGATCTGACCGGTGGTGAAGTTGTTGTTCTTCCCCATCGTGGTACGGATGAAGCGCTCGTAGTGCCCCAGATCCAGATCGGTCTCGGCGCCGTCCTCGGTGACGTAGACCTCACCATGCTGGAACGGGCTCATGGTGCCGGGGTCCACGTTGATATAGGGATCCAGCTTGATCATGGTGACCTTGAGGCCCCGGGTCTCCAGCAGCGCTCCCAGCGAGGCCGCAGCGATACCTTTACCGAGGGAGGAGACGACGCCGCCGGTAATGAAGACGAACTTGGTCATGGGGTGGGGTTTCACATGGCTGGAGCGAAGCGCTCGGAACGGCGTGACAAGGTACCAGAAACCGGTCACTGCCTCAATCTGAGGGGACCGGGGGAAACGGTTTCGGACAGTGGCCGCAGGAGAAGCCTTCGCTCACCGGTGGGATACTGGACATCGAACCAAAATTGACACAGGTCAAAAAGGAACTTGATGCAGATCAACAGTGACTGCACAATACGTTCAACCTCAGGGAACTTTATCGGGTGATCGTGTGACAGGCAGAAAAGTCATCTCTTTCGAGACCATCAAGATTGCCTGCAGGAGCTGCAGTCTGGCGACACTCTGCCTGCCCATGGGGCTGGAGCAGGAGGACGTGGAGAAGCTGGACCAGATCGTCCGCCGCAACCGCCCCCTGCACCGGGGCGACCACCTGTTTCGCGAGGGCAGCCCGTTCCAGGCCCTCTATATCGTCAAGACCGGTTCGGTGAAGACCTACGCCCCCAGCGAGGAGGGTGGCGAACAGGTGCTCGGGTTCCATCTGCCGGGCGAGCTGATCGGTCTGGACGCGATCGAGAACGAGCGCCACAACTGCTCCGCCAAGGTGCTGGAGACCTCGGCGGTGTGCGAGATCCCGTTCGGCGAGTTCGAGGAGCTGAGCACCCGCATCCCCAGCCTGCAGCACCAGATGTACCGCCTGCTGAGCCGCGAGATCGGCCACGACGAGGAGATGCTCACGCTGCTCGGCAAGAAGAACGCCGAGGAGCGGCTGGCCGCCTTCCTCCTGAGCCTCTCCAAGCGGTTCAAGCGCCGTGGTTTCTCCCCCTCCGACTTCTACCTCAGCATGTCACGCCACGAGATCGGCAGCTACCTGGGGCTGGCGGTGGAGACCGTCAGCCGCCTGTTCACCCGGTTCCAGGAGGAGGGCCTGCTGAAGGTGGAGCGCAAGCACATCCAGCTGCTCGACATCGACCGTCTGCGTGGCATCCTGGACCGGGACGCCAACAGGGGCAGCCGCCGCCAGTCGACCTGAGACCGCCGCCCCCCGGGGATGGAGGGGATGATCCCCCCGCCGGCAGGGCCTCCTTTCAGGAATCCGCCTCCGCCTGCAGCCACAGGCAGCCCCCGCCGCTGGCCTCGTCGATCGCCCGCAGTCGCGCCCGATGGCGCTCCTGCTCCTCCGTCGAGGGACGAATCACCGGGATCGCCGGCCGCTCCGCGGGAAGGCGCCGGATCGTCTCGCTGCCGCCCGCCTCGGCCGGATCCTCCGCCAGCATCAGGGCGGTCTGCCCACCGGTCATGGCCAGATAGACATCGGCCAGGATCTCGGCATCGAGCAGCGCCCCGTGCAGCTCCCGGTGGCTGTTGTCGATGTCGTAGCGCCGGCACAGGGCGTCCAGGCTGTTGCGCTGGCCGGGATGCAGGCGCTTGGCCATCACCAGGGTATCGATCACGGAACAGCAGTCGCCGATGCGCGGCCACTCCCCTCCCAGCAACGCCAGCTCGTGATCGAGAAAGCCGACGTCGAAGGGGGCATTGTGGATGATCAGCTCCGCCCCCTCCACGTAGCCCATGAAATCGGCCACCACGTCGCGGAAGCGGGGCTTCTCGGCCAGGAACTCGTTGGTGATGCCATGCACCTCGATGGCGCCCTGGTCGATCTCGCGGTCGGGTTGCAGGTACTGGTGGAAATTGTTGCCGGTCAGCCGGCGGTCCACCATCTCGACACAGCCGATCTCGATGATGCGGTGCCCCTGCTCCGGCTCCAGGCCGGTGGTCTCGGTATCGAGGACGATCTGACGCATTGAATTCAGGATCTAGGGCCTAGGGCCTAGGGCCTAGGGCCTAGGGCCGAGGGCCGAGGGCCGAGGGCCGAGGAAAAACCCGAATCACATTTCTGAAAATGCATTAACAATCAACCTTATTATACTGTTAAATCAATATCTTTCCTGGAACTTATAACCTAAAACCTAAGATCTAGGACCTCTCATCGATGCCGCGGTTGGCCAGCTGGTCGGCACGCTCGTTCTCCGCGTGGCCGCTGTGGCCCCGCACCCAGGCCCATTCGATATCGTGGCGGGCCACCTCCCGGTCCAGCGCCCGCCACAGGTCATCGTTCTTCACCGGTTTGCGGGCGCTGGTCTTCCAGCCATTGCGCTTCCAGTTGTGGATCCAGCGGGTGATGCCGTTCCTGACGTACTGGGAATCGGTGGTCACGCGCACCCGGGACGGTCGCGTCAGCGCCCGCAGCCCCTCGATCACCGCCCGCAGCTCCATGCGGTTGTTGGTGGTCTCCGGTTCGCCTCCGAACAGCTCCTTCTCGTGGCCCCGATAGCGCAGCAACACCCCCCAGCCACCCGGGCCGGGGTTACCCCTGCAGGCCCCATCGGTAAAGATCTCCACCCTGTCATCCACGGCCGGCTCTCGTCGTCGGTTCGATGCGTCGCCCGCCCAGCAGCGGGGAGGCAATCTTCCAGGCCGGGCGGATCGGCGTCAAGGTGGAGACCCGCTTCACCGCCAGCGTCACGTGGACCGCCGCCAGGGGCGACAGCCAGTTCGGCCGGAGATGCTCCAGAAAGGCGAGCCGCTCCATCAGCCAGCGCTGGCCCAGGGGCGGACGGTAGAAGAGCCAGTGGCTCCGGGCCAGGTCGAAACCGAGCAGGGCCAGCCAGTCGTGCAGCCGGCCGCGGGAGAGGAAGCGCCCCCGCCAGGGCTGGTGGCGACCATAGCGGGCGAGCAGCCGCCAGAGTCCCCACTGTCCCCAGGGATTGAAGCCCACCACGATCAACTTGCCCTCTGGAATCAGGATGCGCTCCGCCTCGCGCAGCACCTGGTGGGGGTCGGCACAGAAATCGAGGGTGTGCTGCAGCAACACCACGTCGATGCTGTCGGAGGCGATCGGCAGCTGTTCGCTCCGGGCATGGACCACCGGAAGACCACCGCCGGACTGCCCGGGGCAGGTGATTCCCAGCTGCATCCGGATCCGGCTTCCCTCCAGCACCACGCCATCCCAGCCACAGACGTCGACCCGTACCAGGTAGTAGCCGAACAGCTCCTCCAGCAGCTCCTCCAGACAGCGGTTCTCCTCCTCGCGCACACAGGCACCGGGGAGCTGCCCCAACCAGTCCCGCAAGCCCCGGTTCCGCTGTAGCGAGCTGTCCGTCATCCGCTGTCCCGTGTCCCGGTGATTCAGAATCCTCCCCGATGGTACCACTCCATCCCGATGGCGGGGCGCGGAACCGGCCGCGCCCGGACAGACCGCCGTTCCCATTTTCCGGACTGGTGCCCGGTTCCTGGAAAAAACGGTGGTCATTGCGTATATTTCCACGGACTGCCGCACCAGCGCGGCCTGCTGCCTGCGGGAACCCAATGCCTCTGCCCAGGATCTCCTCCATCCTCCTTTCCGGACTCATTCTGACCACCCTGGCGGGATGCAGCGGCATGCCGCAGACACGCTCCGAGTCGCAGCCGGCGGCGGTACCGGACACCGCCCCGGGACCGCAACGGGAGACACCGGAGCGGCCACGGGCATCCGCCCTGGCGCATCGGACCGTGGAACCGGCACAGGCGGAACCGGAACCCTCCTCGCAGGAAGCGGAGCCGGCGCCGCCGGCCGACCTGTGGCAGCGCCTGCGCCAGGGCTTCTCCCTGCCGATGACCGACGACCCACGGGTCGCCGCCCAGATCGAGTGGTACCGTAACCACCCGGAATACCTGCAACGGGTGGAGCAGCGCGCCCGCCCCTACCTGTTCTTCATCACCGAGGAGCTGGAGCGGCGCCGGATGCCCACCGAGCTGGCCCTGCTGCCCATCGTCGAGAGCGCCTACCAGCCGTTCGCCTACTCCCCCGGCCGGGCCGCCGGCCTGTGGCAGTTCATCCCCTCCACCGGGCGCATGTTCGGTCTGAAGCAGAACTGGTGGTACGACGGACGGCGTGACGTGGTCGCCGCCACCCGCGCCGCCCTCGACTACCTGCAGCAGCTGGCGGACCGGTTCGACGGCGACTGGGAGCTGGCCCTGGCGGCCTACAATTCCGGCGCCGGCACCGTCGGCAAGGCGATCCGGCGCAACCGGAAGAAGGGCCGGCCCACCGATTTCTGGTCCCTGCGGCTGCCACGGGAGACCCGCGACTACGTGCCCCGCCTGCTGGCCATCGCCGCCGTGGTCCGGGAACCGGAGCGCTACGGCATCACCCTGGAGGAGATGCCGAACGAACCCTATTTCGCCAGCATCGACACCCAGGCCCAGCTGGACCTGGCGCTGGCGGCGGAGATGGCGGGCATCAGCATCGACGAGCTCTACCGCCTGAATCCCGGCTTCAACCGCTGGGCCACGGACCCGGAGGGCCCGCACCACATCAACCTGCCGGTCACCGCCGTGGAGCGGTTCAGCGAGCAGCTGGCCCGGCTCGACCCGGAACAGCGTCTGCGCTGGACGCGCTACCGGATCCGGAAAGGGGACAGCCTGGGTGGAATCGCCCGCCGCCACGGCACCACGGTGGCGGTGCTGCAGCAGGTCAATCATCTGAAGGGAAGCCGGATCCGGGCCGGGCGCCATCTGCTGATCCCCCTCTCCAGCAAGCCGGCGGACCACTACGTACTGTCCGAGGACGAGCGACGCAAACGCCTGCAAAACACCTCCCGCCAGGGGACCCGGGTGACCCACCGGGTGCGGCGTGGGGACACCCTGTGGGACCTCTCCCGCCGCTACGGCGTCAGCCACAAGCGGCTGGCGGCCTGGAACGGGATCTCACCCAGGGATACCCTGCGGCCGGGCCAGACGCTGGTGGTCTGGGTGCAGACGCAGGGTGGCAGCCGCCGGGCGCCTCTCACCGCCCCGGACACCCGGTCACCGGTCAACACCCAGAGCTCGCTCTACTACCGCGTGCGGAAGGGGGACTCCCTCTCCCGCATCGCCCAGCGCTTCAACACCACCGTCGCCGACCTGCGCCGCTGGAACAGCCTGCCCGGCAAGTACCTGCAGCCGGGGCAGAAGATCCGCGTCTACCTCGACGTCGCCGAGCAGTCGCTGTAGCAACCCGGCCGCTGGTGCAGGGAAGTGGGCCCGGCTGGTTCGCGGCGGTTGGAACTTCTGCCGGCAGCGGTGCCCTGGCGGCCGTTTCCTGTCACCGGTGCCGTTCGCGGCGGGGGCGCCGCTCCTACCCTGTCGCTCCGTCCCCGGCTCCCGGGCGTGCAGAGGTACCGGCGGCGACCCGGAAACAGCTAACCCGCCAGCTGTCACTGAGGGAGACCTCGTCCGGGTAGGCCCGGCGGCACTGGTCGGTGGCCTCCGGGCAGCGGGGATGGAAGAAGCAGCCCGCCGGCGGGTCCGCCGGCGACGGCATGTCACCCTCCAGCCGGATCACCTGGCGCCGGCGCTCCGGGTCGACCTGGGGCACCGCCGACAGCAGCGCCCGGGTATAGGGATGGGCCGGGGTGGCCAGGACCTCCTCCACCCGCCCCTGCTCGACGATGCGCCCCAGGTACATCACCGCCACCTCGTGGGCCAGGTAGTCCACCACCGAGATGTCGTGGGTGATGAACAGGTAGCTGAGCCCCAGGTCCTGCTGCAGCGCCTTCAGCAGGTTGAGAATCTGTGCCTGCACCGACACGTCCAGGGCGCTGGTCGGCTCGTCGCAGACGATGAAACGGGGATTCACCGCCAGCGCCCGGGCGACGCAGATGCGCTGCCGCTGGCCGCCGGAGAACTCGTGGGGGTAGCGGCTGGCGGCCTCCTCCGACAGGCCTACCTGCCGCAACAGCTCGGCCACGCGCAGGCGCCCCTCCCTTGCGTCACCGACCACCCCCAGGGCGCGCATCCCCTCGGCAACGATGTCTCCCACCAGCATGCGCGGGTTCATCGAGGAGACCGGATCCTGGAAGATGATCTGCATGTCGGTCCGGCGCGGCCGCAGCGCACGCCGGTCGAGCCGGGTCAGGTCGTCGCCACCGAACCGCACCGCGCCACCGGTGGGCCGGATCAGCTGCAGGATCCCCTTGCCGACGGTGGTCTTGCCACAACCGGATTCCCCCACCAGCGCCAGGGTGCGGCCCTGGTGGATCTCCAGCGTCACGCCGTCCACTGCCTTCACCTGCCCGACCACCCGCTTCAGCACCCCCTTGCGGATCGGGAAATGGACCTGCAGATCCTGCACCTCCAGCAGCGGCCGGGAGGGTTCCTCCACCTCTTCCACCTGCGCCGCCTGGCCACCTGCCACCTCCGCTTCGGTCTGCTCCCGGCCGCACAGGTGGCAGCGCATCCCGCTGTCCACCCCGGTGTCACACCAGGGCGGTTCCTCCTCAGCGCAGACCGGCATCGCCCGGTCGCAGCGCTCCAGGAAGCGGCAGCCGCGAAACTCGCTGGCCAGGTCGGGGACCGAACCCTCGATCACTGCCAGCGCCCGGCCGCGTCGGTTGCGCCCCGGCATCGACTCGAACAGCTTGCGGCTGTACGGGTGTCGGGGCTGGCGGAAGAAACCGCGGGTGGCGGCCACCTCGATGATCTGGCCGGCATACATCACCGCCAGCCGGTCGGCCACCTCGGAGACCACCCCCAGGTCGTGGGTGATCAGCAGCACCGCCATGCCGGTACGCTGTTGCAGATCCTTCAGCAGCGCCAGCACCTGGGCCTGGATGGTGACGTCCAGGGCAGTGGTCGGCTCGTCGGCGATCAACAGTTCCGGCCGCCCGGCCAGGGCGATGGCGATCATCACCCGCTGCTTCATACCACCGGAGAGCTGGTGGGGAAACTCGCGCAGGCGCCGCCGGGGATCGGGGATGCCTACCGCCGTGAGCAGCTCCACCACCCGCTCCTCCACCCGGTCGCGACTGTCCGGGTCGTGCAGCCGCACCGCTTCGGCGATCTGTTCCCCCACCGTGAGCACCGCGTTGAGGGAGGTCATGGGCTCCTGGAAGATCATCCCCATGCGCCCTCCCCGCTCGTTGCGCATGGCCGACTCGGGCAGATCCAGCAGGGCGGTCTCACCCAGAAACACATGGCCGGCGACGATGCGCCCCGATGGCGGCAGCAGGCGCATGATGGAGAGGGCGGTCATGGACTTGCCACAGCCCGACTCCCCGAGCAGGGCCAGGGTCTCGCCGCGGTGGATCTCCAGGTCGAGGCCATCCACCGCCCGCACCGGCCGGGCATGGTCCCCCAGCCAGGTCCGGAGCCCCTCCACCCGCAGCAGCGGCCGCCCGTTCACCGGCGGTTCCTCAAGCGCGGATTGAAGGCATCCTGCACCACGTCCGACAGCAGGTTGGCGGCCAGTACCAGCACGAACATGAAGATCATCGCCGCCGCCAGCGACCACCAGACGATGGGCTCGCGCGCCATCTCCAGGCGGGCGCTGTTGATCATGTTGCCCCAGCTGTTCATGGTCGGATCGACGCCGATGTTGACGTAGGAGAGCACCGCCTCGGCCAGTACCAGGCCGGAGAAATCGAGCACCACCGAGATCAGCACGATGTGCAGCACATTGGGCAGGATGTGGCGGGTGATGATGGTCATGTGCCCCACCCCGAGGGCGGTGGCCGCCTGTACATAGTCCACCTCGCGCAGCTTCAGTGCCTCGCCGCGCAGCAGCCGGCACAGGCCGGTCCAGCTGGTGACGCCGAGGATGATGCAGAGGAACAGCAACCGCAGGTCGGCCCGCTCCACCAGGCTGTTGAACTCGTCGGCATGGTTGCTCATGTAGATCTGCAGCATCAGGATGGCGGCGGCGATCAGCAGCACACCGGGGATGGAGTTGAGCGTGGTGTAGGTGTACTGGATCAGGTCGTCCACCCAGCCGCGGAAATAGCCGGCCATGATCCCCAGCAGGATCGCCGCCGGCAGCATCACCAGGGTGGTGAGGGTGCCGATCACCAGGCCGGTGCGGATGCTCTTCAGGGCCTGGTAGAAGACGTCCTCCCCCACCTTGTCGGTACCCAGCAGGTGATACTTCGCGGCCAGCTCGGCACTCCAGAACACCAGCACCAGCATCAGGGTGGTCATGCCCAGGGCCACCCGCCAGGGGATCCCGGTACGGCCGCGCAGCAGCTGTCGCGCCTGGCTGCCATAGTCGCTGCGGTTGCGGCCGGCCAGCAGCATGATCAGGACATTGGCCACCACCAGGCTGACCACCAGCCCCTTGACGATGCCGACGGCGCTGAGGCGCAGCAGGTCGGGCAGGCGTTCACTCTCCGGATCCTGCAGATGGGCGCCACCATAGCGCAGGCGCGGATAGTCACGCACCGTCCGCCCATCCGGCAGCTCGATGTTCTCCTTGGTATAGAGACGGGTGGCCAGGGGTGCCGAATAGCTCTTCTCCTGGCGCGCCCGCAATCCTCCGACCAGGGTGTCGAACAGGCTCACCACCTCGGCGCCCGCCGGCCCCCCGTTGCCGTCCCCGGGTTGAAAATGGATCGAGTCGAGCAGCCCCACGGCGACGTAGAAGGCCAGTACGACCAGGGTGCCCATTCCCACCCGGCTGCGGACCACCGCACCCCAGGGCCCGCGCAGGTGGGGCCGGCCCGCGGCATAGACACCGAAACCGACCGCCACCACCAGCAGCAGGAAGATCAGGGCATCGGTCCAGAGGACGACCAGCTCTCCGCTCATGACAGGCGCACCCGCGGGTCGACCAGGGTGTAGGAGATGTCGGTCAGCAGCAGCCCCAGGATGTAGAGCACCGAGCCGAGGAACACCATCGCCCGCACGATGGCGAAGTCCTGGCTGTTGATGGCGTCGATGGTGTAGCTGCCCAGACCGGGGATGCCGAAGAAGGACTCGGTGATCAGGCTGCCCATGAACAGCAGCGGCAGCACCACCACCACGCCGGTGAGGATCGGGATCAGGGCGTTGCGCAGCACGTGGCGGAACAGCACCCGTGGCTCCGACAACCCCTTGGCACGGGCGGTGCGAACGTAGTCCTTGTCGATCTCCTCCAGGAACAGGGTGCGGTACCAGCGGGTGCCGGCGCCGACGCCGCCGACCACGCCGATCACCACCGGCAGCACCAGGAACTTGGCCGCGGCCCAGCCGGTGTCGTAGCCGGAGATCGGTACCAGGTGCAGCAGTTTGCTCACCAGATACTGGCCGCCGATGATGTAGAACAGGCCGGAGATGGACATCATCGCCACCAGCAGAACCACGCTCCAGAAGTCGATATAGGTGGCGCGGAAGAAGGCGATCAGGAGGGCGTAGGTGATGTTCACCAGCAGCCCCACCAACAGCACCGGGATGGCGATGGCCAGGCTCGGCCACATGCGCTGGGAGATGTCGTAGCCGATGTCGCGGCCGCTGTCCGAGCTGCCGAAGTCGAACTGGAACAGCTTCAGCGACTTCTGGAAGAAGATGGTGTCGGTCAGCCGGCCGACCCCCTCCGCGGCGTCGTTGTAGAGCAGCGGCCGGTCGTAACCACGCTCCTGTTTCCAGGTCTGGATCGCCTCCGGCGTCACCCGCTTCATGCCCAGGTGCATGCGCGCCATGTCGTCCGGCGAGTTGACCACGAAGAACAGCAGGAAGGTGAGTACGTTGACCCCGATCAGGATGGGGATGGCATAGAGCACCCGCCGTACGATATAGGCCATCATCGCGCGCTGCTCCCCTCCCGGCGCAGGTAGACCCTGACCGCCGGGATCGCCGACACCACCAGCAGCAGCAGGCCGAGCAGGATCGGCCAGACGATGGGCGGATTCCACTGCCGCCGCAGGTCGTCGCGCAGCCGCGGATCCACCCGCCGGTACTTGAGGGTGTTGTTGGCCATCAGGTTGGGCTTCACGTTGCGGTACCAGGCGTGGTAGAGGGCGAACGACTTGGGGAAGAAGCCCCACACCCAGGGGGCGTCGCGGCGCAGGATCCGCACCATGCGGCGGATGATCTCGAGTCGCCGGGGACCGTCCTCCATGTTTTTCATCGCCACGAACAGGCGGTCGAACTCGGGGTTGCTGTAGTTGGCCGCATTCTCGCCACCATGCTCCACCTTGCCGTTCGGTCCGTAGAGCAGGAACAGGAAGTTCTCCGGGTCCGGATAGTCGGCATTCCAGCCCCACATGAAGATCTGGCCGGTTCCCTTGCGCATCTTCTCCTGGAAGCGGTTATAGTCACTGGCGCGGATCACCAGCTGGATTCCCAGCTTGGCGAACTGCTTGCGTATCCAGTTCAGCCGGGCCTTGCCGTCCGGCCCGGCGGAGGTGGTGTCGTAGTACAGGATCAGGGGCTTGCCGGTGGTGCGGTCGCGGCCACCCGGGTAACCGGCCTCGGCCAGCAGCCGGCGTGCCTCCTCCAGCGGCTTGCGCCGGGGCCTGCCGTCCACCAGGTCGTAGACGTAGGGATTGATCCCCTCCCTTCCCTCCTCGTTGCCGAAGATCCCCGGCGGAATCGGTCCCTGGGCGGCCACGCCGCGGCCGTTGTTGAAGATGGCGATGTACTCCTCGAAGTCCATGGCGATGGAGATCGCCCGGCGCAGCAGCCGGGCCCGCTCCGACTCCCCGCCCACCACGGGGTCGAGCATGTTGAAACCCATGTAGTACACCGAGGCGGTCACCGCGGTCTGCAGTGAGATGCCCTTCGCCTGCATGGCGTCGGTCAGGGCCAGGTCGCCCTGGTCGGAGAACTGCACCGCCTGGTCGAAGCTGTCGGAGGAGATGCCGGAGGTATCGTAGTAGCCCTGCAGGAACTTGTTCCAGTAGGGGATCGACTCCTTCTCCAGGCTGTAGACCGCCTTCTCGATGAACGGCATGCGCTTGCCGGCATCCCGCAGCAGCCCCGCCTCGGCGTCGCCCGGATCGCCGTCCTCGGGGTAGGCCTCGCCGTGGTAGTTGGGATTGGCCTCCAGCACCATGCGCAGATTGGGGTTGTTCTCCCCCAGCATGAAGGGGCCGCTGCCGATCGGATACCAGTCGAGACTGATGTTGCGGCGCTCCATGCCGGGCTGGTGGTAGAAGCGCTCCGCCTCCCACGGCATCGGCGCGAAGAAGGGCATCGCCAGCCAGTAGCGGAACTGGGGATACTTGCCCTTCAGCCGGATGCGCAGGCGATAGCGGTCCAGCACCTTCACCCCCGACAGCTCATAGTCACGCAGGTCCAGCCAGGGTTTGCCCCCCTGCTTCCGCTTCAGCGCCTGGTAGGCGGCACCGGTCCGCTCTGCGAAGTCCCCGAAGCCGACGATATACTCCTGCATCACCCCGGCGATGGGGGAATTCAGCGGCGGGAAGGCGATCCGCTTGATCTGGTAGACGAAGTCGTCCGCCACCACCTCGCGGGTGCCGGTTGCAGGCAGGTCCTGCAGGGTATTGAGGCGGTCGATGACCGCCCGGTCGAGCCGATGATAGCGGTAGCGCCCTTCCCCGTCCCGGGCCAGGGCGGGATGGGGCTGGTAGCGCATCCCGGGCCGCAGGCGGATCTCGTAGTCGCTGAAGGCGATCTGCTCCACCGGCGCATCGTCCGGCAGGGGCCGCCCGCTCTCGTCCAGGTAGGTGACACGCGGCAGCCCGGTGGCCGCCAGCGGGACCAGCTGGTAGGGACGCTTCAGGAAATGGTACTGCAGTGGCGGCTCATAGATCTGGGCGATGAAGCCGTACTCGTTGGAGCTGTAGGCCCGCGCCGGATCCAGGTGCTTGGGGCGCTCGGAGAAGGAGCTGTAGACGATGCTACGCCCCGATTCGGAGGCGCGGTAGGGATTGTTCCATGGACCTTCGCTGCAGCCCGTCAGCAGCAACCCGGTGAGCAGCAGGAGGAAGAACCTGAATGGCGTCGGCAGTGAACGCGGGCTGTCGGCCTTGTGCATCAGGTTCCATGGAAAGATAATCGGGGAAGCTGCATTTTAACCATATCGACCGAGGACTTCCCATGGGTTTCTTACAAGACAAGCGCATCCTGATCACCGGCGTCGCCAGCAACCGCTCCATCGCCTGGGGCACGGCGAAGGCGATGCACCGGGAGGGGGCGCAACTGGCCTTCACCTACCAGACCGAGAAACTGCGTCCCCGGGTGGAGAAGCTGGCTGCCGAGCTGGATTCGGAGATCGTGCTGCCACTGGATGTTGCATCTGACCAGCAGATCGACGACTTGTTCCGGGAGCTCGGGGACGTGTGGGACGGTCTCGACGGCACCGTCCACTCCATCGGCTTCGCTCCGCGCGAGGCGCTGGAGGGGAGCTATGTCGACTCGGTCACCCGCGAGGCCTTCGCCATCGCCCACGACATCAGCTCCTACAGCTTCGCCGCCCTGGCCAAGGGCGGACGCGAGATGATGCAGGGACGCAACGGCGCCCTGCTCACCATGACCTACCTGGGAGCGGTGCGAACGGTGCCCAACTACAACGTGATGGGGGTGGCCAAGGCCAGCCTGGAGGCCAACACCCGCTACCTCGCCGACTCACTGGGGCCGGAGGGGATCCGGGTCAACGCCCTCTCCGCGGGGCCGATCCGGACCCTGGCGGCGGCCGGTATCTCCGGCTTCAAGGGGATGCTGGCGGAGGCGGAGAAGAAGACCCCGCTGCGGCGCAACGTCACCATCGACGAGGTCGGCAATGCCGCCGCCTTTCTCTGCTCCGACCTGGCCTCGGGCATCACCGGCGACGTGCTCTACGTCGATGCCGGCTACCACATCCTCGGCCTCGCCTGAGAGCGGCGGCGCCGCCCGCCCGGCACCGGAGAGCGGCGGGAGAGGGGGTCAGCCCTCCTTCTTCGTGATCTCCACGTCGGCGCGGGCGCGCAGGTTCTCGATCAGGTGGCGATAGTAGGCCTCCCCGCGTGACCGCTCCAGGGCACGGCGCAGCATCTCCTCGCCACCGATGCTGCCTGCATCCTCCATGGTTCCGTCCCGGACCGCCCGCAGGGCGATGACGGCGAAGTCCCCGTTCGGCAGCGCCGCGTCACCGTAGACCGGCTTCCCCTCGCCGGGATGGGGCAGGCGGAACAGCTGCCTGCGCAGGGCCGCCGGCAGATCGCGGGCATCGCGCTCCACGCCCTCCCTGCTGACGACCTCGACGCCCGCCTCCTGCGCCACCTGCTCCAGGCTGTCGCCGGCGCGCAGGCGCGCCAGCAGGGCGGTGCCCTCTTCCCTGGCCTTCTCCGCCGCCTGCTGGCGCCGCAGGCGATCGGCCACCTCCTGCCTGACCTCGTCGAATGGCCGCACTGCCGCCTCTTCGTGGTCGGTCACCCGCAGCACCACGATCTTCTCCGGCGAGATCTCGATCGGTTCGCTGTTGTTCCCCTCCAGCAGCACATCGTCGCTGAACGCAGCACCAATCACCTTGGGCGATGCCAGAATCCCTTCACCACCGTCGCGGGTGAGCCAGTCACTGGTCCGGGTCTTCACCCCCAGGGCATCGGCCGCCGGCTGCAGGCTGCCGGGATCCTCGTAGGCCAGGTCGGCCAGCCGTTCGGCGTATTCATAGAACAGCCGCTCCGCCTCGTTCTTCAGGTAGGCCTGCCTCAGTTCGTCCTGCACCTGGTCGAACGACCGGCCCTGTTCCGGCCGGATACCGGTCAGCCTGATGATGTGGAAACCGAACGGGGTGCGCACCGGACCCTCGATGTCGCCCTCCTGCATGGCGAAGACCACGTCGTCGAACGCCTTGTCCATCACGCCCTTCTCGAAATAGCCGAGATCACCGCCGGCGGAGGCGGATCCGGGATCCTGGGACAGTTCCCTGGCCAGGGTGGCGAAGTCCTCCCCATCGCGCAACCGCCGCAGGATATCCTCCGCCTTCTTCCTGGCCTCCTCCACCACCTCTTTCGGCGCCGCCTCGTCCACCGTGATCAGGATATGACTGGCGCGGCGCTGGCCGGGGGTGATGTATTCGCTCTTGCGCTGCTCGTAGAACCCCCGCAGGGTCTCGTCGTCCACGCTCAGGGTCTTGGCGATGTTCTCCGCATCGAGCTCGATGTATTCCAGCTTGACCCGCTCCGGGGAGCGAAACGCCTCCTGGTTCGCGTCATAGTATCGACGCAACTCGTCGTCGCCCGGCTGGATCTGGTCCAGGTAGCGGTCGACAGGCAGCAGAAGGTAGTCGACGTCCCGTTTCTGCAGGCGCAGGCGGACCAGCGTCTGCAGCTCCGAGGCGGTGGCAAATTCCGAGTTCCTGACCGCCTTCGAGAGCTGCTCGCTGATCAGCGCCTGGCGCATCTGGGCCTCGAAGCCCGCCGGTGTCAGTCCACGGGAACGGACACTGCGCTCATAGGCCTGCTGATCGAAGCGGCCATTCACCTGGAACGAGGGAATGGCCATGATGGCGGCCCGTACCAGATCGTCGCCGGCGGAGAGGCCCATCTTCTCCGATGCCTGCATGATCAGGCGATCCCGGATCATGGCATCCAGCACCTGTTTCCGCAGCAGCTTCTCGTCCAGCAGTTCCGGCCGGTAGTCCTTGCCCAGCTGCTGGCGCAGACGCTCGCGAAAGTTGCGATAGGCCACATCGAAATCGCGTTCCGTGATCTCCTGGCCGTCGACCTTGGCGACCACCGGTTCCGAACCTCCACCCAGGTAGGACTGAATGCCCCACAGCGCGAAGGGCACGCTGATGAGGATGACGATGAACCAGGCGATCCAGCCCTGGGCGCGTTCTCTGATGTCCTGAAGCATTCTCTGTCTCGCGAATCTGTGAACTCAGCGGATCCGGCCGGCCGCCTGTCCGGCAACGGCGACGACCATGCGATCCGCCCCTCGGAAACCTCTGAGCCGAAAAAAAAGCGGGGTATCCTCGCAGATACCCCGCTCGTCGTCGTTCTGGCGGAGCGGACGGGACTCGAACCCGCGACCCCCGGCGTGACAGGCCGGTATTCTAACCAACTGAACTACCGCTCCGGATCCTGGTGGGCGCTGCAGGGATCGAACCTGCGACCCTCGCCTTGTAAGGGCGATGCTCTCCCGGCTGAGCTAAGCGCCCTGGGGAAAGCGGGTTAGTTTACGGCATCCTTGAGGCCTTTGCCAGCCTTGAACGCCGGGTTGCGGGAGGCCTTGATCTCGATGGTTTCACCGGTCTGGGGATTACGCCCGGTACGGGCGGCACGCTCCCGGACGGAGAAGGTGCCAAACCCGGCGATGGCCACCTGGTCACCATCCTGCAGCGCCTGGGTGATCGCCGCGATCATGCCGTCCAGCGCGCGACCGGCAGCCGCCTTGGAGATGTCGGCAGCCTCTGCCATCGCCTCGACCAGTTCAGTTTTGTTCATTCTCAGGTATCTCCCCTTCGGTGACGAACAGCCGCCCTTCGATACTCTGTATGCTACGGCCACTGTTCTGTTCGGTGAGTAAAAAAACGGGCTCAATTTATACCAGTGGGCCGAATCCCGGTCAAGGTAAAGCGGCCCGGGCAGGCCGGTTGCGCAGGACTGTCCGATCGGCGACGGTCGATCCGGAGGCAATCGTGGATCGGCCGCCACCGGCCCCCTCAATGGCGGGTGACGGTACTTCCCTTCTTTGCCGACTTCTTCCGTGCCGCCTTGGGCTTCACCGCCTCTTCACCGCCTCCATCCGCAACCAGTGGCTCGGGCATCCGGGTCAATGCGATCTCCAGGACCTGGTCGATCCAGCGAACCGGCTTGATCTCCATGTGTTGCATGATGTTCTTGGGAATGTCCACCAGATCGCGTTCGTTCTCTTCGGGAATGATCACCGTCTTGATGCCACCACGGTGTGCTGCCAGCAGTTTCTCCTTCAGGCCACCGATGGGCAGAACCTCGCCGCGGAGGGTGATCTCACCGGTCATCGCCACATCGGCCCGCACCGGGATCCGCGTCAGGGCAGACACCAGGCAGGTGCACATGCCGACACCGGCGCTTGGCCCGTCCTTCGGCGTGGCGCCCTCGGGCACATGCACATGGAAGTCGTATTTCTGATAGAAATCGTCCTCCAGTCCCAATACCCTGGCCCGGCTGCGCACCACGGTCATGGCGGCCTGGATCGATTCCTGCATCACGTCACCGAGCTGGCCGGTGTGACTCAACTGCCCCTTGCCTGGAACCAGCGCGGCCTCGATGCGAAGCAGTTCGCCACCCACTTCGGTCCAGGCCAGGCCGGTGACCTGACCGATCTGGTCGAATTCGTCGGCCTGGCCATAGCGGAAACGCTTGACGCCGAGATACTTCTCCAGGCCACGCGGTGTCACCACCACCTTCCGGTCCCGCCCCTTGAGCAGAATGTCCTTCACCACCTTGCGGCAGATCTTCGAGATCTCCCGCTCCAGGTTGCGTACACCGGCCTCGCGGGTGTAGTAACGCACGATATCGCGGATCGCGCCTTCCCGAATCTGCAGCTCGGTCGCCTTGAGGCCGTTGTTCTCCATCTGCTTGGGCACCAGGTAACGCTCGGCGATGTTCACCTTCTCATCCTCGGTGTAGCCGGAGAGGCGAATCACCTCCATGCGGTCGAGCAGTGCCGGCGGGATGTTCATGGTGTTGGCGGTGGCCACGAACATCACCTCGGAGAGGTCGAAGTCCACCTCCAGGTAGTGATCGACGAAGGCATGGTTCTGTTCCGGGTCCAGCACCTCCAGCAGGGCAGAGGCCGGGTCACCGCGGAAATCCATCGCCATCTTGTCGATCTCGTCCAGCAGGAACAGGGGGTTGCGGGTGCCGGCCTTGGACAGGTTCTGAATGATCTTGCCAGGCAGGGCGCCGATGTAGGTGCGGCGGTGACCGCGGATCTCCGCCTCGTCGCGCACCCCACCCAGGGCCATGCGCACGAACTTGCGGTTGGTGGCGTGGGCGATGGACTGCCCCACCGAGGTCTTGCCGACACCGGGCGGCCCCACCAGACAGAGGATCGGGCCCTTCAGCTTGCGTACCCGCTGCTGCACCGCCAGGTACTCGATGATGCGCTCCTTCACCTTCTCCAGGCCGTAGTGATCGGCTTCCAGCACGTCCTCGGCCGCCTTCAGGTCATGACGGATCTTGCTGCGCTTCTTCCACGGCACGCTGACCAGGGTGTCGATGTAGTTGCGCACCACCGTCGCCTCGGCCGACATCGGTGACATCAGCTTCAGCTTGTTCAGTTCGGCCAGGGCCTTGTTCTTGGCCTCCTTCGGCATGCCCGCCTTTTCGATGCGGTTGGCCAGATCCTCGATCTCGTTGGGGGCCTCGTCCATCTCCCCCAGCTCCTTCTGGATCGCCTTCATCTGCTCGTTCAGGTAGTACTCGCGCTGGTTCTTCTCCATCTGGCGTTTGACCCGGCCGCGGATGCGCTTCTCGATCTGCAGGAGATCGTTCTCCGCCTCCATCAGCCCCATCAGGTGCTCCAGGCGCTGACGGATGTCCGCCATCTCGAGCACCCGCTGTTTCTCTTCGAGTTTCAACGACATGTGTGCCGCCATGGTATCGGCCAGGCGGCTCGGGTCGTCGATGCTGGAGAGGGAGGTGAGCACCTCGGGCGGCACCTTCTTGTTCAGCTTCACATACTGGTCGAACAGGGCGGTGGAGGAGCGTGCCAGCACCTCCATCTCGCGCTCGTCCAGGCTGGTGACGTCCTCGATCACCCGGATCTCGGCAGCGAAATAGGTCTCGGTATCGGTGAAGCGGACCAGTTCGGCCCGTTCGCCTCCCTCCACCAGGACCTTGACGGTCCCGTCCGGCAGTTTCAGCAGCTGCAGGATATTGGCCAGGGTACCGATGCCGTACATGTCCTCCACGCCCGGATCATCGGTCTCGGCGCTGCGCTGGGCCACCAGCAGGATCTGCTTGTTGTCCTGCATCGCCGCATCCAGGGCCTGGATGGACTTCTCCCGCCCCACGAACAGGGGGATGACCATGTGGGGATAGACCACCACGTCACGCAGGGGCAGGACCGGCAGGGGATTGGAATAGTCTGTCGTCATTGGGGAATGTTTCTCTTCTCGACCCATGGAGGGCTCTCCTGATAATGGATATGATCTCCCGCCGATCGGGCCGTTACGGGCAGCCATTCATGCCAGGTGGCAGGAAGGGTCAGGGGAAACAGCGGGAAATCTGAAACTTGACGGAACGGGGCCTCGACACCCGGCCCGGATTCTGGTCTGCGAGGGTGAAATGGGGATGACCGTGAATATTTCAACCCCATTCCGCCTCCGGCGGCGTTCCGTCGGGACGGCGGGCCGGGGACGGTTGCGGGGCGGTCATTCAGTCCGATGCGGCCAGCTGCTTCTCGCCGCCTTCGTAGATGATATAGGGCTCGCTCTCGCCGACGATGACGGACTCGTCCACCACGACCTTGCTGACGTCCTCCATCGAGGGCAGGTCGTACATGGTGTCCAGCAGCACCTGTTCCATCACCGTACGCAGGCCGCGGGCGCCGGTCTTGCGCTCCATGGCACGGCGGGCGATGGCGCGCAGCGCGTCCTCGCGGAACTCCAGCTCGCAACCCTCCATCTCGAACAGCCGGCTGTACTGCTTGACCAGCGCGTTCTTCGGCTCGGTCAGGATCTGCACCAGGGCCGATTCGTCCAGCTCCTCCAGGGTCGCCACCACCGGCAGGCGGCCGACGAACTCGGGGATCAGGCCGTACTGGATCAGGTCCTCCGGTTCGACGTCGACCAGCACCTCGCCCAGCTTGCGGTCTTCGTCCTTGCTGTGTACCTCGGCCGAGAAACCGATGCCACCCTTCTCCGAACGGTTGCGGATCACCTTCTCCAGACCGGCGAAGGCACCACCGACGATGAACAGGATGTTGGAGGTGTCCACCTGCAGGAACTCCTGCTGGGGGTGCTTGCGACCGCCCTGGGGCGGCACCGAGGCGACGGTGCCTTCGATCAGCTTCAACAGGGCCTGCTGCACCCCCTCGCCGGAGACATCGCGGGTGATGGAGGGGTTGTCCGACTTGCGCGATATCTTGTCGATCTCGTCGATGTAGACGATGCCGGTCTGGGCCTTCTCCACATCGTAGTCGCACTTCTGCAGCAGCTTCTGGATGATGTTCTCCACGTCCTCGCCGACGTATCCCGCCTCGGTCAGGGTGGTGGCATCGGCAATGGTGAAGGGCACGTTGAGCATCCGCGCCAGGGTCTCGGCCAGCAGGGTCTTGCCCGAGCCGGTGGGACCGATCAGCAGGATATTGCTCTTGGAGATCTCGACATCGTCCTTCTTGCTGCCGAAGTCGAGCCGCTTGTAGTGATTGTAGACCGCGACCGACAGGACCTTCTTGGCGCGCGCCTGACCGATCACGTACTGATCGAGCATCTGGTTGATCTCATGGGGATTCGGCAGGCTGGTCCGGGCATCCGCCCCGCCCTCCTGCATCTCCTCACGGATGATGTCGTTGCACAGCTCGACGCACTCGTCGCAGATGAAGACGGAAGGGCCGGCAATCAGCTTGCGCACTTCATGCTGGCTCTTGCCACAGAAGGAACAGTAGAGCAACTTGCCGTCGTCGTCCCTTGTCTTGTCTTCACTCATAGAATCTTCCTCGATGTCACCGCCCGGGAAGCGGTCCAGACCACCTTCCGGCAGGCGGTTCCGTCCCGGTTGCACCCCATAATATCTGAATCCGGTCCATTCGCAAGGTTCCCGGAGGGGTGCAGTACCACGCCGCCGGTCCGCGCCCCCGTCCGGCCGCGTGCCCGGGGGTCACTCTTCGCTGCCGGGCGCCGCCGGGCGCTGCTCCAGCACCTTGTCGATCAGGCCGTACTTGACCGCTTCCTCACCACTCATGAAATTGTCGCGTTCCGTGTCCTGGGCCACCTGCTCCAGCGGCCGGCCGGTGTGGTGGGACATGATCTGGTTCAGGCGGTCGCGCAGCAGCAGGATCTCCTTGGCATGGATCTCGATGTCCGTTGCCTGCCCCTGGAAGCCGCCCAGTGGCTGGTGGATCATCATCCGGGAGTTGGGCAGGCAGTAGCGCTTGCCCGTCTCGCCACCGGCCAGCAGCAGCGCCCCCATACTGGCCGCCTGTCCCACGCACATGGTGCTGACATGGGGGCGGACGAACTGCATGGTGTCGTAGATCGCGAGGCCGGCGCTGACCGAGCCGCCCGGCGAATTGATATAGATGTGTATGTCCTTGTCCGGGTTCTCCGACTCCAGGAACAGCAGCTGGGCCACCACCAGATTGGCCATGTGGTCCTCCACCGGCCCCACCAGGAAGATGACCCGTTCTTTCAGCAGCCGGGAGTAGATATCATAGGAGCGTTCGCCACGGGCGGTCTGCTCCACCACGATCGGGATCAGCCCCAGATTGCGGGTATCCAGTGCACTCATGTGCTTGCTATCGGCCATCAGGAAGGATTCCTTTACGTTGGATGAACATCGGTTGATTCGGTCGCCGCCCGGGGCCTGCGTCACGTCTCCGCTGCGGCGGATTCCTCTCCCTTCGGCGGCGGATTCATGATCTCGTCGAAGCTGGCCGGCTGTTCCTCCACCTTCGCCTGCTCCATCACCCAGTCCACCACCTGGTCCTCCAGCACCACGTTCTCCACCGGACCCAGGTTCTTGGGATCGGCATAGTAGTAGTCGATCACCTCCTGCGGGGACTCGTAGGACTGGGCGAACTGCTCCACCTTCTCGCGCACCCGGTCGCGGTCCACCTTGATGTCGTTGCTGCGCAGCACCTCGCCGATGATCAGCCCCAGCGCCACCCGCCGCCGGGCCTGTTCCTCGAACAGATCCAGCGGCAGTTCCAGATTGCTGGCCTGGCCGCCCTGGGCCATGTTCTCGCGGGTCTGCCGCTGCAGCGCCTCGGCCTCCTGCTTCACCAGGGTACGGGGCACCTCGATCGGGTTGGCCGCCAGCAGCGCATCCATCGCCTGCTCCTTCAGCTGACTGTGGATCTTGTCCGCCAGCTCCCGCTCCATATTGGACCGGATCTCCTGCAGAAAGGCCTCCACGCCCCCTTCCGTGACGCCGTAGGCCCGGGCGAACTCCTCGTCCACCTCCGGCACCACCGGTTCCGACACGGAGTTGACCCTGACCTCGAATCTTGCCTGCTTGCCGGCCAGGCTATCAACCCGGTAGTCCTCCGGGAATGTCACCTCCAGGGTCCGCTCCTCGCCGGCCTTGGCACCGATCAGCCCCTCCTCGAACCCGGGGATCATGGAGCCGGAACCCAGCACCAGCGGTACGCCCTCCGCGGTGCCACCGTCGAACGGCTCATCGTCGATGTAGCCCTTGAAGTCGATATCGACCTGGTCGCCCCCCCGGGCCTCCCGCTCGACCTGGTTCCAGGTGGTACGCTGCTTGCGCAGCTTCTCCACCATCCGCTCCACGTCGGCATCCGTCACCTCGACCACCGGCCGTCTGATCACCGCCCCGGACAACTCTGCCAGTTCGAACTCCGGCATCACCTCGAACACGGCCACGTACCCCATCCCCTCCTCCGGCGCCTTCTCCAGCGGCTCGATGGTGGGTTCGCCGGCGGGATTCAGGTTCTCGCTGGAGATGGCCTCGAAGTAGCTGGACTGGACCAGGTCGCCGAACACCTCCTGCTGCACCTGACCACCGAAGCGCTTGCGCACCACCGAAAGGGGCACCTTGCCCGGCCGGAAGCCGTCCAGCCTGGCGTTGCGGGCGATCTCCCGGAGTCGCTTCTCCATCGCCTCCGTCACCCTCTCGGCCGGCAGTTCCACCGTCATCCGCCGCTCAAGACCCTCACTCGATTCAACCGAAACTTGCATTAAAATAAGCCCTCGCCGGCCCGCAGCCAGCCATCTGTCCATCTGTTACGAGATCAAAAAACACTCCGGCGACCGGCCGGCCGGTCACCGGTCCGGACCACCCACCCCGGTATTGGTGCGAAAGGGGAGACTCGAACTCCCACGGGTTGCCCCACTGGAACCTAAATCCAGCGCGTCTACCAATTCCGCCACTTTCGCTTGCCGGCACGCCGGACAAACGATCATTATACAATGGCTGCGGCGCCTCTTCTATTAACCCGGCCAAGCGGTCATCGCCGCCCCGGGACTTTCCGCCGGGAACGGGCACGGACGACCTCCCGGAGCGGCCCCTCCCGTTGCAGCCCCTCCTCCCAACCCCGAACGAGCCTGTACCCGTCGTTCCGGCAGCGGCCAAAATGACCGCCTGTCCGGAGCCACCTTGGGGAAGACCCCACCGGGGAATCTCAGATCACCCGGGAGAAACTCTTCTGTTCCTCCACCGGCGGGAGATAACGGTCGAACACCATGCAGATATTGCGGATCAGCAGCCTGCCCCGCGGCAGCACGCGGATGCCGTCGGCATCGGTCTCCAGCAGACCATCGGCCTCCATCCCCTCGAGCCGGGCGAGGGAGTCGCCGAAATAGTCCCTGAAATCGATCCCCCAGCGCCGTTCCAGGGTGGCGAAATCGAGCACGAAGTTGCAGATCAGCCGGGTGATCACGTCGCGCCGGATGCGGTCGTCCCGGGTCAGTTCGATACCCCGGAACACCGGCAGATGCCCTTCGTCGAGCCGCTGGTAGTACTCCTCCAGGCCACGCACGTTCTGGCTGTAGGTCGGCTCGATCATGCTGATCGAGGTGACGCCCATGGCGACCAGGTCACACTCGGCATGGGTCGAGTAGCCCTGGAAATTGCGGTACAGGGTGCCCTCCCGCTGGGCGATGGCCAACTCGTCGTCGGGCCGGGCAAAGTGGTCCATGCCGATGTAGACGTAACCGGCGTCGGTGAGGTGTTCGATGGTGGTTCTCAGGATCTCCAGCTTCTCCGCCGGGCGCGGCAGATCGACCGCATTGATCCGCCGCTGGGGCTTGAACCGCTCCGGCAGGTGAGCATAGTTGAACACCGACAGGCGGTCCGGACCCACCTCGATGATGCGGTCCAGGGTGCGGATGAAGCTCTCCGCCGTCTGCAACGGCAGGCCGTAGATCAGGTCGATGCTGACCGAACGGTAGCCGTTGTCCCTGGCGGCGTCGATCACCGCCATGGTCTCCGCCTCCGACTGGATGCGGTTGACCGCCTGCTGCACCTTTGGATCCAGATCCTGCACCCCAAGACTGAGCCGGTTGAAACCGATCTCGCGCAACAGGGCGATGCTCCCGGCGGTGGCCTCGCGCGGATCGATCTCGATGGAGAACTCCCCGCTCTCGTCGTCCGCCAGATCGAAGTGCTCGCGGGTGACCGCCATCAGTTCACGCATCTGCTCATGGCTGATGAAGGTGGGGGTGCCACCCCCCCAGTGCAGCTGTTCCACCCGGCGTCCACGGTCGAACAGGGCGCCCTGCAGAGCGATCTCCCGGTGCACCCGCTGCAGGTAGCCGGCGGCCATGCCCCGGTCCTTGGTGGCGATCTTGTTGCAGGCACAATAGAAGCAGACGGTATCGCAGAACGGGATATGGAAATAGAGCGAGAGCGGTCGTCCGCTGGCATTGCTGCGCGCCGCAACCTCCCGGTAGGCGGCCTCACCGAAGCCCTCGTGGAACTGGGGCGCGGTGGGATAGGAGGTGTAGCGCGGGCCGGCCCGGTCGTACTTGTTGATCAGGTCGAGATCGAAGATGAGGGACTGGTCCATCGACTACTCTTCCACGTCCAGACCCTTGCGATGGGTCTCGTTGATCTGTTTGAGCAGGACCATGAACGGGATCTGATCCGCGTTCATCTCCGCGATCTCCATGAATGGCAGATCCTCGCGCCCGAAACTGTACTCGCCGCGGCACATGGCATCGTAGACCGACTCGATGCCCTGCGCGAGGGGATCGAGGAAGGCCGGAAAGCGCCCCATCTCGCCGATCTCCTCCATGTCGTAGAGCAGGCAGTCACGAAGATCCTGCACCTCGAAGCGGGCCTGCTTGACCCACTCCGCATACTCCTCAGCCGATCGTGCACGCTGTAGTGCCATAGTGTTCAGTCGTCCTCCCGAAATGCCGCCCGGCAATCGTTCAACTGCTCTGCGGTGAGCAGAAAGACACCGTCACCGCCGCGCTCGAAATCCAGCCACAGGAACGGTACCTGCGGATAACGCTGCAGCAGCGCCTCGGCACTGCTGCCCACCTCCACCACCAGGATGCCATCCGGCTCCAGGTGATCGGCCGCCCCGGCCAGGATCCGCGCCACCAGGTCGAGGCCCTCGTCACCCGCCTCCAGCCCCAGTGCCGGTTCACGATGATACTCGTCGGGCAGCTGATGATACTCGTCCCGGCTGACATAGGGTGGATTGCTGACGATCAGATCGTAGCGGCGCCCCTTCAGCCCCTGGAACAGGTCCGACTGGATCGGCTCGACCCGATCCTCCAGCCGGTGACGCACGATGTTCACACGGGCCACCTCCAGCGCCCCCGGGGAGAGGTCCACCGCATCCACGCTGGCGTCTGGGAAGGCATGGGCGCAGCCAATCGCGATGCAACCGCTGCCGGTGCAGAGATCCAGCACCCGGGTCACCGCCTCCGGCTGCAGCCAGGGGGTGAACCCCGCCTCGATCAACTCGGCGATCGGCGAGCGGGGCACCAGTACCTGCTCGTCGACGTAGAAATCGAGGCCGGCGAAACGTGCCCGGTTGGTCAGGTAGGCGGCTGGAATCCGCTCGTCGATACGCCGCCTGAGCAGCGCCAGCACCTGCTCCCGCTCGCGATCGGTCAACCGCGCACCCAGGTAGGCGTCCGGGACGCCGTCGGCGAGATGCAGCGCCGACAGCACCAGGGTATAGGCCTCGTCCAGGGCGTTGTCGGTACCGTGGCCGAAGAACAGTCCCTCCTCATTGAAGCGACTCGCCCCCCAGCGCACGAGGTCACGGATCGTCAGCAGGGTTGCCGTCTCCTGGTGCATGTGTCTCGGTTCCGGCGCCGCCCGGTGGAAACGGTGATGATAGCCGATTTCGTGGCCCGGGGTTAAGGGTACGGCAGCAGGGTATTTGCCACTGCGCCGGCCCAGCGAGGGGTTTTCCGCCTATAATCCAGCCGATGGCCCTGCTCCGTTCCCTGAAACTGCAGATCGGCGCCGCCCTGCTGCTGATCGTCCTCCTGTTCTTCGGTGTCTTTCTGGTCAACCAGATGGCCCTGGAGGAGCAGCGCGGCTACAACATGCTGCTGAATATCACCGCACGGCTGGAACACACCGCCCGCAGCATCGTCAATCTCGGCGTCAACTACGCCATGAATCCCCCTGCAGATGCCGGGGCGAAACAGCGGGACCTGAAGGTCTACTACCAGGAGTTGCACGACCAGCTGCAGCTGTTCGACGAGATCACCAACGGCTTCATGAGCGAGAACTTCTCCACCGCCCTGACCGCCCTGGACGAGCCCTTCCGCCCCACCCTCGAGCCCTCGGTCCACGCCGCCGTGGCGACGGTGGAGGAGACCTGGGCCGAATTCAGGTCGGGTATCGGGCGGGCCCTCGGCATGGATCAGGGGAATACCGATCTGGCCCGTGCCGCGGCCTTCATCACCGCCAACCACATGGCACTGAGCCGGGCCCTCGACGCCCTGCGCAACCAGATCCAGCTGCAGGTGGACAACCGCCTGGAGCAGGTCAACAGGCTGCAATGGCTCACCCTGGCGACCGTGACGGTGCTCACGCTGGGCATCTTTGCCTGGTTCTTCATCGCCATTCTGCGCCCCCTGGGCCGGGCGGCCAGCGGCTTCCAGCACGTGGCCCAGGGCGACTTCGGCTATCAGGTTTCGGTCACCGGCGACAATGAGCTGGGCCGGATGAGCGATGCCTTCAACCAGCTCTCCTCCCGGCTGCATGCCATCTTCCAGCTGATCGACCGCATCCAGCAGGGATCGGATCTGGACGAGACCCTCTGTTTCGTAGCCGAGCAGTTTCCCGCCCTGCTGCCACTGGACTGGGTCGGCGCCCTGTTCGTCAGCGGCGAGGGTGGCACCATCATCCTGGAGAAGAGCTACCGCGACGGCAAGCCGGTGATGACCGGCCGCAGCCGATTCCGCTTTCGCAACACGCTGTTGCAGCAGGCCCTGGAGAACGACCAGGTGCTGCACATTCCCGACATGAAGCGCACCGCCGAGAACAATCCCCAGTACGAGTTCCTCAATCACATGATGAACCTGGGTCTGGGCGATGCCATCTTTCTGCCGGTGACCGGGCAGAGCCCGGTCCCGGCGGTGCTGGCGTTTGCCACCACCCGCACCGGCGCCTATACGCAGGAGCACCTGGAACTGTTGAGCAATATCGCCAAGCTGATCACCCACAGCTTCGGCCGTACCGTGAAGCTGGCGGAGCACGACCGGCTGGCCGCCATCGGCACCTTCGTCTCCGGCATCGCCCACGAGATACGCACCCCCCTCTCCACCGTCATCATGGCGATCGAATACCTGCAACAGAGCGAGCTGCCGGAAGGGGCCCGCAAGCGGACGCGGCTCGCCCACGAGGAGGCCGCCCGTATCGCCCGTCTTCTGGACGAGATCCTGCTTTACGCCAAGCCACTGAAACTGGAGCTGGATTCGATCGAGATGGGAGAGTTCCTGAGTCGCTTCGTCGCCAGCCATCAGGAGATCGCGGAGGAACGGGGGGTGCGCTTCCTGGTACGGCTGGAGACCGACCGGTGCCTGGTCATGGGCGACCGGGACCGCTTGACCCAGGTCCTGATCAACCTGGCCAACAACGCGGTGGAGGCGGCGCCGGAGGGGAGTGAAATCGAGTGGCGGCTGGCGCGGGACGATGCCGGTCAGCTGATGGTGCTGGAGGTCATCAATGGCGGCGAACCGATCCCGGACGAGGCGCTGGAGCGACTGTTCACCCCCTTCTTCACCAGCAAGCCCCAGGGGACGGGTCTGGGCCTGCCCATCGTGCGGCGCATGGTGGAGGCCCATGGCGGGGACATCCGGATCCGCTCCGACACGACGGGCACCCGGGTCAGGGTCCGGATCCCTCTTTCATAGGATACGCAGACGGGAACTACCCGCCATCTGGGGAAATCCCTATTGCGGCCGGGGCCCCCGGGGCAGGGGGATCAGGCAGCCTGGCTGCCACTGCCGCCCGGCAGGGTGGCCTCCTTCTGCTTCTCCCGGATGCAGCCCCCCTCCTTCAACCCACCCCGCTCCACCAGCTGGGCCAGGTTGATATTGCTGAGGAAATTGAAGATCTCGTTACTCAGATCGTCCCACAGATTGTGGGTCAGGCAGCGTTTGCCGTCACGACAGTCCCGGTTTCCGCCACAGCGGGTGAACTCGACCCATTCGTCCACGGCACAGATGATATCGGCGATGGAGATCTCCTCCGCCGGGCGCCCCAGGTAATACCCGCCACCGGGGCCGCGCACGCCACGAACCAGCTGCTTGGCGCGCAGGCAGGCGAACAGCTGCTCCAGATAGGAGAGAGAAATACCCTGCGTCTCCGATATCTCTGCCAGGGTCACCGGACCATCACCGCCCTGCAATGTCAGGTCCAGCATCGCGGTGACGGCGTACCGCCCTTTCGTGGAAAGTCTCATAGTTCAGGTCTCTCTCTGGCTCTTAATTACCAAGTGCATTACTTGGTATTAAACCTAGCATTAACCCATGAATTTTGTCAAGAATTGTTTGGAGCGGGAACAAATCCCATTCTGGCGGGCAATTCAGCAGGTGTGGGAGAGGTCCAGGTCCGACGCGGGCGGCATGGTGACAGCCGCCTCGGATGATCCGAAACGGTGGCCCTGCCCGACACAATAGGAGAGCCACTTGGAGAGAAACATGTTGACCCGCCACTTCTGGGCCATGGTCGGCCGGTCGATCCCCATGTTCAGCGGCAGCGCCCGTTGACGCAGGTCCACCACCTCGACCTGGCGCGAATCGTGGTAGACCCTGACCCGGGCGTCGGGATCGGGCAGCCGGGTGTCGGAACCGGCGAAGAAATAGGTCAGGTGGACCAGGGTGGTGTAGGGGGTCTGCTCCAGTACATCGAGATGGAGATCCATGCTGCCATCCATGCGGGAGACGCAGCGGCCCTCCAGGGTACGGACGGCGGGTGCCAGGCGCAGCAGGTGGCGGTAGTTCTCCTCACAGAGATCCATCAACCAGCCAACGGTGGGACGACCATCGAACAGGGCCTTCAACTCCCACGGATAGCCGGGAGCTCTCATCGGTCATCCCTCCGACTGGCCGGCTGCGGCCACAGCCGTCGGCCTGCGGCAAGAGAGACGGTGGCTGGAACATCCCTGTTCACAGAGTTTCCGGGAGACCGCATCATCCCCTCTTCTTCCGCACGGTCCGCTTCCGACGCCGTTTTCCGCCGGCTGCCACCTGCTTCGCCAGATACTTCTTCTCCCATTTCTTCAGGAAGGCGGCCACCGCCTCGTCCCGCGCCTGTTCCATCTTTTGTTGCCGACGGGCCTCCCGCTCCTCGGTTTTTCTTGCTGCAGCCATTTGCGCCAATTCCCGGCGGGCCCTGGCCAACTCGCTCTTCAGGCGTTTCTTCTCCGCCTGCGCCTCGGCCAGCCGCTCCCGTGCGCTCCTCGCCTGCTGCCGGCGCCTGTCACGCTCCTGGCGCAGCGCCTCCTGTGCGGCTCCGAGGCGCCTCTGCAACACCTCCACCGATACCGGCCGGCCACGACGGGCCGGTGCTTCCTGTGGTGGAGACACCCTGGCCTTCGTGGCCACGGTTTTTTTCCGCCCGGTCACGGGAGTTTTCTTTACGGTCCGCTTCTTCGTGGCGACTTTCTTTTTGGTGACACCTTTTTTGCGGGTCGTTTTCCCGGCACCGCTTCCCCTGGGTTCGATTTTCATCGCAACGGTCTTTTTTCCTGCGCTCTTCTTCCTGCCTGTCGTTTTTTTCTTCACCATAGACACCTTCGTTTGGTTTGTGACCAGCCATGAATCACTGGTGCAATTGGTACAGACCCGCATCGATTCGGGCCAGGCCCGGCTCGGAAAATCCACTGATATCACGATCACACAGCCGCATCATCCCTCGGGAATCCGTGCGCAAACCGCACTGCGTCATTCCGGCACAGGCCGGAATCCATGAGGCGACCGGCTGGAGCCCGGTCCCTGCTGGGATGGACCGGTTGTTCAGCGGCTCCCCATGTCTGCCATGATTCCGAATCCGTTCCCTATCGGCTGGAGGATCGCAGACCGGGTTTGACGCATGATTCCGTTCCCCCGACTTTACTCGATCAATAATAACGTCAGAGTTGTGAAAAAATACAGCCACGCTGTATTTTTCAGTCCACCGGGAACCGGAGTTTTCCCCGACCCGGGCTGTCAGGGATACGGCTCATGACACACTGGATGATCAACGGCGACGCAAGCACTGGGAAACAGCAGGCTGTTCGAAAATCGAGGCGGATCATTCTATGCAACGGGCCACCTACATCCAACTCCGGAATCACGAATATGGGCCTGTTTGGCTGATCCCCAGGGAATATCGGAACAACCCGTCATCCCGGCGCAGGCCGGGATCGATGCGGTCGAATGTCATGGATTCCGGCCTGCGCCGGAATGACGGAGTAACGATAACGACGGATAAACAATTTCCCACTCGCAAAGGCGCGGAGGACGCAAAGATCACAAAGGATCCTGATTCGCAGTGACCAGTTCGATCGAAGGGTGAATAAACCGCTTGGCGCTCTTTGCGCCTTGGCGCCTTGGCGGGAGTAACAATTGCCCAACTTGCAATGGCGCAGGGAACGTGAAGAGCCCCCGAACAGCCCGTCATCCCGGCGAAGGCCGGGATCCAGACAGTTCGCTGGCATGAATCCCGGCTGGTGCCGGAACGATATGGAGGGGCCCGTGTACGGCCTCCACAAGTGAAAAAACCGGCCTGCCGGCCGGTTTTATTCATCCCCTGCCTTCGGGCAGGAAAAACAGGACCATCAGGCCTTCGCACTCTCCTCCGCGATCTGACGGTGGACCTCCGCCATGTCCAGTTCACCGGCCTTCTGCACCAGCTCCCGGAATCCCCCCTCGGGCAGGGCACCCGGCTGGCTGAAGATGATCACCTTTTCCCGGAAGATCATCAGGGTCGGAATGGAGCGGATCTGGAAATGCATGGCGATCTCCTGCTCCTCCTCGGTGTTCACCTTGGCAAACACGATGTCGGGAAACTCTTCCGACACCTTTTCATAGGTCGGAGCGAAGGAACGGCACGGGCCGCACCAGGGGGCCCAGAAGTCGACAATGACGAAGTCGTTGTTGCTCACGGTCTCTTCGAAATTGTCCTTGGTCAGCTCGATAATGGCCACGGTCAGCCCCCTGTAGATTGCGGTTCGAAAAATGCGGATCGTGGAATTATATCAGAATATCCTAATAATACCAGACGCCGGCGAAAAGTCATTGTAATCGATGAAAAAAACCGGGCAATTGCCCGGTTTTTTTCATCCATCCACACAGTACCTGGGACGATCAGCCGTCCAATCCGGCAAAGATCTGCTCGCGGATCTCGTCGACGCTGCCGACGCCGTTGACCTTGACGTACTTGACGTTGCCCGCCTCGGCCTCCTTGCTGTAGAAATCGATCAGCGGCTCGGTCTGCTCGTGATACACGCGCAGGCGCTCCCTGACCGTCTCCTCCTTGTCGTCGTCGCGCTGGATCAGGGGCTCGCCGGTGACATCGTCCTTGCCCTCCTCCTTCGGCGGATTGAACACCACGTGGTAGGTACGGCCGGAGGCCAGATGCACGCGCCGCCCGGACATGCGCTTGATGATCTCCTCGTCCGGGACGTCGATCTCCACCACCGCGTCGATGGCGATACCGGCCTCCTTCATCGCCTCGGCCTGGGGAATGGTGCGCGGAAAGCCGTCGAACAGGTAACCGTTCTTGCAGTCGTCCTCCTTGATCCGCTCCTTCACCATGCCCATGATGATGTCGTCGGAGACCAGGCCGCCCTCGTCCATGATCTTCTTCGCCGCCTTGCCCAGCTCGGTGCCGGCCTTGACGTGGGCGCGCAGCATGTCTCCGGTGGAGATCTGGGGAATGTTGTACTTTTCCTTGATGAAGTTGGCCTGGGTGCCTTTTCCGGCGCCGGGGCCACCGAGCAGAATGATGCGCATCTGATAACTCCTCTCTGATCTAAACAGGGAATGCCGCTGAACCGGCCGGAGTCTGCCACAGCCCGGCCGGCACCGCCATTCGAGTGTCTAAATATGCGAATACAAGGGACTTATGGGCGATCCACGGCGGGATCGCCCCTCTGCCCCGGCGTCAATCCCCGCCGTTGCCGCCTTCGCTGTCCGAAGACACCTGCTCGTCCGTACTCTTTTTCTTCTTCCTCCCCGCCGTCTTGCCGGCGGCGCCCTTCTTCCGCCCCCCGCGGCGGGCGGGGGCCGGCTGGTTCAGCACCAGTTTGTTGAGACGACGCACGAAGCTGGCGGGATCGTCCAGCTGGCCACCTTCGGCCAGGGCGGCCTGATCGAACAGGATCCATGCCAGGTCGCCGAACAGGGTCTCGTCCTGTTCCGCCTCCAGCCGTTCCACCAGCGGGTGGGTGAGATTGATCTCCAGCACCGGTTTCGTCTCCGGCGCCTTCTGGCCCATCTGCTTCAGCACCCGGGCCAGGTTCGGGCTCATGTCATACTCACCCACCACCAGGCAGGCCGGGGAGTCGGTGAGGCGGGTACTGACCCGGACCTCCTGCACCCGCTCGCCCAGGGTCTCCTTGATCCGCTCCAGCAGCGCCTTGTGCTCCTCGGCCTGCTGCTGCAGCTGCTCCTGTGCCTCCTTGTCCTCCAGCTCCGTCAGGTCGAGCTGCCCCTTGGCCACCGACTGCAGGTGCTTGCCCTTGTATTCGGTCAGGTGCGAGACCAGCCACTCGTCCACCCGGTCGCTGAGCAGCAGCACCTCCACGTCCTTCTTCCTGAATACCTCCAGGTGCGGGCTGTGCAGCGCGGCGGCATGGCTGTCGGCGGTGATGTAGTAGATCTTCTCCTGTTTCTCGTGCATGCGTTCGATATAGTCGTCCAGGGAGACGGTCTGTGCCTCCCCCTCCGACTTGGTGCTGGCGAAACGCAGCAGACCGGCGATCTTCTCCCGGTTGGCGAAGTCCTCCGCCGGCCCCTCCTTCATGACATTGCCGAACTCCTTCCAGAAGGTCTGGTACTTCTCCGCATCGTCCCGGGCCAGCTTCTCCAGCGCGCCCAGCACCCGCTTGACGTTGGCCGATCGGATGCTGTCGATCTTGCGGTTGTGCTGCAGCAGCTCGCGGGAGACATTGAGCGGCAGATCGTCGGAGTCCACCACGCCCTTGACGAAGCGCAGGTAGTGGGGCATCAGCTTGTCCGCCTCGTCCATGATGAACACCCGCCGCACGTAGAGCTTGACGCCGTGCTTCTGTTCCCGGTCCCACAGATCGAACGGCGCGTGGCCGGGGATGAACAGCAGGGAGGTGTACTCGTTGCTGCCCTCCACCCGGTTGTGGATCCAGGTGAGCGGGTCCTCGAAGTCGTGGGCGATGCTCTTGTAGAACTCCTTGTATTCGTCGTCGGAGATCTCGGACTTGTTGCGCATCCACAGGGCGGTGCCCTTGTTCACCTGCTCCCACTCGGTCTCCCCGCTCTCCTCCTTCTCCTCCTCCGCCTCCGGCCGGGCCTTCGGCATCTCCACCGGGATGGAGACATAGTCGGAGAATTTTCCGATGATGCTGCGCAGACGGTAGGGCTCGAGGAACTCGTCCTCCTCCTCCTTCAGGTGCAGGGTGACGTCGGTACCACGACCGGCCTTCTCGACGGTCTCGATGGTGTAGGCCCCCTCGCCGGTGGACTCCCAGCGCACGCCGTGCTCCGGCCCCAGCCCGGCGCGACGGGTGGTCAGGGTCACCCGGTCGGCGACGATGAAGGCGGAATAGAAACCGACGCCGAACTGGCCGATGATCTGGCTGTCCTGGGCCTGGTCGCCGGTGAGCGACTCGAGGAAGCGGCGGGTCCCCGAATTGGCGATGGTGCCGATGTTCTCCATCACCTCCTGGCGGCTCATGCCGATCCCGTTGTCGGAGACGGTGATGGTCCGCTTCTCCCGGTCCACCGAGATGCGGATGCGCAGGTTGGGATCATCCTCGTAGAGGGCATCGTCGGTCAGGGCCTCGAAGCGCAGCTTCTCTGCCGCGTCCGAGGCGTTGGAGATCAGTTCGCGCAGGAAGATCTCCTTGTTGCTGTAGAGCGACCGGATGACCAGATTGAGGATCTGGCTCACCTCGGCCTGGAATTCCATTGTCTCTTTGTGGGCATCTACTGTCATGGCCGTTTCACGCCTCCAAGTACATGATTAGTATCATTAATTGTACAGAACCCGGGGTAATGTTGGGGCCCCGCCGAAGGATTTCAATCCTCCGGTGACGATACCGGACCGGTGATTGTCTCATTTCCTATCAACTATTCCCCCCGGCAGCCGATCCAGACCCAGTAGCAGGCCGGCATCCCTTCCCGGTCCGGCCCACTGGAGTGGACATGGAGATTTTCGGCAAACTGATCGACAACGACGCCTCCCTGGCATCGGACCGGGCGGCGATGCTCGACATCCTGTATTCGAACATTCCCCGTTCGATGCTGGCGGTTATCCTGAACGCAACCCTGTTCAGCGCCCTGATGTGGAACTCGGTACCACACACCCGGCTGCTGACCTTGGTTTCGGTGATGGTGGTGCTGCCGCTGATGCGCATGTGGGACTCCCGGCTCTATCACGAAGACCGCGGACGCTGCACCATAGAGGCGTGGCAGCAACGATATACAATGGGGGTCCTGGGTACCGCCCTGATCTGGTCGATGGTGACGCCCGTACTGTTCTTCGCCGCCGACTGGCCGGGCCGCCTGATCATCGGCATGGTACTGGTGGCAACCGCCGCGGGCGCGATCCTCAGCCTGGCCGCCAACCTGCAGCTGGCACTGCTCTATCTGTTCATGCTGGTGGTCCCCTACACCGTCGCCCAGTTCATCCAGTTCAACTTTCAATGCGCCGTTATCGGTGCCACCACCCTGCTCTACACAGTGATCGCCGCCAGCGGAACACGTGCCTATCACCGTGTGCTCGCCCGTTCACTCCACAACGAAAAGATGCATCGGCAGAAGAGCGACGCCCTCGCCTCCACCAATGCCGCCCTGAACCGTCAGACCGGGCTCCAGCAGGAGGCGCTGTCGCAGCTGCGAAAGACCGCCAACAGCCTGTTGCGGCGGCGGGGCAAGAACGAGATCGGAGATGACGAGAACGGTTTCGACCGCCTGACCCGGGTGATCGCCAACCTGGTGCGGGAAACCGAAAGGCTGGACTGGGACCTGGAGCGGGACCTGGAGGCGATCTACCAGCACATCATGATCAGCAAGACCGATGTCGACGGCCGCATCACCTATGTCAACGACCTCTATTGCAAGACCTCCGGTTACGATCGCAGCGAACTGATCGGCAAGACTCACCAGGTGGTCAATTCCGGGTACCACGACAAGAAATTCTACGCCGACCTGTGGCAGACGCTGAAATCCGGCAAGGCATGGCGAGGCGAACTGCGCAACCGGACCAGGCACGGCGCCATCTACTGGGTCTCCACCACCATCGTCCCGGTCAAGAACGAGGTCGGAGAGGTAACCCGCCTGATCTCCATCAACACCGACATCACCCTGCAAAAGGCGATCCAGGAAGAGGCGCGCAACAGCCGCCGCTTCCTGCAGAGCCTCACCGAATCCATGGGCGAAGGGGTCTATGCCCTCGACCAGTGGGGGTATTGCACCTTCCTCAATCCCAAGGCGGAACAGCTGCTCGGGTGGTCGCCCATGGAGTTGTCTATCATGCCGATGCACGACGCCATCCACTACGAGGATGAGGAGGGCAACCACCTCCCTGCAGACAGCTGCAAAGTGATGAAAGCCATGAAGAGGGGTGAAGCCTATGCCTCGGACGACCAGATATTCATCAGCAAGGAGGGCCGCAGGATTCCGGTCTCCCTCATCTCGACCCCGATGCTGGAAGGCGGTGAAGTGGTGGGCAGCGTGACCGTGTTCCAGGACATCACCCAGCGCAAGGAGGACGAGGCCAGGCTCAACGCGGCGGTATCGGCGGCGAAGGCGGCCAACCAGGCCAAGTCAACCTTCCTCGCCAACATGAGCCATGAGATCAGGACCCCCCTAAACGCCATCCTGGGGATGAACCATCTGGCGCTGCAGCAGAGGCCGGAGCCGAAACTGCGCAGTTACCTGGAGAAGGCCCAGAAGGCTTCCAACACCCTGCTCGGCCTGATCAACGGGCTGCTCGACTTCTCCAAGATCGAGGCAGGGAAGATGGAACTGGACCGGCACGATTTCCTGCTCCACGACATGCTCGACGACCTGGCCAGCGTGATCGGGCACCAGGCCAGCTCCAAAGGACTGGAACTCTTGTTCGACGTCGCGCCTGATACACCGGACGCCCTCCATGGAGATTCCCTGCGGCTGCGGCAGGTACTGCTCAACCTGTGCAACAACGCCATCAAGTTTACCGAACAGGGCAAAGT
>DRKP01000189.1 GCA_011051715.1 Sedimenticola thiotaurini | reverse complement strand
GTGAAACCCGGCACGGGCAGCCGCGGCTGGCTGGACCGGGGTCCCTGGCTGCTGCTGCCATTGCTGCTGCTGGCAGTCACCGGGTTCCGCCGCGGTCTGCTCGGGCTCTGGCTGCTGCCGCTGCTGCTGCCCCCCCAGCCGGTGGCGGCGGCCCAGTGGCAGGAGCTGTGGCTGAACCGGGACCAGCGCGCCCGGGTGCTGCTGGACCAGGGTCACTACCGACAGGCGGCACAGCTGTTCCGCGATCCCCGCTGGCGCGGAGTGGCCCTCTACCTGGCCGGTGACTACGCCGCCGCTGCCGACAGCTTCGGCCGCGCCGACGATGCCCTCGCCCACTATGACCGGGGCAACGCCCTGCTGCGCCTGGGACGGACCCGGGAGGCGGTGGCGGCCTATCAGGAGGCGCTGAAGCGGAAGCCGGACTACGACAGGGCACGCCGCAATCTGGACCTGGCCCGGCGTCTGCTGGCGACTCCGCAGGAGGAGCCGGCCCCGCCCCTGTCCCTGCCCAGGCCGCCGCAGGCGAAGCCGGGTCGAGCCCGTGGGGGAGAGCGGCCGCAGGGAAGGGAGTCCCCCGCCCCGGCAGCGGAGCCCCCGCCCTCCGCCGGGCAGAGGAGAGCGCAGCCGCCACCGCCCACGGGCGACGGAAGAGGCGGGAGCGGTGGACGGCGGTCATCTGCGGCAAGCCGCGGAGAGAGTGCCGGCAGCAGTGGCGCCGCAGCCAGGCCGGAGCCCTCCCCGGCCGGCAGGAGCGACGCCCCCCGGCCCCGGGGTGCGCCGGCGGAGAGCGGCATGGCGCCGGAGCGGCAGGCCGCGCCGCCACCACGGGCGGCCGGCAAAGGGGTACCCCCGGCGGCGCGGTCCGCGGCCCCACCACCTCCCGCCGGCACCCCGGCTGCGGCGGGCGCGACGGCGCAGGAACCCCCCGTATCCCGGGGCGACACCGCCCCCGGGCAGGGGCGGCCCGGCACCGCACCACCGCAGTCACCACCCCCGGCCGGCCGTATACCGGACCGGGGCGGGGCCCCGCGCCGGGGAACGGAACAGGAACAGGCGGTGCGCAACTGGCTGCAGCGGGTCCCGGACGAACCCGCAGGCCTGCTGCGGGAGCTGTTCCGGCGCGAACACCAGCGCGGCCGGGACATGAGCCGGCAGGGGGATCCCTGGTGAAGTCCGCGGTTCCGGCCATCGGCCTGCTGCTGAGCCTGCTGCTCCCGGTCGGGGCCATCGCAGCGGAGGAGGTCCCCTTCCTGGAGATGGAGGCCGAACCCGTCCGCCCCTATCTCCAGGCCCAGGTGCGACTGACCCTGCGCCTCTACCGGGAGTCCCACCTGCAGAGCGGCGACTTCGTGCTGCCGGAGATCCCCGGCGCCATGGTCGCATTCGTCGGGGAGGAGGAGCCGCGACCGGTGACGCGGGGAGGACGGGCGCTGGAACTGGTGGAGCAGCGCTACCTGCTGTTCCCCCAGCGCAGCGGTCCCCTCACCCTGCCCGCTCCCGCGTTCAGCGGCCGCGACCTGTTCGTGCAGGGACGCCCCCTCACCCTGCAGGTACGGCCGCCACCGGACGATGCCCCGCGCCCCTGGCTGCCGGCCCGGTCGCTGGTACTGAGCGAGCGCTGGAGCGGGGAGAGCGGGCGGCCCTGGCGGGCGGGGGAACCGCGGTTGCGGGTGCTGACACTGGAGGCACGGGGGCTCACCGGCGCCCAGCTCCCGCCGTTGCCGGCGCCCCCGGTGGCGGGCCTGGAGCTGCAGCCGGTGCGGGTGGAGACCCGGGAGCGGATCGCCGACGGCGTCATGATCGGCAGCCGCATCGAGTACCGGCGACTCATTCCCGCCACCGGGGGGCGCTTCCGCCTGCCGGCGATCATGGTGCCCTGGTGGGACACGGCCAGCGACGAGCCGCAGACGGTGTGGCTGCCCTCCCGGCTGCTGCAGATCGAGGCGGGTGCGGCGCCGGCGCCCCCCGCCCCGGTCACCGCGACGCCTGCGGCAGCTCCCGAATCCAGTGAAACCGCCGTCCCCGCATGGCCACTGGCGGCCCTGGTGCTGCTGGCACTGATGCTGACGGGGATGGTCACCGCCCTCCGCTTCCGGTCCCTGCGCCGCTGGTGGCGCTGCCGGCGGGTACGGGCCGATCTGCACCGCGCCTGCCGACGGGCGGATCCGGCTGTGGCCCGGGACGCCCTGCTGCGCTGGTCCGGGCTGCGCGGAGACGGCCACCCCTGCCCCACCCTGCTGGAGCTGGCCCGCTCGTCGCCGTCACCGGAGGCCACGGCCGCGGTGCTGCTGCTGGACCGGGTGCTCTATGGCCGCGCCCCCGGCGCCTGGGACGGAAGGGAGGCCTGGCGGGCCCTGCGCCCGATCCTGCGCTGCCGCCGGCGGCCGGCACGCCACCGCCGTCAGCGGCCATCGCCCATCCCGGAGCTCGATCCCCCGCCTATGCCGGAGCGCGCGTCCCGTTGCGCGGGCGCGTTCAGCGATGCCCAGTAGTATTTTGTATTCCGGTATTTGGCTTAAAATACACTAAGTTGAAGCATAATCTCAGCAATCGGGTGGCATATATTGGCTAGTCGGCCACCCCGATCCCCACCTCCAGGGACAGCTCGCTCCCGGGATCGTGGTCGAGGGTGGTGGTGACGGTACGGCCGGCATAGCGGTAGGTGACCCGGTAGCCATCGATACGGTCGCGATACACCGTCTCCTGCAGCGGTCGGCAGCGCCCCCTCTCCCAGCGCTGCCGCTGCCGGCGGATATCCTCCCCGATACTGGCGGCAACGGGCTCGCGCTCCATCGCCGGTCCGCAGACGCGCCGGTTGAGCAGCACTGGCACCCGCCGCGTCACCGGCTCCACCCGGATCACCCTGGCCTGGTCGCGGAACCAGCCATCCTCCGCCAGCGCCTCCAATTGGATTCCCAACGATATAAGTAGAATCAATAAAATAGACTTCATATCTCGAAACCGTATGGCAACAGGATGCGCCGTGCCCGCCTCGTCTGTGCCTCGTCACCGGGACGCACCACCACCTCGAAACGACCATCCGGGCGCCGGAACCACTCCAGCGGGATCTCCCCCAGCAGCGGCTGGAGCCGGTCGACGAAGGCGGCGGCCCGGTAGGGACGCTCGAAGCGGATCAGCACCCACCCCCGTCCGCCGCCGGCGCTTCCCTGCAGCACCCGTTGCAGGTGCCCCTGGATGTAGCCGCTGTACCAGCTCGCCTGCCGCGGCAGCGGCCTGGAGGGATCGGTCGACACGCGGCCGGGACCATAGTTGTAGGCGGCCAGGGCCCGGTGCAGATCACCCTGGTAACGCCCCAGCAGTTCGTTCAGGTAGCGCGCCCCGGCGGCCACGTTGGTGCAGGGATCGAACAGGGCCTCACGCCGGTCGATGCCGAGGTGACGCGCCGTACCCGGCCACAGGATCTGCATCAGGCCCAGGGCGCCGGCGGAGGAGCGCGCCCGGTGGTCGAAGTTGCTCTCCCCCCGGGCCACCGCCAGCAGCAGGGCCAGCGGCAGGCCGGTCTCCTTCGCTGCCTGGCGGAAACACTCGCGGAAGGGATAGGAGGAGTCGGGGGGGCCACCGGGGTTGGACATGAACGCGTCCCAGCGTTGCTCCACCACCTCGTCGCGGGGTGCCGCCGCAGCCAGGCAGGCGACCGACAACGTCAACGCGAAAAGATGAGATTTCAGGAGGTTATGCATGTTTTCCAATGCATGACATCAGTATGGAGACCAAATCGTTCACCGCCATTCGACGTGAAGGAATGCAATGATGGCAACCGCCCGCTCCCCCGGGTACCTCTCGGCACATTGGCGTTCATCTGCGTGCATGCGCGGCAGCAGGACCGGGGCGGAGTCACGGCGTCCGCCGCGCCTGCCACTGGAGCCGGGCGCCCTCCCCTGCCAGCAGGCGGTCGAGGCCGGTCAGCCAGCGATCCAGCGCCGGGCCGTCCAGGCCCCCGCCCGTTCCACCCTCGCAGCCTGCCGGCAGCTGCTCCAGATGGCGCCGCAGGCGGGAGCGCGCCGCATCCCCCTGAACCAGGATGGCGTACAGGGTGCTGTGTCCGGCCGGCTGCAGCGCCAGGCCCCGCATCCGGTAACCGCGACCGCCATCCTCCGCCGGCCCCCGCTGCAGCTGGCAGCCCGGGGTGAGCCGGACGACCCCGTTGCCGGCGGTATGGGCGAGCAGGAACAGCTCGCCCTCGCCCCGGGTCCGGATCCGCGCCTGGTAACAGGCATCGCCGGCGCACCAGCCGGCCGGGTCCGGGGTCAGCGCCAGGGTCTCGATCCGGGGTGCACCGGCCCGCTCTGTGACCTTCGCCATGCCGGCCCCGGTGGCACGCACATAGACCGGGGTGTCGAGACCGTTGAGGTGATCACCATCCCGTCTCCGCACCAGGCCGGTCCAGACCTGGTACAGACCCGGCGCCACCGGCTGCGCCTCCAGCCGCAGCAGCAGGTCCGCACGCCCGGGATCGTCGGTGACCGCGAGCTGCCCGAAGCGGGAGAGGTTGTTGTCCAGCAGCGCTCGGATGGTACCCAGCAGCGGCGGCCCGTCCGGCACCGGTGCCAGCTGTACCCGCAGCCGCTCCTCCCCGCGCTGTTGCAGCAGGCAGCCGAGGTTGTTGGCCAGGTACTCCGCCGCCCGGTCCAGCTGGTCACCGGCGAACGGCAGTGGCCGCAGGCCGCGCAGGGTCTCATCCGGGTGGCGGCGGGAGAGGGCCCGTTGTTCGCGCCCGCTCAGGCGTCCCTGCCAGTGGCGGCCGAATCCGGCCACCCACTCGCCCTGCCCCGGATCCAGGAGGCGCACCGACAACCGGTGGCTGCCGTCGGCCAGGGGGGTGAACTGGAGGCCGATGTAGTAGCGCGCCCGGCTGCCGGCGCGGCAGTCCGGTCGTGCCCTGCGGCGGTGGTGGGACAATCCCGCCGTGGCCGGTTCCCACGGCAGGGTGACACCGGGCTGTTCCAGCAGGGCATCCTGCAACTGCCGGCGCAGGGCATCGCTGAGTTCATCGATGTCCGGCTGGATCTCGTCCCCCTGCATGGCCACCAGGGCCACCGGTTCCCCACGGAAACGGGGATGGCTGGAGAGCTGCCGCGCCAGGTAGGGGACCAGCTCCTGCTCCAGCCAGCGTTGCAGATCGCTCCCCCCTTGCGGATGCAGCGGCTGGGTCTGGCATCCCGCCAGCAGCAGGAGCAGGAGCAGGAGAGCGGGCAGGAGAGGCCGCATGGTCATCCCTTCCCCTGCCACCGCACCCGGCCGCTGGCCTGGATCTCCAGCACACCACCGGCATGCCCCCGGGTGAGGCGTTGCAGTTGCTGTTCCAGGGCCGACGGCAGCACCACCGCCCACACCGGCTCCCCGCGGACGCCGTTCTCCGCCAGTGCCCGGCGGAAGCGGTCCGGCACCGTCTGTGGCGCCATCTCGTGGTAACGCAGGGGTGTCCGGTCGGCGACCAGTCGCGGCAGGCCGGCCTGCATCCGGTAGGACCAGGCGCGACCATCGGCCAGCACCAGGAAGCGCACCCTGCCCGCCGTGACCAGGGCCTCCAGGGCCGACGACGAGGCGAAGCGCAGCACGAAGCCACGACGATCCTGCGCGTCACTCCCGGCAGGGGGCGTCCGGACAGGCTCTGCCCGGGGTTCGGCAGAGGGGGACGGCGGTGCCACCGGCTCCCGGCCGGTCACGGCCGGGTCGCTGCCGGCCTCCGGCATCTCCAGCGGCTGCGGCCGGCCGGGCCGCTCCTGCTCCGGTGCGGGCGGACTGGCATTCTGACGGGCATCGGCCAGCGCCCGCTGCAGCCGTTCCCGTTCCTGCCGCTGCTCGTTGCGCGCCTGCTCGAGGGTGGCCGCGATGCGGGAGCGCTCGCGTGCCAGGGCCTCCAGCTTCCTCTCCGCCGCCCCCAGGGAACGCTGCAGCTCCTGGTTGCGCCGGCGCCGGGCGGCCAGTTCCCGTTCCAGCTCCTGCCGCCGCTCCAGCGCCGCGGCCAGCTCCTCCCCACTGCGCCGCAGCTGCAGCCGCGCCTGGTCCAGTGCCTGCTGCAGGTGCCCGGCACGGGCCTCTGCGGCCTGCTCCGCGGGGATGCTCTGCACCAGGGCGAAGATCGCCGCCAGGCAGAGACCGAGGATCGCCATGAAGCGCATCACATCGGTGTGAAGCATCTCGATGTCGGCGGCCGGCTCCGGCAGCAGCGGACGGAAAGTCGCGTCGATCATCTTCCGCCCCTCAGCGCAACCGCCGGCCGGGCGCGGCACTGGCGGCATCCCGGATCTCGACCAGCAGCTGCTCGATGCGCCGGCGCCCGTCCGCCTCCCGCAGCGCCTGGTACCGGTTGAGCCGGCCACCGACACGCAGGCTCTTCAGCAGCCGCATCAGGTAGCCACCGGCGCCGCCGAGGATGGTGGTGGAGAGGGCGGTGAGGATACCCCCGTCCACCAGCCGCTGCAGCACGCCGAAGGCGCCGCCCTGAATCGCCGCCCCGGTATCCCCGAGGGCGTGGAGCAGGGCGCTGCGCATGCCGATGGCGGTCCAGATGACGCCGATGCCGATGAACAGACTGATCCAGACGTCGGTGAGCTGGGCCAGCTGCACCACCTCGTCACAGGGGCGGTCGCTCTCCAGGCTGCGGCTGAGCCGTCCCAGGCTGTGCAGGTAGAGCAGCAGGGTGACGCCGAAGGGCAGCACCGACAGGCCAAGGTTGTTCATCAGCCAGCGGTAGAGCTGGTCCAGCTGCGGTGTCTGCAGCAGATCCAGCCGGATGATGCCCAGCGCCGCCAGCAGATAGAGCAGCAGTCCGGCGGCCAGCAGGCTGAGCCCGGCCCCGGTCGCCACTCCGCGGACGAAACTGCGGCCCGGTTCCTGCGTCCGTTCCATGACCCCCTCCTCAGTCCTGCACGTCGCAGGCGGTGCAGGTCGCCTCCAGTACCAGCTCGGTCTCCTGGAACAGCCGGCTGGCGCGGTTGTAGGCACGGCGGTCACCGCTGACCTTGAGCAGGCCCCGCTCCTTGTCGTTCAGCTCGTCGCGCATCTGCTGCAGACTCTGCTGGGGGTGGCGGCAGGTGTCGGAGCAGACCGAGTAGTCCCCCATCATGGAGACGTACTTGATGCCGAAATAGCGGTTGTAATAGCGCCGTGCCTGCCGCTTGCTGAGCAGTCCCTGCTGATTGGCCCAGAGCAGGAAGTCGCTGAACACCGCCTTGTTCTCCGCCTTCGGATCCCCTTCGGCGATGGTCAGCAGGCGATCGAAATAGGCGTCGAAGCGGCTCTCGCAACCGGTCTCCAGATCGAAGCGGGCCTTGCCCACGGCCTGGTCCAGGTGCGGGCCCTCGGGCAGGCTGCAGGCGGCCTCCTGCGGCGGGTTGCTGTTGCAGGCGGCGAGGAGCGTGGCCAGGCCGAGGCCGGCGATCAGCGCGATGGCGGGTCGGGTTGGGTTCATGACGGTTCTCCTGGAAGAGTTGGACGGGGGATCACAGCTGCAGCGGACTGCGGTATTCCGTATCCGGCGCCTCTGCCGGTTTCTCCGCCACCGGCAGCTCATCGGCCTGTTCACCGAACAGGATCGACTTCACCCCGGCCACCACCTCCTGCATCTCCGGCGTGATGGTGCCGAACGACTGGTTGAGCTGCTCCATCAGGGTGGCGCGGCTGATCTCCTCGCGGGTGCGGGCGATCAGCCGGGCGGTCTCCTCCATGTCCAGGTAGATGTCGGACGCGACCACCGCCAGGGACGAATCGTTGCGTCCCGCGCTGCTCGCCACCAGCCGGTAGTACTGGCTGAAGCGGGTGCTCAGACGCATGCCGGAGCGGCCGCGCAGGTGCGGCTGTGCCGCCCTGCCCTGCTCCCCGCCGGTCTTGCCCAGCAACAGCTCCTGCAGGGTCCACGGGGTGTGTTTCTGCCCCAGCTCCCGGCGCAGGCGCTTGCGCAGACTGCGCGAGGTGGTATCGACCGCCGCCTCCATCTCCGGCAGCCGCTGCTCCATCACCTGCAGCATCTCCAGGTAGGTGGCGCCCATCTGGCGGGCGATCTGCTCGCAGCCGGCATCGCCGTCGCTGCCGTCACACTTGCTCTCCCGGTACAGCTGCTGTTGCTGATCCAGCCGTGCGATCACGCCCTGCAGACCGCTCTCCATCTCCCTGGCGACGTCGCCGGTACGGCGGATCTCCTCCAGCACGGTGGTGGGAAACAGCTTGATGGTGGGCGGCGTCGCGGCACCGATGGCGGCCGCAGGCGACAGCAGCAGAAAGCCGGAGGCGAACAGCAGCCCGAGTCCGGCGGCCCCGTGGCGGTGGAGTCGATGAATCATGGCATCCCCCTGATCGTGGTAGCGGGGACGGGCGTGCGCCCGTCCGGTCAGGGTTCAGACTAGGGGGGGATTCCTGAATGGATGCTGAACGATCCCGGCGGCCGGCTCCCCTCCTCTGCGGGGGCCTGCGATCAGGAAAAGTGGCGCTGTTTCAGTGCCTCGAGCAGGCCGGCGGCGGCGGCCTCGACCATGTCGAACACCTGCTCGAAACCGGAGGGGCCGCCGTAGTAGGGATCGGGCACCTCACGGGTGCGGAACGAGGGGGCGTAGTCCATCAGCAGCTGGATCTTCTCCTCCATGCCCTCGGGACAGATGGCATAGAGGGCGTGGTAGTTGTCCTGGTCCATGGCCACCACGTAGTCGAACAGCAGGAAGTCGTCGGCCACCGCCCGCCGGGCGCGCTGATCACTGAGATCGAAGCCGCGCTTCTGCGCCGTCTCCTGGGCGCGCTGGTCCGGCGGTTCACCGACGTGGTAGGCGTGGGTACCGGCCGAATCCACCTCGATCAGGTCCTGCAGACCCTCCTTCTCCACCAGGGCCTGGAATACCCCCTGGGCGGTCGGAGACCGGCAGATGTTCCCCATGCAGCAGAACAATACCTTTACTTTTTCCATAGTTATCAACCAGATTCAGCGAGTATTTGCAGTGGTTTCAACGGTATCGTCGGCGCCTTCCCGAATGGCCCGATTCTACCGTCAATCCCCGTCTCCGGCCAGTTGCCGCACCACCCGCTCCAGGTCCGCCAGCGTGTCCACGCCGTGGCCCGGCAGCTCCTCCGACTCGCTGACATGGATCGGATCGCCGTGCCACAGCACCCGCAGCTGCTCCAGCGACTCGGCCTGTTCCAGCGGTGACGGTGGCCATGCCACGTAGCGCTGCAGAAAACCGGCGCGGTAGGCGTACAGGCCGATGTGGCGCCAAAACGGGACGCCCGCGGGGAGGTGGGACTGGTGCACCAGGAACTCGTCCCGGTGCCAGGGAATGGGGGCGCGGCTGAAATAGAGGGCGTAGCCGTCGCGGTCGGTGACCACTTTCACCACATGGGGATCGAACAGCTGATCGCGGTCGTCGATGGGGGCCGCCAGGGTGGTGACCTGGGCGCGCTCGTGGGTGGCCATGTCGTCGGCCACCTGGCGCAGCAGGGAGGCGGGCATGGTGGGCTCGTCCCCCTGCAGGTTGACGACGATGCTGTCCGGCCCCCAGCCGCGCCGGCTCACCACCTCGGCGATGCGTTCGGTGCCGCTGCCGTGGGCCGCGTCGGTGAGACAGACGTCGGCGCCGAAGTCGCGCGCCACCGTGGCGATGCGATCGTCGTCGGTGGCGATCACCACCTCCTCCGCCCCGCTGTCGACGGCACGCCGGTGCACGTGCCGGATCATGGGCTGCCCGGCGATCTCCAGCAGCGGCTTGCCCGGCAGGCGGGTGGAGGCGTAGCGGGCGGGGATGACGACCTTGAAGCCCACCTCAGGCGTCCACTTCCTCGTCCGCGGGCAGCCGGCGCGCCTCCTCCTCCAGCATCACCGGGATGCCGTCACGGATCGGGAAGGCGAGCCGGTCGACCGGGCAGATGAGCTCGGCCGCCTTCCGGTCATGGACCAGCTTTCCCTTGCACACGGGGCAGACCAGTATGTCCAGCAGTTTCTTATCCATGGATCCTCTCCTGGAGTCGTTGGTTCAGTCGCTCGATGAACACCGCATCCGGCTGCAGCTCCACCTCCAGCGACCAGCAGCGGGCGTCTGCGAACGGACGGCATTTTACGGCATCCTTGCCGGTCATGAGTATGGGCAGTCCGTCGTCGAAAGCCAAATCGGATGGACGGTAGGGGTGGTGATCGGGGAACGGGTGTGCAATCACCTCCAACCCCTGCCGCTGCAGCAACCGGAAGAACCGCTGCGGGTGACCGATGCCGGCCACTGCGTGCACCCGCCGCCCGCGAAAGTCTTCAAGCCCGGACCGGGCACGGGGGTCGGCCAGCTGGACCAGGCCGGTGGGAATCAGTTCCATCGCCGCCTCGCCGGGGGCGGCCGGACCGTTGACCACCACCAGGTCCGCCCGCCGCAGCCGCCCCGGCGGCTCCCGCAGCGGTCCCGCCGGCAGGCAGAGGCGGTTGCCCAGGCGTCGCCCGCCGTCGATCACCACGATCTCCAGGTCCCGTTCCAGGGCATAGTGCTGCAGCCCGTCGTCGGAGACCAGCAGGTCGACATCGCTCTCGGCCAACAACCGCCGCGCCGCCTCCGGCCGATCCGGACCGACCCAGAGGGGGCAGCCGGCGGCCCGGGCGATCAGCACCGGCTCGTCCCCCACGGCGGCCGGATCGCTGTCGGCGCCGACCGGCCGTGGCCAGTCGCCGGCCCGGCCACCATAGCCGCGGCTGATCACACCGGGGTTCCAGCCCTGCCGGCGCAGGTGCCGCACCAGCCAGATCACCAGCGGTGTCTTGCCGACGCCGCCGACGCTGATGTTGCCGACCACGATCACCGGGACCGGCAGACGCTGCCGGCGCAGGATCCCCGCCGCATAGGCCTGCCGCCGCAGCCAGGCCAGGGTGCAGAACAGCCCGGCGAGCGGCAGCAGCGCCAAAGTCGCGGGACCGCGTCCCTGCCACTGCCGTTCCAACCAGCCGTGGAGCCGCTGCCCGGCACTCACCGGGTCACTCCCGGCCCGCCGGCAGACGAGGCCCGGATACGGGGAGGGCAACACCTGCTGCGCAGATGTCGTCTGATGTGGTGGTCGACCACAGAGCCACAGAGATCACGGAGATCCTTTTTGGAAGGAATGAGGCATCTTATAAAACCTCTGTGTACTCTGTGCCTCTGTGGTTGACCGGATTTCCAAGTAAATGGCGTTTCCCGGCAGGATTGTACGTTGGCTGGATACCAGGGGTAACCGGGTTCATCGCGGTGATCAATCACAGAGCCACAGAGTTCACAAAGACCTTTTTTAGAAGGAACGAGGCATTCCAGAAATCTCTGTGTACTCTGTGCCTCTGTGGTTGATTGAATTTCCAGACAGCCGGTCGGCGCCGCCCGGATACGGTGTCCGGTGACACCGCGGGAGGGGATCGGGTCATTGCTTCTCCACCGGCTGGCGCGCGGAGAAGGTCATGTTGACGAAACCGAGCTGACTGGCGGCATCCATCACCTTGATCACCGACTGGTGGGTGGTGCGGGCATCGGCGGTGATGATCACCGGCAGGTCCTGGCGCCCGGCCGCGGCCTTCAGAATCGCCCGTTTCAGGGTCTCGGTATCGGTGTTCACCACCTCGCGCTGGTTGACGTAGAAACGCCCCTTGGCATCGACGGTGATGTCCAGGGTCTTCTCCTCCCTGGGCTTCTCGTCCTGGGTGGAGGCCTGGGGCAGCTCCACCTTGATGCGGGCGTCGCGGTCGAAGGTGGTGGAGACCATGAAGAAGATCAGCAGCAGGAACACCACGTCGATCAGTGGTGTCAGGTTGAGCTCCGGTGACTCCCGCTTGACCGGACGCAGGTTCATCCTCCCTTGCTCCTCTCGCCCTGCATCACCTCCACCATCTTCAGCGCCTCCTCCTCCATGCGGATCACCAGGAAGTCGACGCGACCGCTGAGATAACGGTGGAACATGAGGCTGGGGATGGCCACCGAGAGGCCGGCGGCGGTGGTGATCAGGGCCTCGGAGATACCGCCGGCCAGCACCGCCGGATTGCCGACGCCGGCGGTGGTGATGGCGGCGAACACCTTGATCATACCGATCACGGTGCCGAGCAGACCGAGCAGCGGCGAGATGGAGGCGATGGTTCCGAGGGTGTTGAGATAGCGCTCCAGCTCGTGCACCACCTGGCGCCCCACCTCCTCGATCGCCTCCTTCATCACCTCCTTGGAGTGGAACCGGTTGGTCAGCCCCGCCGCCAGGATGCGGCCCAGCGGCGATCCCTCGGCGATGCTCTTGATGCGCGAGCTGTTGATCTCCTGGCGGCGATGCAGCTGCCAGACCTGGCTGACCAGGTCGTCCGGGACCACCCGGGAGGTGCGCAGCATCCACAGCCGCTCGATGATGATGGCCATGGCCACGACGGAACAGGCGATGATGGGCCACATCAGCCAGCCGCCTGCTTGTATCAGTTCCAGCACGCAGTCGTATCCTCGGATCGTTGACGAATGGTCGCGGGCAGCGCCGCCGCCGGTTCAGTGCCGGTGCCTGACCCGCCCCGCGCCGCAGCGGCCTATCATACTGTATCGGACCACCGCGCCGAAAGTTCAGGGGTCACCGTTCCAGTAACGGGCGTGATCGCGACGCCAGCCCGAGGGACCGGTGAGCTCTCCATCGGCGCCGAATTCGAAATGGATCGCCCCCTCACCGGCGGTGCCGGCCACCGCGGCGCCGGCGGCGCGCCAGCGCGCGACCACCTCCGGCCGGGGAAAGCCGAAGCGGTTGCGATAGCCGGCCGCGACCAGGGCGAAGCGGGGCGAGGTGGCGGCCACCAGGCCCGGTGAGGAGGAGGTGCGGCTGCCATGGTGCGGCACCACCACCAGGTCCACGTCCAGCTGCCGCCCGGCCTGCCGCAACAGCGACCGCTCCGCCGGCCGTTCGATATCGCCGGTCAGCAGCAGGCTGCCGGCACGACCCTCCACCCGCAGCACGCAGGAGGCGTCGTTACCGCGCCACTCACCCGCCGTGGGATGCAGGAACCGAAACCGGACCCCGTCCCAGCTCCAGGCCTCGCCGGCCCGGCACGGTTCCACCCCCACCAGCCCGATCCGCTCCGGCTCGCCGCTCTGGATGCGGCCGGCCGGGATCTCCCGCAGCAGGCCGCGGGCGCCGCCGCTGTGGTCGGCATCACCATTGCTCAGGATCAGCCGGTCGATCCGCCCCACCCCGCTCCACTGCAGGAACGGGGCCAGGATCGCCCGGCCGGCGTCGAATCGCGCCGAGTAGCGCGGCCCGGCATCGTAGACCAGGGTGTGTTGCCGGGTCCGGATCACCGCCGCCATCCCCTGTCCCACGTCCAGCAGATCGAAGCGGAAGCCCCCGGGCCGGGGCGGTGGCTGGGTGGGAGGCCAGATCAGCAGCAGCAGGGGAAGCAGCCCCAGCCAGCGCCCGGGAATCCCTGCCGGTGACTGCAGCAGCAGGACACCCCCCACCAGGGCCACCACCTGCCACAGCGGCCGCTCCACCCCGCCTGCCAGCTGCCAGGATGCGGTCATGGTGTCGATCAGGCCGAGCCCGCTCCAGAACCACTCCAGCGCCATGCCGAGACCATGGAAGAGCAGGCCGCCCAGCGCGTCCGAGACCAGGCCGGCCAGCGTCGCCAGCAGGGCCAGCGGAACCACCAGCATAGAGAACAGGGGGACCAGCAGCAGGTTGATCAGGGGCGAGGCGAGCGACACCGGCAGCGACCAGGCAAGCAGCAGCGGCAGCAGTCCCAGCGACACCGCCAGCTGGATCCGGCCGACTCCTGCTGCCGTTGCCGGACGGTGCAGGCGGCCGGAGAGGGCGCCGAGGATCACCGCGACGGCGCCGAACGAGAGCCAGAACCCCGGTGCCAGCACCGCCCCGGTATCGGTCAGCAGCACCAGCAGCAGCACCTGGGCCAGGGCACGGGAGGGCCGCACCGGGCGATTCAGGGCGACGCCACCCAGCACCACCGCCGTCATGATCAGGGCACGCCGGGTGGGGATGGAGAAGCCGGCCAGGGCGGCGTACAGCAGCGCCGCCCCCAGGCCCGCCACGGCACCGGCGCGCTGGGCGGCGAAACGGCCGCTGAGAAGGCTGCTGCGCCCCCACAGGAAGCGGCCGAGGAGGAAACCGAAGCCGGCGACGATACCGATGTGCAGGCCGGAGATGGCCACCAGGTGGCTGGTGCCGGTGCGCCGCAGTAACTCCCGCTGCTCCCGCTCCAGGCCACTGCGGTCGCCGATCACCAGGGCCCGCAACAACCCGGCACCGGGGCGGTTGGCTACCCGGAGGTCGATCAGCCGGCCGATCCGGTGGCGCAGCCGCAACAGGAGGCTGTCCCACCGCGGCGGCCCGAGACGCCGGTTGAGCGGAGAGGAGCGCACGTAGCCGGTGGCGTCCACCCCCTGCCGGTAGAGCCAGCCGGCATAGTCGAAACCAGCCGGATTGGCGAAGCCGCGGGGCCGCTTCAGCCTGAGCAGCAGCCGCCAGCGCTCGCCCGGCCGGGGCCGCTGATCGCTCCGGTACCAGCTGAGGCGGATGCGGCGCGGCGCCGGCACCGCCTGGCCGGCCAGGGTGAGTGTATCCGGCTCGAGATCGAAGCGGAGTCGGCGGGCATCCTCCTGGACCACGCTGGCCAGGGTGCCGGTCACCTGGAGGGACTTACCCTCCAGCTCCGGTTGCAGCCGGTACCCCAGGTTCCAGTGGGCCTGGACCAGGGCGAGAAGAAACCCGAGCGACAGCGCCGCCGGCAGGCGCAGCCACGGTCCGCGGCCGAGAGCCGGCAGCAGCAGTGGCATCAGCCACGACCACGATGGTGCAGGCAGGGCCGGCAGCTGCTGCAACAGCCACACGCCCGCCAGAAAGGCGCAGATTCCCTCTGTCACGACCCGTCCCTGGGTGCCTCGGCGAACCCCGATCCTATTAACCCGGTAACCTAATATATCGTGTTCAGCCGTGCTGTGCGCGTTCGCGGCAAGGCGTCGAAACGCCGCTGTAGCACCTCTACAGCCAGTTTCGACAACGCAGTCCGCGGGCGCGCACAGCACGGCCTGTCATTTGATCTCAATAGGTTAGGAGCCTCAGGCATCTCCCCTCTCGGCGTTGCGTGCCTTGCCAAGGGAACTACCCTTGCCTGCGGCACGCGCCTTGATAGGGAAGATGCCTGAGGCTCTGAATACGACATATTAGGTTGCCGGGTTAATAACAGGATCCCGGCCGGCCGGGGAGGTCCGCCGCGAAGCCCCGGACCGGGCGGGCCTCCCACTGGCCAAATCCCGGACACCGTGCTTCAATATTGCGGTTATCCCCGTCGTAACCCGGACCCGCTATTCCACTCGTGCCCAAGCATCTCATCAAGCGTTTCACGCCGGATCACAAGGTGATCCGCGAACACAAACACTTGAGGATCTTCGGCCGGCTGCTGCACGACCCCAACCTGTGGCACATGAACCGGCGCTCGGTGGCGGGCGCTTTCGCCGTCGGCCTGTTCTGGGCGGCGATCCCGATGCCGTTCCAGATGGTGGCCGCGGCGGCCACCGCCATTCCCGCCCGGGTCAACCTGCCGATCTCGGTGGCCCTGGTCTGGGTCACCAATCCCCTCACCATGCCGCCCATCTTCTACTTCAACTACCTGGTGGGGACCTGGATCCTGGGCGAGCCGCCCCGGACCGGTCACTTCGAATGGACCATGCATCAGCTGGGAACGACCATGGAGCAGGTGTGGCAGCCACTCTATCTGGGCAGCCTGGTGACCGGCGTGGTGACGGCGACGGCCGGTTACCTGCTGATCCGGGGGCTGTGGCGCCTGCGCCTGGTCAACTACGTCAAGCGCCGCCGCCAGCGGCGTACCCCCTGAGATTCACGCCAGCAGGCGACCGTCCTCGAGCCGCAACACCCGGTCCATGCTCTCGGCCAGGGTCGGATCATGGGTGACCACCAGGAAACTGGTGCCCACCTCCCGGTTCAGGGTCAGCATCAGGTCGTAGACCTGGCCGGCGGTGCGCCGGTCCAGGTTGCCGGTGGGCTCATCCGCCAGTACGCAGCGGGGTCGGTTGATCAGCGCCCTGGCCACGGCCGCGCGCTGGCGCTCGCCACCGGACATCTCCCCCGGCTTGTGCTGCAGCCGGTGCTTCAGGCCCACCCGTTCCAGCATCTCCGCCGACCGCTGCCGTGCCTCGGGCACCGCCAGCCCTCCGATCAGCAGCGGCATGGCCACGTTCTCCAGGGCACTGAACTCGGGCAGCAGATGGTGGAACTGGTAGACGAACCCCAGACTGCGGTTGCGCAGCCGGCCCCGCTGGCGTTCGTTCAGGGCGTCCAGCGCCTGCCCCCCGATCCGGATGCTGCCGGCGGTGGGCAGATCGAGGCCGCCGAGACAGTGCAGCAGGGTACTCTTGCCGGAGCCGGAACTGCCGACGATGGCCACCTTCTCCCCCGCCCGCAGGTCCAGGCTCACCCCCTTCAGCACCTCCACCCGCAGGCCGCCGTCGTCGAAGGTGCGGACCAGGTCCCGGCAGCTGAGCACGACCGCATCACTCATAGCGCAGCGCCTCCGCCGGCTGGGTGCGCGAGGCGCGCCAGGCCGGGTACAGGGTGGCCAGCAGGGTGATGACGAAGGCGCTGATGCTGATGATGGAGACATCGTCCCAGTTCAGCTCGGACGGCAGTGTACTGATGTAGTAGATGTTCGGATCCAGGAAGCTGACTTCGAACACCCGTTCGATCCACTGCACCAGCTGCTCCAGGTTCAGCGCCAGGAGGATGCCGCCGACGATGCCGAGCAGGGTGCCGACCAGGCCGAGGGTGGCGCCCTGGACCATGAACACCCCCATGATGCCGCCGCGGGAGAGTCCCAGGGTGCGCAGGATGGCGATGTCGCTTTGCTTGTCGGTCACCACCATCACCAGGGTGGAGACGATGTTGAAGGCGGCCACCGCCACGATCAGGAACAGGATCAGCCCCATCATCCGCTTCTCCGTGCGCAGGGCGCTGAAGAAGTTGCGGTGCTGCCAGGTCCAGTCACTGACGCGGTAGAAACCGGGCAGGCTGGCGGCCAGCTGGCGCGACACCTGTGGCGCCAGGTAGAGATCGTCCAGCCGCAGCCGCACCCCGGTCACCCCCTGCCCCAGCCGCAGCAGTTTCGCCGCATCGCGGATGTGCACCAGCGCCACGCCGCGGTCGTACTCACCCATCCCGACCTCGAAGATCCCCACCACGGTGAAGCGCTTCAGCCGCGGCATGGTGCCGGCAGGGGTGACACGGATCTGCGGCGTCACCACCGTCACCCTGTCACCGACCCCGACGCCCAGGGTGAAGGCCAGCTCACGGCCAAGGATGATGTCGAACCCCCCCTCCTTCAGGTCATCCAGGCTGCCCACCTTCATGTGTTCGCCCACGGTGGAGACCCGCGGTTCGTACTCCGGCAGCACCCCGCGCAGCTGGGCGCCGCTGACGCGACCGCCGTTGGTCAGCATCACCTGGGCCTCGACGAAGGGGGCCGCACCGGTCACGTGGGGGTTCTTCTCCGCCAGGGCCATGGCCCCCTTCCAGTCGCGCAGGTTGCCATCCACCGCCGCCACCGTGGCGTGGGAGGCCATGCCGAGGATCCGCTCACGCACCTCGGTCTGGAAGCCGTTCATCACCGAGAGCACGGTGATCAGGGCCATCACTCCAAGCATGATGCCCAGGGTCGAGGTGAGGGAGATGAAGGAGATGAAGTGGTTGCGCCGCTTCGCCCGGGTATAGCGCAGCCCGATGAACAGTTCGAGGGGTTTGAACATAGGGGCGGATTAAACCACATTCGGCCGCTATCGCGACATCGGTCACGGAAAATCGGGAGCACGGCCACAGCGGCGAAGGGGTTTCGTTTTTCGCGCCCGCGGGCAGGTGCTATATTCAACGGCAACCGTCTGCACAGGAGCCGTCATCACCATGAAGTCTTGCATCCCCCATTCGAACCCCTGCCGGAACCGGAGGCCCTGGCGGGCGGTTCCACTGGCCGTCGCGCTGGCCGCGGCCGCTGTGCTGGTGGCACCTTCCGCCCCGGCCGAGGTGCTGCTGCTGAAACAGGCGATCGAACAGGAGCCGGTCAACGGCCCCGGAGGGGTTCCCCGGCCGACCCGGGGCCTGACCATGGAGCAGGTGCGCCAGCGCTTCGGCGCGCCGGTGAAGGAGCTGCCCTGGGTCGGGGATCCGCCCATCACCCGCTGGGTCTACGACCGTTTCACCGTCTATTTCGAGGGCAACCGCGTCATCAACAGCGTGGTCAACCGCTGACTCTCCCCTCCGGCCATCGACAGCGGCACGCCCGGGCAGTATCCGTTGAAGACGTTGGGATACCGGCTGCGCGCGGAGTGGCAGCCATGCAGCCGAGTCCTGATCGCGTGGCCGCACGCGGACACCGACTGGCGGCCCTGGCTGGATGAGCTGGATCTCTTCTACTGCGAACTGGCCGCTCGAATCCTCCCCCGTGCGCGTCTGCTGATCGTCTGCCGCGACGCCGGCCACCGCCGGCACGTTCTCGATCTGCTGACCCGCCAGCGGCTGCCCCTGCAGCGGATCGAACTGTTCCCGGTCCGCTGCGACGATACCTGGGTACGCGACTACGGCCCCCTCTCCTTGGAGGACGATCACGGCCGGCGACGGCTGCTCGATTTCCGCTTCAACGGCTGGGGCGGCAAGTACCCGTCCGAACGCGACGACGGGATCAGCGCCGCCCTGGCCCGGCTGGGGGCGTTCGATCCGGTACCCATGGGATTTTCCGACCTGGTGCTCGAGGGTGGCGCCCTGGAGACCGATGGCGCCGGCACCCTTCTCGCCACCAGGCGCTCCGTGGTCGACCGGCATCGCAATCCCGGTCTGGACCAGGCCGCGATCGAGGCGCGCCTGTCCCGGGAGTTGGGCCTGGTGCGGTTCCACTGGCTCGACCATGGCGGCCTCAGCGGCGACGATACCGACGGCCACATCGACACCCTGGCCCGCTTTGCCGATCCCGGGACCCTGGTGTACGTCACGGCACGGCCGGGCGACCCGGACGCCCTCGGGCTGGAGCGCATGGCGCGGGAGCTGGCCGGGCTGCGCCAGCGGGACGGCAGGCCCTACCGATTGTCTCCCCTGCCCGCGCCGGCACCGGTCCACGACGCCGACGGCCGGCGACTGCCGGCCAGCTACGCCAATTTCCTGATCCTCGGCGACGCGGTGCTCGCTCCGGTCTATGGCGATCCCGCCGATGGGCGGGCCTGCGCGGTGCTGGCCTCCTGCTTCCCCGGCCGCGAGATCGTGCCGATCGACTGCCGCCCCCTGATCCGTCAGAATGGCAGCCTGCACTGTGCGACCATGCAGATTGCCTGACTTGTTCATGGCTTGGGGGAAGGAGTTCTCGCAAAGGCGCGGAGAACGCGAAGATCACCAAGAATCCTGATTTGCAGTGACCAATGCGATCGAAGGACAAATAAACCGCTTGGCGCTCTTTGCGGCCCTGGCGTCTTGGCGAGAAAAACAATATCCACTCGCAAAGGCGCAGAGAACGCGAAGATCGCAAAGAATCCTGATTCGCAGTGGCCAATGCAATCGAAGGACAAATAAACCCCTTGGCGCTCTTTGCGGCCCTGGCGCCTTGGCGAGAGTAACAATTATCCACTCGCAAAGGCGCAGAGAACGCGAAGAACCCCTGAACGACCCGTCATCCCGGCGCAGGCCGGGATCCAGGCGGCTGATCAATATGGATTCCGGCCTGCGCCGGAATGACGTAAAGATGCAATGATAAATAAACTGAAAATCGCCCTGATCCAGCTCGCTCTTCCGGATCTCCCTGCCGGGATCGAGCGGGAGATCCGGCTGGCGGCGGACGGTGGCGCCCGGTTGGTGCTGCTGCAGGAGCTGCACGACGGCCCCTATTTCTGCCAGACCGAGGCGACCGTACAGTTCGACCGGGCGGAACCGGTTCCCGGGCCGGCCAGCGAGCGGCTCGGCCGGCTGGCGGCGGAGCTGGGCATCGTGATCGTCGGCTCCCTGTTCGAGCGCCGGGCGGCCGGGCTGTATCACAACACCGCGGTGGTTCTGGACAGCGATGGCCGCCTGGCCGGGCGCTACCGGAAGATGCACGTCCCGGACGATCCGGGCTTCCAGGAGAAGTTCTACTTCACCCCGGGCGACCTGGGCTTCCGTCCGGTGGAGACGGCTGTGGGGAGACTGGGGGTGCTGGTGTGCTGGGACCAGTGGTTCCCGGAGGCGGCCCGGCTGATGGCCCTGGCCGGCGCCGACCTGCTGCTCTATCCCACCGCCATCGGCTGGGACGATGCGGACGACGCGGCCGAGCAGGCCCGCCAGCTCGAGGCCTGGACCACGGTCCAGCGCGGCCACGCCATCGCCAACGGCCTGCCCCTGCTCGCCTGCAACCGCTGCGGCTTCGAGCCAGCCCCGTCCGGCACCAGTGGCGGCATCCGCTTCTGGGGCCACTCCTTCGCCTGCGGCCCCCAGGGCGAGTTGCTGGCCCGGGCCGGCGAGGCGCCGCAGACCCTGCTGGTGGATGTCGATCTGGCGCGCAGCGAACGGGTGCGCCGCATCTGGCCGTTCCTGCGCGACCGCCGCATCGACGCCTACGGGGACCTGCTGAAGCGCTTCCTGGATTGAATCCGTTTTGCCGGGGGGGCGGTACCTTTAGACAGGGCGGTAAGGTTTCTCGCCAAGGCGCCAAGACCGCAAAGAGCGCCAGGTGGTTTAGTTACCCTTCGATCGCATTGGCCACTTCGAATCAAAGATACTTCGCGATCTTCGCGTCCTCCGCGCCTTTGCGAGTGAATAATTGTTACTCTCGCCAAGGCGCCAAGACCGCGAAGAGATTCATTCTCCCTTCGATTGCATTGGCCACAGCGAATCAAAGATACTTTGTGATTTTCGCGTTCTCCGCGCCTTTGCGGGAAACCATGGCGGCTTGCCCGAAAACGCCGGGAACGGGAGGCTACTCCTCCTCCCCGTCCGACGACCTGGGCCGGCCGATGCTGGCCATGGGTACCACCTCGGCCTTCGGCTTCTCGTCCACGTAGTAGGGTTTCTCCACCGCCGCGCCGGCGGCGTCGGCCAGTTCACGTTCGCGGGCGGTGATCAGGCCGAGGCACATGCGCACGTCCTCCACCGTCTCCTTGGTCAGGGGGTAGGGCATCCCCGGTTCCGGGGTGATGTCGCGGATCACCGAGGTGAGCACCTTGCGCATCACCATCAGCACCTCTCTCTCTTTGCTGCTGTCGCTCATTGCTGTTTCCTGTCATCGCCATCGGGGCGGACCATGAATCAATGGAGGCAACCCTATCAGAAGGCGGAGTGGGGATATACCGGTGGATGTCGGGGTGATCGACGACGTCCGGCCTGCTGGAAAGGGTGGTCGATCAGCGGGCGTGGTCACCGCAGTGTCGCCAGTACGCCGCAGAGCAGCCGCCAGAAACGGGCCACCGAGGGGATGTGCACCCGTTCCGCCGGCGAATGGGGGAAGCGGATGGTGGGGCCGAAGGAGATCATCTGCAGTCCGGGAAATGTGGCGCCGATGATGCCGCACTCGAGACCGGCATGCATCGCCCCCACCTCTGGAGCGGTGCCGAACAGCTCCCGGTAGACCCCCTGCACCAGCTGCAGCAGGGGGGCCTCCGGATCCGGCCGCCAGCCGGGGTAGATGCCGCCGATGGCGGACTCGGCCCCGGCCAGGC
>DRKP01000188.1 GCA_011051715.1 Sedimenticola thiotaurini | reverse complement strand
GCGCCCTCGCACCGGTCTCGCCGTCCATCTGCGGTATTTGCTCAATCATCAATAGCTTCGGCTATTGATTCAATCGCAAATCCGCACCTGAACGCCGATCCCGGCGCGATCATCGCGTTCCCGGGTGAAACATTCGGGCTTAAGAGCCTGTCGGACTTGATGCTGTTTGGCTGCAAATCCCTGGATGACGATCAACTCAGCTTATCGAATTCGTTGAATAGCCGTGCTATTCGCCTCATTCGATAAACCGATTTGATTCGCCCCCAGTGATTTTCGCTTCAAACGATCAAGTCCGACAGGCTCTTAAGATACAGCAACGGCGCCATCCGAGAAAGGCTGGGGCGTGGTCCCTTCACCACCGACCCATGGCCGGTGGCTCCCGTTCCCCGTGGCCATCGTCGAAGCCCGGTGGTGAATGGCCGGGGATACCGGCTTCACCCGTCACCGATATGGATCCCGGGCAGCTCCGGCACCTCCACCTCGGCGGCCTTCGGCGGCGGGATCACCTCGGCCTCCCCCTCCACCACCACCTTGCCGTCCTGGTTCAGCACCCGGCAGGCGAGGGTGACCCGCCTCTTTTCGTCCTGCTTGCCGGTCACCTCCAGCTCCACCGTCAGCCGGTCGCCTATGCGCACCGGGCGCAGGAAGCGCAGGGTCTGGCCCAGGTAGATGCTGCCCGGCCCCGGCAGGACGGTGGCCAGGGCGGCGGAGATGAGGCCGGCGGACCACATGCCGTGGGCGATCCGGCCCTTGAACGGGGTGGTGCGGGCGTAGGCCTCGTCCAGGTGCACCGGATTGCGGTCGCCGGAGGTGTGGGCGAACAGGAGCACGTCCTGCCCGGTCAGGGTCTTGTGGTAGCGGGCCCGGTCGCCGATGGTCAGCTGCTCGTAGGGGATGCTGTTCATGGTCGCCATGGTTCAGGCTCCGTAGCCGAGTTTTCTCAGATGCTGGCGCAGGTTCTGGGCCGCCAGCGGACGCAGGGCCGGATCCAGCCCCCGGTAGATGATATCGAGCATCTGCTCCTGGTCGTTACCGGCGGCGTGCAACTCGCGGATCTGACGCTCGCGCACCCGCCGGTGCTCCAGGGTCTGCTCCAGCAGCCAGGTGCCACCGGCCGGCATGCCGTGGGACGGGATCACCACTTCCGGCCGCCGGTCGATCACCCGCTGCAGGCTGTCGAAATAGGCCTGCATGTCCCCTTCCGGCTCCGGAATCACCACCGTGCCCAGGGTCTGGATCAGGTCGCTGACGAAGAACCAGGGGCCACCGGCCGGGGCCAGTCCGATCATGCCGTCGTCATGGCCGGGCAGCCGGTGGGTGAGCACCGGGCGATCCAGCCAGCGGGTGACCTGATCGCCCTCGTCCAGCAGGTGCAGCTCCACCCCTTCCAGGTAGCCTTCCCCGAACAGGGTGCCCAGACGCCGGGCCGTGACCGGCGTGCAGAGCAGCGGGATGCCGAGCCGGCGCGCGATCTCCGGGGCGAACTGGTGATGGTCCGGATGGTGGTGGGTGATCAGCAGGCGGTCCGGAGGGCGGGTCTCCAGGGTGGCGAGCAGCCGCTTCAGCACCTCCGGGCTCTCCGGCGATGGATCCACCAGGCAGCGCGGGCTGCCCTCGTCGCCGATCAGCAGGGCGTTGGTGAAGCGGGCCGGCGGCAGGGTGTTGGAGGGCACCGGGATGGAGCCGATGCCGGCGATCAGCTCCAGCACCGGCAGTTCCCGTTCCGGATCGTAGACCAGGTTGAACGGGTGGACCTGGGCCGCCGTCCCCTCCCGCGCCATGGCGGCGACCAGGTTGCGCATGGCCACCACCATCAGGTGGCGTCCCTGCCGGAACTCCTGCCACAGGGCGCGCCGGTCGACCCAGCCGCCCCAGGCGATCTCCTCGTGATCGGGCCGGAACCGGGGCCGCCGGCGCAGCCGGATGCGGAAGTGATGGGCACTGAAGCGAACGCGCTCGAATGGCGGCGTCACCGCCGTTCCCACCCGGTCGACGGAGAGCACCTCGCCCCGTTCCAGGGCCTGGCCCAGGTCGTAGCCCAACTCCTCCAGCAGTTCCCGGCGCAACGCCTCGACCAGGACCGGCTGGAACGGTTGCAGCAGGGGGTGGTCGATCCCCCCCTCCCGGTCGGCCCCGTCCACCTTGCCGCCGGGAAAGGCCAGGTAGCCGGGAAAGGCGCGCAGCCAGGGCTGACGCCGGATGACGAACAGCTCGTCCTGGTACACGAAGACGGCGGCGACCGCCTCCCGCATGGTCTCGGTGGAGTGTTTCATCGTGCTACTATAAGCTCTTCCAGCTGGGCGATAAACCTGATCAAAAGACATGTTCAATAAACTGTTTATCCTGATTTTTACGTTGTCACTCCTGATTCCCCTGCAGGCGACGGCCGGGTTCGAGGAGGCGCTGGAGGCCCATGCCCGGGGAGACGAGAAGGCCGCCTTCGAGGGGTTCCGCGCAGCCGCCGAGAAGGGCGACATACGCGCCTTCGGCAAGCTGGCCGGCTTCTACCTGTACGGTGTCGGCACCGACCGCGACTACGCCAGGGCCTTTGTCTGGTTCGGCCTGGCCGATGCGGCCGGCGACCTGTATGGCGGCCGCTTCCAGAAGGCCGCCTCCGCCATGCTCACCCCGGACCAGCTGCCGGCCCTGGTGCGCGAGATCGAGGAGTACAAGAAGGACTTCGGGCTGATACCGGAGCAGAACGGCGCAGCGCCTCCCGCCGACGCTGAAACCGAGTGAGGAAGGATCCCGGCCGTACGCAGGTGGCCTCGCCGTGGTCATCCCCCCGGCCGGAATGGACCGGCACCGGCCTCAGTGCCCGCCCGCGCGCAGGCCGTCGGCCGCCGCCACCGCCACCGAGAGCATGGCGTAGTCGACCGAGGTGCGCGCCTTCAGCTCCTCGATGACACGGCTGTAGCGGTCGAAGGCAAAGCGGTTGGCATCGGTCCACTGCTCGATCATCCGCCGCGCCGCCTTGTAGGGGCGGGTACTGGCCAGCACCTCGGCGGTGATCTGCCGCTGGTGGGCATCGAGCTGGGCCTTGAGCCGCGCCTTGGCCAGGTTGTGCCAGTGGGTCTGGACGTCGAGCCGGTCGATCCCGGCGCGCAGCCAGTGGAAGTCCAGCACCGTGCCCAGATTGAAATAGAGCGAGGTCACCAGATCGATGGGCCGGTCGCTGTCGCGGGTCACGTCGACGATGTCGAGGGCCGCGGCCATCGGCTCCAGGGCGCCGATCTCCTGAGCCAGCTCCCGCGGCACCCCGGCATTGGCGAAGGACTTCACCCGCCGGCGCACCGCCAGCCGCTCCTTGGCCGCCAGCGGCCGCGGCATCTGCCCGAACAGCTCTGTCACGCCGGGCTGGAACCGCTCCACCAGCTCCCGCACCACCAGGTCGTTCTGATAGTGCAGCAGGATCCAGACCACTGCGTACTCCAGCAGCCGTGACAGCTGGCGCATCATTTCCAGCTGGACCTGGGCCGGGACCCGGTTGTCCAGCGCCTCCACCTCGTGCCACAACCGGTCACTGCCGAAGATGCGGCTGGCGGCCAGGTAGGCGCGGGTGACGCCGGCGATGTTGGCCCCCGCCAGTTCGCGCACCCGGAAGCCGAACCCCGGCCCCACGTGGTCGACGATGTCGTTGGTCAGGTGGGTGGCGATGATCTCCCGGCGCAACCGGTGCGAACCCATCTCGTCGCGGAAGCGCTCGCCCAGGCGCTGCGGAAAGTAGGCCAGCAGCTCCGGCTGCAGGTATTCGTCGTCGGGAATGCCGGACTGGATCAGGGCATCGTAGTAGTTCATCTTGCTGTAGGCGTGCAGCACCGCGATCTCCGGCCGTGTCAGCCCCCGCTTCTGGGCGCCACGCTCGGCGATGCCGCGGGCGTCGGGCAGGTATTCCAGCTCCCGGTTGAGCAGACCGCGCTGCTCCAGATGCTCGATGAAACGGGCGTGCTCGTAGAGCCGCCGCGGCGCCTCCGAGGCGATCATGCTGATCGCCTGGGTCTGGGCGTAGTTGTCGGCCAGCACCAGCTGCGCCACCTCGTCCGTCATCTCCTCCAGCAGCCGGTTGCGCTGTTTGCCCGTCATCTCGCCGGCCGCCACCACCTGCCCCAGCAGGATCTTGATGTTGACCTCGTGATCGGAGCAGTCGACGCCGGCGGAGTTGTCGATGGCATCGGTATAGATCAGCCCGCCCCTGAGGGCGAACTCCACCCGGCCGAGCTGGGTGAATCCCAGATTGCCCCCCTCCCCCACCACCTTGCAGCGCAGGTCGCGGCCATTCACCCGCACCCCGTCGTTGGCCTTGTCCGCCACCTCGGCGTGGCTCTCCTGCTCCGACTTGACGTAGGTGCCGATGCCGCCGTTCCACAGCAGGTCGACCGGGGCCTTCAGCAGGGCGGAGATCAGTTCGTTGGGGGTGACGCGGTCGGCGGCCAGGCCGAGCAGCGTCTTCACCTCGTCCGACAGCGGGATCGATTTCAGGCCGCGGGACCAGATGCCGCCACCACTGGAGATCAAACTCTTGTCGTAGTCCTTCCAGCTCGACCGGGGCAACCGGAACAGGCGCTGGCGCTCCTCGAACGAACGCTCCGGATCGGGGTCCGGATCGAGGAAGATGTGCTGGTGGTTGAAGGCCCCCACCAGCCGGATGTGGCGTGACAGCAGCATGCCGTTGCCGAACACGTCGCCGGACATGTCGCCGATGCCGACCACCCGGAAAGGGGTGGTCTGGATATCCACCCCCAGCTCGCGGAAGTGGCGTTTCACCGATTCCCAGGCACCGCGGGCGGTGATCCCCATCTTCTTGTGATCGTAGCCGGCGGAACCGCCGGAGGCGAAGGCGTCGCCGAGCCAGAAACCGTACTCCGCCGCCACCCCGTTGGCGATGTCCGAGAAGGTGGCGGTGCCCTTGTCGGCGGCGATCACCAGGTACGGGTCGTCGTCGTCGTAGCGCACCACCCGTGGCGGTGGCACCACCGCCCCCTCCACCAGGTTGTCGGTCAGGTCGAGCAACCCGCACAGCAGGGTCCTGTAACAGGCCACCACCTCGCGCATCAGGGTGTCGCGGTCACCGTGGGGGGGCTGGCGCTTGACGATGAAACCGCCCTTGGAACCGACCGGAACGATCACCGTGTTCTTCACCATCTGGGCCTTCATCAGGCCCAGCACCTCGGTGCGGAAGTCCTCCATGCGGTCGGACCAGCGCAGGCCGCCGCGCGCCACCCGGCCACCGCGCAGGTGCACCCCCTCCATGCGCGCGGAGAAGACGAAGATCTCGAACATGGGCAGGGGCAGCGGCATGTTCGGGACCTGCGACGGGTCGATCTTGAAGGCGACGTACTCCTTCCACTCGCCGGCGGCGTCGCACTGGAAGAAGTTGCTGCGCAGGGTGGCCAGCACCAGGCGCACGTAGCCACGCAGGATGCGATCCTGATCCAGGCTGGCCACCTGTTCCAGCTCGCCGTCGATGCGCTGTTCCAGGGCGGTGGTGTCGTTGTCGTCGCGGTCGGGATCGAAGCGGGCACGGTAGAGATCGATCAGCAGCCTGCTGATGCCCGGGTGCTGGGTCAGGCTGTCGACGATGTAGGCCTGGCTGTAGGGGACCCGGATCTGCTGCAGGTAGCGGCTGTAGGCGCGCAGCAGGGTGACCTCGCGCCAGGAGAGGCCGGCATCCAGCACCAGGCGGTTGAAGCCGTCGTTGTCGGCGAGCCCCTCCCACACCTTGCGGAAGGCATCCTGAAACAGGTCGCTGGCGTTGTCGGTGAGGCGGTCGGCACCGCGGGCGTAGCCCATGGAGAAGTCGTGGATCCAGACGTCACCCTCGGCCAGGCGGATCTGGTATGGACGCTCGCCGTAGACGGTCAGTCCCATGTTCTCCAGGATCGGGATCGCCTCCGACAGGGAGATCGGCTGTCCCGGAGCATAGAGGCGGAAGTGAACCCGGTCGCTGCCCTCGATGATCGGCCGGTAGAAGTGCATGCCGAGAATGCCGGTGCGCCGCGCATGCTCGATCCGGGCCACGTCGGAGGCGGCGGTGCGGGGGTAGAAGTCCTCCCGGTAGCCGCCGGGGAAGGCGTGCGAGAAGCGTTTGAAGTAGCGCGCCCCGCGGGCCTCGCCGTACTGCTCCAGCAGCGCCTCCTGCAGCCCGTCCTGCCAGCTCTTGGCGGCCTCGATGACACGCCGCTCCAGCTCCGCCGGGTCCGGCCGCGTGTCCGCCTCCGGCGCGATCCGCACCACGTAGTGGATGCGCGCCAGCACCGATTCCGAGAAACGGGTGCTGAACTCCACCTCGAGACCGTTCAGCTCCTCCACCAGCACCTTCTGGATACGCAGCCGCAGTTCCCGGTTGTACCGCTCCCGCGGAATGAAGACGAGGCAGGAGTAGAAACGGCCGAAGGCGTCGCGGAACAGGAACAGACGGGTGCGCTGGCGCTCCTGCAGACCGAGGATGCCGAGGGCGATGGTGGTCAGCTCGCGGCCGTCGATCTGGAACAGGGCATCCCGGGGAAAGGTGTCGAGAATGCCCATCAGCATGCGGCCGGAGTGGCCGTTCTGGCTCAGTCGCGCCGACTCCACCACGCGCTCCACCTTGCGCCGCAGCAGCGGGATGTCCAGCGGCCGGCTGCTGTAGGCGGAGAGGGCGAACAGGCCGACGATGCAGTGGAAGCCGTCCAGCCGACCCCGCTCGTCGAAGCGCTTGATGCCGATGAAGTCCATGTAGGCCGGCCGGTGCACCCGGGAACGGGCATTCGCCTTGGTCACCACGACCAGGCCGGGGAGACAGCCGAGACACTCGTCCAGCAGCGGCACCACCGCCGCCGGAGTGTGCCCCTCCCCCTCCGGATCGCGGAACAGCCCGAGCAGGGAATCCGGATCCAGCGCCAGCCTCGCACCGTCCTCCTCTTCCGCACCGGACAGGTCGTATTCACACCAGGCGAGAAAGGTGAAGTGGTCGTTCTCCAGCCATTCCAGGAACGCTTCCACCTCTTCCCGCTCGCTCGGCTCCACCGGCGGCGGTTGCCGGCGCAGCCGTTCGGTCACCCCCCGCACCCGCTGCCTCATCGGCAACCAGTCGGCGTTGATCAGGCCGATGTCGCGGATCACCGACAGCAGCATGCCCTCGATCGCCTGCAGCACGTCGGGCTCGGTCTGGCGCTCCACCTGAAACGCAATCATCGACTCGGCCCGGCCCGCGTCGCCCCCGGTCAGCAACTCCCGCAGCCGGCCGCGCCGGTCACGCCGGGTCCACACCACCGGATGGATGGTGAGCTGGATGGTGAGGCCGGCCCGGTTCAGGGCCATGGAGAGGGAGTCCACCAGGAACGCCATGTCGTCGCTCACCACCTCGATCACGGTGTGGGCGCACTCCCAGCCGTGTTCCTCGAAGGTGGGATTGTAGACCCGGACCCGCGGAGCGCCATCCGGCCGCTCCTTCAGCAGCTGCCAGTGGGCGACGACGGCCCCGACCAGGTCGGTGACATTCAGCCCCTCCAGGTCCTCCTCCGGGACATGGCGGTAGTACTGTTCCAGCAGGGTGGTGAGCTGGGCCGCCTCGGCGACCGTGAAGCGTTCGCCCAGCTGTTCCTGAAAGGTGCCGACGAGCTGTTTCCTCAAGCGTTCCCCCGGATCTCTGTTCATGGTCTGCATCGGCCAGCGGGCAGGATCGCCTGCCCGTGCCCGTTCCTGGGTATGGATGGAAGAGCGGGGGCAGGACGCCCCCTGATTCGGTGACCGGATGTAGCGATCCGCTGTTTCACGGATGGACGTCCAACCCGGGCGATGTCAGGCGTAGTCGTCGATGCCGAGCATCCGGCTCAGCCGCTGCCTGGCCTCATCCTCGGCCATGCCCAGATAGGCGCGAAGGGCACTGCGGGCGCGCGGTTCCAGACCGTCGCCACGGTACAGGGAGGGGCGCCCGGGAGGCACCGCCGCAGGCCGGCTGTCGCCGTCGGCGGCCGGGACCGGCCTTCTCGCCGGCGGTCGTGGCTCGGCACCACCATCCTGGCGCCCGGGGAGCGGCCGCACGGGCTCCAGTGCCCGCAGGGCGGGCATCGGGGAGGGATAGGTTGTGGTACTGAGCAGCCGCATCTCCCTGCGCCATCGGTCTCTCTGCCGGGTTCCGCATCGATCAGCCCGGCGGCCAGCCCATGGGGCGTCCGCCCAGCAGATGCAGGTGGATATGAAAGACTACCTGCCCACCCTCGGCATTGCAATTGATCAGGGTGCGGTAGCCCGCCTCGGCGATGCCGGCGTCCGCCGCCACCCGCTTCGCCGCCAGCAGCAGCCGCCCCATCAGTTCGGCATCCTCCTCGCCGAGGTCGTTGAGTGTGGCGATATGCCGCTTGGGCACGATCAGGGCGTGGAACGGCGCCTGGGGATTGATGTCCCGGAACGCCAGCACGTCGTCGTCCTGGTACAGCACGTCCGGCTGGATCTCGCCGGCGATCATCTTGCAGAACAGGCACTCTTCCATTGTCGTTTCGCCTCCGGTTTGGTTCTGAATCAGGGCTGTTTCATCGTAGAGACCGGGACTTCGCCGTCGTCGTCCCGGTGTCGCCGCGAAAGAGCGGCGGGAGATCACCAGCACAGCGGCAACCCCGGTGGCGGGAGGGGAACCCGGTGCATCAACGAAACTCCCGCCGCCCGGCGAAAGCGTGGGAGAGGGTGCCACCGTCCACGTACTCCAGTTCACCGCCCAGGGGCACGCCGTGGGCGATGCGGGTGACGCGGATGCCGAGGCGACCCGCCATGTCACCGATGTAGTGGGCCGTGGCCTCACCCTCGACCGTGGGATTGGTGGCCAGGATCAGCTCCTCGACGCCACCCTCCTCCAGCCGCTGCTGCAGCCGGTCCAGGCCGATCTCGCGGGGACCGATGCCGTCCAGCGGCGACAGCCGGCCGCCGAGCACGAAATAGCGGCCGCTGTAGGTGGCGGCCTGCTCGATCGCCACCACCTCCGCCGGCGTCTCCACCACGCAGATCTGGCGCTCGTCCCGCCGCGGGTTGGCGCAGAGGGAGCAGACCGGCTCCTCGCTGAAGGTGCGACAGCGCTCGCAGTGGCCGATCCGCTCCATCGCCTCCAGCAGTACCCGGCCCAGGCGGCGGCCGCCATCCCGGTCCCGCTCCAGCAGGTGGAAGGCCATGCGCTGGGCCGAGCGCGGGCCGACCCCGGGCAGGCAGCGCAGGGCCTCCATCAGTTCCTCCAGCAGCGGGCGACGGTTCACGGTGACGGTCCGGGACCCAGTGTCGTTCAGAACGGCAGCTTCAGGCCCGGGGGCAGGCCCAGGCCCGCGGTCATCCCGGACATGGTCTCCCTGGTCTTGTCGGCGATGCGGTGGACCGCGTCGTTGATGGCGGCGGCCACCAGGTCCTCCAGCATCTCCCGGTCGTCCGCCAGCAGGCTGTCGTCGATCTCCACCCGGCGCACCTCGTGGCGACCGTTCATGGTCACCTTGACCAGGCCGCCACCGGCCTCGCCGGTCAGCTCCTGCCGCGCCAGTTCCTCCTGCGCCTTCTGCAGGTCCTCCTGCATCTTCTGGGCCTGCTTCATCAGGTTTCCCAAACCACCTTTCATCGTCGCTTCCTCGATTGATCCAATGGACTCTGTTTCACCCCGGGGGCGCGGGGGATCACCCCTGCGCCGGACGGACGGAGCCCGGTACCAGCCGGGCGTCGAACTGTTCCTGCAGGGACTGGACCAGGGGATCCCGCGCCATGCTCTCCTCCAGGGCCTGCTGCCGCTGCTCCTTCTCCCGGCTCTGCCGCTGGGCCGGGGTGAGGGCGTCCTGCTCCAGCTCCCCCACCTCGATCTCGAGCCGCAGGGATGCCCCCAGGTGCCGCTCCAGTGCCTGCTTCAGACGCTGCTCGGAACTGCCGACCCGGAGATTGGCGTGACTCGCCGCCAGTCGCAGCCGCAACACCCCGTCCTGCCAGGAGTGGAACAGGCAGTTGCTGGCCAGCTGCAGGGCGATCCCCCCCAGTTGCAGGGACCCGACCAGTTGCTCCCACTGTTCGAATCCGGCTCCATCGATGACGGCCTTCTGCGCCGGTTCGGGTGCCGGCCCGGCGGCCGCCGACTGCACCGGCTGTTTCCGGGAGGCCGGCGCGGACCCGGCCGTCCCCGCCAGTGCCGGCGCCCCGGTTCGGGCCCTTTTCTCCGGCCCGCCCGCCGCCGCCCCGCCGTCCGTCCCGTCCGGGCGAAACGCCAGCATCCGCAGCAGCACCATCTCGAAGCCGCTGCGCGGGTCCGGGGCCAGGGGCAGGTCGCGCTGGCCCAGCAGGCCGATCTGGTAGAACAGCTGCACATCGGCCGGGTCCATCCCCTGGGCCAGGAGCTTCACCCGCTCGCCGTCACCGCTGCTGTCGTCCAGGGCGTCCGGGACCGCCTGCGCCAGGGCGACCCGGTGCAGCAGGGTCAGCAGATCCTGCAGCACGCCGGCGAAATCCGGTGCCATCTCCGCCAGTTCACCGACCTGCCGCATCACCCCGGCGGCGTCGCCGGCGGCCAGGGCGTCGAGCAGATCGTGCACCCGCTCCCGGGCGATGGTACCGAGCATGCTGCGCACCTCGGCCTCCCGCACCCGGCCACCGCCGAAGGCGATGGCCTGATCCATCAGGCTGAGCGCATCGCGCATGCTGCCGTCGGCGCCGCGCGCCAGCAGGTCCAGGGCCGGCAGCTCGTGTTCCACCTGCTCCTGCTCCAGGATCTGCCGCAGGTAGTCGCGGATCTGCTGGAACGGCAGACGCTTGAGATTGAACTGGAGACAGCGTGACAGCACCGTCACCGGCACCTTCTGCGGGTCGGTGGTGGCGAGCAGGAACTTCACGTGGGGCGGCGGCTCCTCCAGGGTCTTCAGCAGGGCGTTGAAGCTGCCGCCGGAGAACATGTGCACCTCGTCGATGAGATACACCTTGTAGCGGCCGCGCACCGGTGCGTAGGGCACGTTGTCGAGCAGCTCCCGGGTCTGGTCCACCTTGGTGCGGGAGGCGGCATCCACCTCCAGCAGGTCGACGAAGCGCCCCTCGTCCACCTCCCGGCAGATGGAACATTCGCCGCACGGGGTGGAGCTGACCCCCCGCTCGCAGTTCAGGGACTTGGCGAAGATGCGCGCCAGGGTGGTCTTGCCCACCCCGCGGGTGCCGGTGAACAGGTAGGCGTGGTGCAGGCGGTCGTTGTCGAGGGCGTTGCTCAGCGCCCGCACCACGTGCTCCTGGCCCACCATCTCCTGAAAGGTGCGGGGACGCCATTTGCGGGCCAGGACCTGGTAGCTCATCGGGACAGTCGGTTTCGGCAGTCGGGAAAGGAGCCTATTCTACCGCAGCGGGGCGATCGCCGGATACCGGCACTTCGGCAGCAGCGCCACCGCGCTGCGGGAGACTCTCCCCTGTCTGTTGGGGCGGCACCCTTGCCGCGAATCGGGTGGGCGGTGGCACGTCCCTTCGCGCCGGGGGCGGCGCTCCTGCAGGTTTTTCCGGGCCATGTGACGATGTTCCCCGTGGGAGCGGTGCCCCCGCCGCGAACAGGAGAGAGCGACGAAAAGGCGGCGGCCCGCACCAGCCACACCCCGGCACACGGGTCCACTGCTGCGGCTGCTCCCTTCCGGGCCTGACCGGGTTCACAGTTTTCCGTTGCGGGGGGACCGATGCGGGCCACCATTACGGGATATGCATCGAAACGGGTCCGGTGCAGAGGGGATCGCACACCGGCGATCTCCTCGAGGGGCGTGATTATGGGACCCAGCCCCAACCTGGTCAACCGGAGTCGGCACCGCCTGCAGCGGCTCTCCGGTCGCAGACCGGCCAGACGTGGAAATGGCGTCCCCCCTTCTGGCCGACCCCGGTGGCGCCCCTGTCCAGGTAGAGCGCCCAGGCCCAGTCGGGCTCGAACAGGCTGCTGGTGGACGACCAGTAGCCGTCGCGCACCGCCGCGAACGGAGCGGAACCGGGCAGGGCCGGCGAGTGACGGGAGCAGTCCACCAGCATCTCCAGCTCGTTGATGTTGGGCAGCCGCCAGCCGGCGGCGGGGTCGCGCCGCGCCAGCTCCGCCACCGCCGCCAGCGCCTCGTCCCAGCGGACCGGCCCCGCGGTCAGATCGGCATCACGGGCCCAGCAGAGCCCGGAGAGCCGGTCCAGGACAGCGCCGGCGAGCGGCCGAAACCGGGGCGCCGGCCAGGGGCGGCCCGTTCTCGTATCGCCGTCCTGACCGGTGCCGGCACAGGGTATCTGCCGGCCCATGGCATCGAAGCACCTCTCCTGCCCGGTGGCGGCGAGCAGGCCGTTCCCCTCCCCCCGGACCGGCCAGACCATGAACGACTGGTCCTTGCCGCCATAGAACATCCGCGCCCCCTCCATGTGCACGTACCAGGCGTGGTTCGGGGCGATGGCGGCGCTGGTGCTGCTCCAGTACCAGCCGGAGAAGAGGTTGACGAAGGGGTGGTCCTCCGGCAGGGCCGGCAGCCGGGTCTGGTAGCTCATCAGGCTGCGCAGCTCGCGCCGGTTGGGGAGCCGCCAGTCGCGCCGGCCCAGCCAGCCCTCCCGGTTCAGTCCGCGGACGAAGCGCAGGGCCTCGTCCCACTGCAGGGGAAAGCCGGCCGGGAGCGCATCCCGCGACCAGGTCAGACCGGTCAGCCGGTCCCGCACCTCCTCCCCCTCCGTGTCGAAGCGCGGTGACGGCCAGGGCATCCCGGCCCGGATCTCTCCATCCTGGCCGCTGCCGCTGCACGGCATCCGCCGGCCGGAGAGGTCGTGGCAGCTGCGCTGCCCGGTGGCCGGATAGAGCCAGTCAACCTGCGCTGCCCAGGCCATATCAGGCGACAACCACGAACTGCCCCATCATGCCGGCATCCTCGTGCTCCAGGATATGGCAGTGGAACATGTAGGGTGAATCGGCATCGGCATAGTGCTCGAAGCGGGTGATCACCCGCACCGTCTCCTGCGGCTCCACCAGCACGGTATCCTTCAGCCCCTGCTCCCCGGCCGGCGGCGGGCGGCCATCCCGGTCCAGGATCCGAAACTGGATATCGTGGATGTGGAACGGATGGGCCATCGGTGAGCGGTTGACGATCTCCCAGATCTCCACCGCTCCCAGCCGCACCGTTTCGTCGATACGGTTCATGTCCATGGCGCGGCCATTGATGCGGAATCCGCCGCCACCCATCATCCCCATGCCCATCTCAAGCACGAAGCGACGGGTCTTCACCGCCTCGTCCTCGGACCAGGCGGGCACCTCGACCAGGCGCCGTGGCGGCCTGGTGCCGGCGTCCTCCAGGCCGGAGCCGATCAGGCGCATGATGGAGAAGGGCTGGTCGTCGCTGCGCATCATCCCCTGCATCATTCCCATCATACCGCCCCCGCGGGCGCGGCGTGCCGGCGGCGGAACGTGGACCAGTTGCAGATCGTCCTCCGGGGTCATCTCCAGCAGGATCTCGGCCCGCTCCCCGGGAGAGAGCCGCACGCTGGTCAGGGGGACGGGACGGGGCAGCAGACCGCCGTCGCTGGCGATCTGCAGGAAGCGGCGGCCGTCGCTGAAGGCCAGGTTGTAGATGCGGGCATTGGAGCCGTTGAGAATGCGGAACCGGGTGAGGCGGCGCCGCACCCGCAGGAACGGCAGCACCACGCCGTTGACCAGCATCACGTCGCCGGTCATGCCGAGCATGCGGTCGTGCATGGAAGTGAGGTAGCGGAAGCTGCCGTCACGTGCGAACGAGCGGTCCTGCAGCACCAGGGGAATGTCGTCGACACCGTGGTCCGACGGCAGCCCCAGGGCATCCCCCTGGTCGTCGTCGATGTAGAACAGCCCGGCAAGACCGTAGTAGACCTGCACCCCGGTGCGGTGGAACAGGTGGGAGTGGTACCACTGGGTCGAGGCCGGTTGACGAATCCGGAACCGGGGTGACCAGGTGGCGCCCGCCTCGATCACCTGGTGCGGACCACCGTCCATCTTCGCCGGCAGGTGGACGCCGTGCCAGTGCAGCGTCGAGGCCTCGCCCAGGCGATTGGCGACGTCGAGGCGTACCTGCTCCCCCCGCCGCACCCGGATCACCGGCCCCAGGAAGGCACCGTTGATCCCCGCCGTCGGGGTCTGCATGCCGTCGAGGAACTCGCGCTGGCCGCGCTGCAGGGTGAGATCGAAGCGGCGCACGCCGTCCCTCACCTCGCCCTGCAGCAGCGGCGGAATCGCCAGCGGTCGCTGGAACCGGGCCGCACCGGCGAAGGCGCTGCGACCGCTCCCGTACAGCGCCGTTACGGCGACACCGGAGGCACCCACGGCCGCGGCGGCGGTCAACAGATCTCTTCTCGTGACTGGCATCGCTACTCCTGTTCGTCTGCATCCAACCCGCGGCGAGCGTCGCCGCGTGCCGTTCCGGCCAGCACCGCTTCAGCCGAGCAGCCTGCGTTTCTCCTCGTACTCTGCCCGATCGATCTCGTCGCGGGCAAAGCGTTCGTCCAGGATCTCCCGCGCCCGGCTGCCACCGTCGCGGTCACGACGGCTTCCTGCGGCGGCGCGCACCAGCCACACCACCAGGAACACGATCAACCCCCAGAACAACAGCATACCGATCCCGGGGATGCCAAAACCGAATCCACTTCCCATCATCTCGTTTCTCCTTTTCGTCCACTGTCCATTCAGATCCGGGCATCGGATCCTGCATGCCTTCCTTCCCGAAAACGCCCCCGCCGGTTATTCGCGGCGGGGGCGCCTCTCCTACGGGGAACATCGCAACAGGGCCGAAGAAACCTGTAGGAGCGCCGCCCCGGCGCGAAGGAATGTGCCGCCACCCCAACCGGTTCGCGGTGGGGACGCCGCTCCTGCTGCAGAGTTCCGGCGAGGCCATCTGCGGACCCGGTCAGAATCCCATCATGTTGCCGACACGGGCCTGCTGTTCCGGCGTCAGGGCCTGGTAGAGACGTTGCCCGGCAGTCCTGACCGCCTGCATCCGGGCCATGCCGTCCCGGTGCATGGCCATGCGCTGGTCGGCGCCGGGAAAGGCCCCTGCCGACATCATCTGCCGGTGACCGCCCATCATCGCCATCCGCTCCCTGACCACGCTCTCGAACTCGTTCCAGGCCGGCTCCTGTTCCGCCGTGATGCCCAGTTCGCTCTTCATCCGTGCCAGGTGCCGGTCGGCGAACGCCTGGGGATCACCCCCCATCATCATTCCCGGCCCACCCATGCCGCGGTCTTTTCCCGGACCGCCCATCATGGGACCGTGCATGCCACCGGGCCCGCCCATCATCGGTCCGCCCATGCGGCCCGGACCTCCCATCATGCCATCCGGCCCGCCGCGTCCCGGCATCCCGGCACCGCCCATCATCGGCGGCTGGCCCGCGGCCTCGCCCCGGGGCATGCCGTAACCGGGCTGACCCCCACCCATCATGGGCCCGCGCATGCCGCCCGGCCCACCCATCATCCCGTTGGGGCCATATCCCTGGGGACCTCCGGGGCCTCCGTGTGCCAGTACCGTGCCGGCCGCGGCGATGGCGAGTGCAGATGCCGCGGTGATGCCGAGCAGTCGTTTGGTCGATCTCTTCATGGTGTTCTCCTTCTCCTGTCAGTCGTCGGCCCATCCGATGCGGGCCCCGTTCGTCTGGGTTCCATGAGACCCCATCCCTGTAACCCCACTGTGTCGGCAACGGGTCTTTTTGTAATCCTCTGTAACAACGGGCGCCCGATTCGATGACTGTTACAATTGGAGACGCTGCCGGCACCGGAAAACCGTTACATTGGCACCATGAACAGAACCCAGGATCACATACTGGTCGTCGACGACGATCCCGAGATCAGGCAGCTGCTGAAGGCCTACCTGGAAAAGAACGGCTTCCAGGTGAGCGCCGCCGGCGAGGGCAACGGCATGTGGCAGGCACTGGACCGGAGCCGTATCGACCTGATCGTGCTGGACCTGATGCTTCCCGGGGTGGACGGCATGGAGCTGTGCCGCACCCTGCGCGCCCGTTCGAGGATCCCGGTCATCATGCTCACCGCCCGTGGCGACGAGATGGACCGGATCCTGGGACTGGAGATGGGTGCCGACGACTACCTGGCCAAGCCCTTCAGCGCCCGCGAACTGCTGGCCCGGATCAAGGTGGTGCTGCGCCGGGTGCGCGACCTGCCCGTCGACCCCCTGGCCGACACGCCCGACCGGCTGCGGTTCTCCGGCTGGGAGCTCGACACCAGGACCCAGAACCTGCGCTCCCCCGACGGTGTGATCGTTCCCCTCAGCCACGCCGAATACCGGCTGTTGCACGTGTTCCTCACCCACCCGAACCGGGCCCTGACCCGGGACCAGCTGCTCGACCTCACCCAGGGGCGCGACGGCGGCCCCTTCGATCGCAGCATCGACGTGCTGGTCGGCCGGCTGCGCCGGCGCCTGGGGGACGATGCGCGGCAACCCACCCTGATCAAGACCCTGCGCGGCCGCGGTTATCTGCTGGCGAGCAAGGTGTCGACGGCGCCCTGAGCCGGGGACAGCGAGCATGCGGCTGCTGCCACGATCCCTGTTCGGCCGTCTGGTCCTGCTGCTGCTGAGCGGCCTGATCCTGGCCCAGCTGCTGTCCGCCTTCATCCTGTTGCGCGATCGCGGCCAGGCCCTCTATGAGTCCCTGGGCGAGAACCTGATCGAACGCACCGCCGGCATCGTGCACCTGCTGGATTCCCTGCCCCCGTCCCAGCGCCGGCAGCTGCTGCCGCTGCTGGGCGGGCCCAAGCTGCGCATCCGCCTGGACCGCCGCCCGCTGCCGCTGCCACCGGGGGAGGATGCATCACCGGCGCTGGCCGAACGCATCCGGCAGCAGCTGGCGCAGCGCCTCGCCGGTGAGCGCGAGGTCCGCGTCGCCCTGCGCGGGGGGCTGATCGACAGGCCGATGATCCCCATGCACCGGCGCATGATGCAGGGCCCGGCCATGGGCGGCCCCATGGCCTACATGCAGGGGCTGCACGCCATGGCCCGGCTGTTCCTGATCCAGGTGAAGCTGGAGGATGGCAGCTGGGCCATCTTCGAGCGCGGTGTCTCCGAGAGTTCGTTCCACTGGCCCTCGCGCCTGCTCGTCATCCTCGCGGTCCTGCTCATCAGCGTCCTCCTGCTCTCCCTGGTCGGCGTCCGCTCCATCGTCCGCCCGCTGCGCGATCTGCAGCGGGCCGCAGAGGGACTTGGCCGCGACATCCGCCGCCCGCCACTGCCGGAACGGGGTCCGGAGGAGGTGCGCGAGACCGCCCGCGCCTTCAATACCATGCAGGCACGGCTGCAGAACTACCTGGAGGACCGGGCGCGGATCCTGGCCGCGGTGTCCCACGACCTGAAGACGCCCCTGACCCGGATCCGCCTGCGCACCGACCTGATGGACGACGGGGAGCTGCGCCGGAAGATCCAGCAGGACCTGGACGACATGGAGGCGATGGTGGGCGCCACCCTGGACTTCATGCGCGGGACCGGGAGCGGTGAACAGAGCCAGCCGCTGGACCTGCCGGCACTGCTGGAGAGCATCGCCGAGGACTTCCGCGAATCCGGCGCCCGCGTCCGGCTCGCCTGCGAGCCGATGCCGCCCTACCTCGGCCGCCCCCTCGCCCTGAAGCGCTGTATCGTCAACCTGGTGGAGAACGCCCTGCGTTACGGCGGCGAGGCCGACATCCGGCTGCAGCCGGCCGACCATGAAGTGACCGTCACCATCTGCGACCGGGGACCGGGAATCCCGGAGCAGGAACTGGAGCGGGTCTTCGAGCCCTTCTACCGCCTTGAGGCTTCCCGCTCCCAGCACACCGGCGGAACCGGCCTGGGTCTCGGCATCGCCCGCAACATCGCCCGTGCCCACGGTGGCGATCTCACCCTTCGAAACCGCCCCGAGGGCGGCCTCTGCGCCCGGCTGTCGTTACCCCGCTGACAGTGCAGGCGAGCCGTGGGCTCAATGCCCGCCGGAATTGCGCAGCGGCCTCTCCTCGTTGAAGGATTCGATCAGATGACATACCGAGTGCCCGTCCGGCACCCCGTCCGGCATCTGCGACCACTGCTCCAGCGCCTGTTCCATACGCCTCTGCAGGGCCAGCAGCTCCTCCAGCTGCCGGCGGTTCTCCTCGATGCGCCGCAGCAGAATCCGGCGCACCCGGGGACAGGGTGAATCCCCGCGATCGGAGTCGTGCATGATCTCCCGGATCTCACTCAGGGTGTAACCGAGCTGCTTGGCCTGGCGGATGAAACGCAGCCAGCCCACCTCCCGGTCACGGTAGAGGCGGTAACCGTTGTTCGGGTTGCGCTCCGCCCGCAGCAGTCCCATACGGGTATAGTAGCGGACGGCATGCGGTGTGGCGCCGCTGCGATTCGCCAGTTCGGTTACGGTCAGCATCGATCTGCACTCCGCTGTCTGAATATGAACCATGATAGCGCCATACGGCCCTCTCCGGGACGAAGCTTCACGCGGCACCTCCCTCTTCCCCCACCACGATTTCAAGTCCAGAGGAGTAGGAATGAGGTGGAACGACCAGGTTGGTGGGGGCGGGCACCCCTTTGTAGACCCGGCCGGCGAAATCGAAACGGGAGCCGTGGCAGGGGCAGAAGTACCCCCCGGGCCAGTCGGGACCCAGGTCCGGCGGTGCCTTTTCCGGCCGGAACGTCGGTACGCACCCCAGGTGCGTGCAGATGCCGACCAGAACCAGGTACTCGGGCCGGATCGATCGCAGCGCATTGCGTGCATAGGCCGGCTGTTGTCCCACCACTTCGGAATCGGGATCACGCAGTCGCCCGCGCAGCGCGGCCGATACCAGTACCCGGCGCATCGCCGGGGTGCGTCGCAGGATCCAGACCGGCTTGCCACGCCATTTCACCGTGATCTGCTGGCCGGGCTCGATGGCGCTGATATCCACGCGTACCGGAGCCGCGGCCGACCGTGCCCTTGCACTGGGTTTCAGGGCGGAGAGAAACGGAACGGCGACAGCGGCGATACCCAGCCCCCCCATCAGGCCGGTGGCGGCGGTGAGAAAGCGGCGTCGCCCCCTGTCATCGATTGCAATCATGTCCATCTCCTCCGCAGTTCCGGCCGCATGGCAGACTATCGGACCAACCGTCGGGGGACAGCGTCATCTCCTCCTCTGGTACTACCGACTGTACAACCTGTGCCCGGGACCCAGGTCAAGGGCCATCCGCAGAGATCCGGCCGGCACGGGACCGGGGCAGGAGGAAGAGATGGCCCGCTCGCGTCGCTCTGGTATCCTGAAGGCACCTTCCGCTGCGTGGCTTGCCCCGGCATTCAACCGCGGGGCCTCCCGTTTGCGCCGCTGGCCTGAAGTGGATAACGGACCTGATCCTTCGAAACGAGCGTTCCCCAGCATGTGCACACTGGTCGTTCTGCGCCGCCCCGGTCACCCCTGGCCGCTGCTCCTTGGTGCCAACCGGGACGAGATGGAGGACCGGCCCTGGCGACCGCCGGCGCGCCACTGGCCGGACCGGCCGGAGGTGACCGCGGGGATGGACCTGCTGGCCGGTGGCAGCTGGCTCGGCATCAACGATCACGGCATGGTGGCGGCGGTGACCAACCGGCATGGCAGCCTGGGACCCGCCCCGGGCAGGCGCAGCCGGGGCGAGCTGGTACTGGAGGCCCTGGACCACGCCGGGGCGGACGAGGCGGCGCACGCCCTGAAACAGCTCGATCCCGCCGCCTACCGCCCCTTCAACCTGTTGATCGCCGACCCGGTGGCGTGCTACTGGCTGCGCAACCGCGACCGGCGGATCCAGCTGGTCACCGTCGGCGAAGGCCTGCACATGCTGACCGCCGGCGATCTCGACGACCCGGACGACCCCCGTATCGGCCGTTACCTGCCCCGCTTCCGCAGCGCGAAGCCGCCGGATCCGGAAGCGGGGGACTGGCGCGCCTGGGAGGCACTGTTTGGCGCCAGGGAGTATCTGAATGACGACCAGGGGCCTGACCGGAAATCCCCCGGTGACCCTGCAGGCGACGCCGCGGCGACCGGCGCCATGTGCTGGCGCCTGGACAACGGTTTCGGCACCCGCTCGGGGTCCCTGATCGCCCTGCCGCGGCACCCGGGACCGGATGCGCCACCGGTCTGGCGCTTCGCCGCGGGACCTCCGGACCGGACCGGCTACCGCCCGGTCACGCTGTCGGCGGGATGACCGTCAAGGAACCTCCCGCCTTTTTCCGCTGTCCATTGTTTTTCGAGGGACCGGCCGCCCCATGCCCGCCACCCGCCCACCACCGAAGGGAGCCCAATCGATGAACGATGCCATCGTCGCCGCAAAAGAACCCGCCGTCCTCACCCTGGAACCCGGCACCTATTACTGGTGTGCCTGCGGCCGGTCGAAGAACCAGCCGTTCTGCGACGGTTCCCACGAGGGGACCGGAATCGATCCGGTCGTGTTCGAGGTGACCCGGCCCAAGCAGGAGGCACTGTGCCAATGCAAACGCACTGGCACACCCCCCTACTGCGACGGTTCCCACAAGGAGCTGTAGTCAGGCCGGGCCGGCCGTTGTGGTGATGTCTTCGGCCGACACACACCAGACGACCGGGAGCTCATGGGCCATCCCACACCCGAACGCATGCCCGCATGGTTTCTCGCCCATGGGGCGCCGACCCATCTGCTGGGGGAAGAGCCGGTGCGCCGGTTCTGGGGATCGCTGGCGGATCGCCTGCCGCGAACGCCGCGGGCGATACTGTGCCTCTCCGCCCACTGGCTGACCGACACCCCGGCCCTCTCCGGCCATGGTGACGCGCCGGCGATCCAGCACGACTTCCACGGCTTTCCCGAACCGCTGTACCGGATCGACTGGCGCCCCGCTGCGGACGCCGCCGTCGCCCGCTGGATGCGGGGGCGCCTGGCAGATCTGCTGGGGACGTTGGAGGAGGAGCCTGAACGGCCCCTGGATCACGGCACCTGGGTGCCGCTGCTCGATCCCTTCCCGGCCCCGCCGTTCCCGGTCTATCAGCTCTCCCTCTGCCCTGGCAAGGGGATGCGCTGGCACCTGGATCTGGGCCGCCTGCTGGCCCCGCTGCGCGACCAGGGGGTCCTGCTCATCGGCAGCGGCGGCATCGTCCACAACCTGTCCCGGCTCGACTGGCAGGCCCCACCGGACCGGGTCACGCCCTGGGCGGGGATCTTCATGGACGCCGTTGAAAAGGCCATCGGGGCGGGGGACCTCGATACCCTCTGCGCCCCCCTGTCACTGCCGTCGGGCAGCCAGTGCCTGCCGACCGTGGAGCACTACCTGCCGCTGCTCACCTTCCTGGGGAGTGCTGCCGACGAGGCGATCGTCCCGCTGCACCGGGAGTGGGCATTCGGCTGCCTGTCGCTGCACAGCTACGGGGCCGGTTCCTCCGCGCCCGCTTCCCCGGAGGGGCAGGCGTGACTGCGGGAGCCGGGCTCAGGTCAGGATCGACTCCAGCTGTTCGGCGGTATAGCCGGCCTCGTCACCGAAGCGGCCGATCAGGTCGCGATTGGCCAGCTCCCGTGCCCGTTGCCGTTCGCAGCCGCCGCGCTGGTGCTCCTCGTAGCGCTCGCGGAGGAAGGCGTGGCGCTGCCAGGCATTGCGGTGCTGCAAGGCCGGACTGCCCTTGCCGGCCGCCGCCCGCAGCGCCGGCGCCGTGTCCGCCGCCCCGCTGCGCCTCCGCTCCAGTTTCCGCTGCAGGGAAGCGATGGTCCGCCCCCGCTCCTCCAGTCCCCGCGCCAGCCGCTTCATCCGTTTCTTCAGCTTCCGGTTGCGCTGCTCCAGGCGGCACAGACGCCGCTCCAGCCTGCGGTTCTCCTTTTTCAGCCTGCTCTTCTTCGACATCTCTCCCCCCTGGTGGTCATTGGGCCGGGCGTTGCAGTCCACGCACCAGGTCGAGCAGCGCCGGATCGTCCCACTCGCGGCCGCCGATGGCGCGGTAGGCGAGCCGACCCCGGGGATCGACCACGAAGGTGGTGGGCAGTCCCCGTACCGGCCAGCGGCCGATGACGGCGGAATCCCGGTCCAACAGCAATGGAAACTCCACCGGGTAGTCGGCGGTGAACTGGAACACCCTGTCCTCATCCTCGCCCACGTCGATACCCAGCATGACGATACCCTCCTTCTCCAGCTTCTCCCAGGCCCGCTGCATCGAGGGCATCTCGGCGCGGCAGGGCGGGCACCAGGTGGCCCAGAAATTGACGATCACCACCCGACCCCGGTAATCGGAGAGCCGGTGGAGACCGCCATCCAGATCCGGCAGCCGGAAGTCGGGGGCCGGCGGGCGGTCGGGGATGGCGGTCAATCCCTGCCCGGCCTGCCGGGCGCCGGCAGCGATGGCGAACAGGGTCAGCGACAGGAGGATCCCAAAGGTTCTCATCGGCACGGTCGATCTCCTCACGGCTGTTCCGGCGGACACTCGATGGCCGGGATACGGGCGTCGATGCGGTTCCCCCCGACGTCCAGCTCGATGGTCAGATCGAACTGCTCTCCCGGCGCCGGCCCGAAGCTGATCATGCCCCAGTTGTAGTCGCCGGGCTGGAAACGTTGCCGGGTCGGCAGCAACGACCAGCGCAGGGCGATCAGGGGTCCCTGCGGAACACCGGTGGACTGCAGTCGCGCGGACCAGCGTTCGCGGGTCAAGGGGGGTTGGGTGCGGCCGTCCCGAATCACCTTCCATCGGTCCAGGTCGTACTCCACGATCCCCCTGCCGTCGTTGCGGAAGATGGTCTGAAAGACGCAGCTGCGGCCGATCCGGTCGGCCACGCTGGTGCCGAACCCGCGGCCGAGGAAGAAGGCCCGGGTCTGATCCGGCTGGCGCTGTACCAGCTGCAGGGAGACACCCCGGTGGTTCCAGTGCCAGCGTTGCAGGCCGGTCTCCGGGTCCACGGCGTGATCCAGCACAGCGGCAGCGGACAGCGGGAGCAGCGCAGCAGGCACGGTGGCCATGGCGACGAGGTGTCGTACCCGTCGTGATTTCCGGGATGGATCCCGGCTGGGGTGGTGATCGGTCATCGGGTCACAGGGTTGTTGTTGTTCTTGGGCCGGCGGCGAGGTGAACGCACTGAGTCCCCGGCCGACCATAGGATACAATAGCACCGATACGAACCCCAAGGAGAACGGGATGAACGCCATCGTCTGGCAACGACACGCCCTGGCCAACCGGCTGCAGTCACTGCTGCTGCTACTGGCGATGGGAGGACTGCTGGCCCTGCTCGGCAGCCTGTTCTGGGGCCGGGAGGGTGCTTTCTGGCTGCTGGCGGTGTGCGGCGTCCTGATCCTGATCAACCCGATGGCGTCACCCGGCCTGATCCTGGGCCTCTACCACGCCAGACCGCTGACCCGGGAGCAGGCGCCGTTGCTGCACGCGGCACTGGAGGAGTTGAGCCGCCGGGCAGAGCTGCCAAACCCGCCACGGCTCTACTATATCCCCAGCAGCATGGTGAACGCCTTCTCCCTGGGCCGTGGCGGACAGGCAGCGGTGGCCGTCACCGACGGCCTGGTCAACAGCCTCAACGAACGCGAGATCATCGGTGTACTGGCCCACGAGATCAGCCACATCGCCAACGGCGACATGTGGGTGATGGGACTGGCCGACCTGTTCAGCCGGATGACCGCGATGCTCTCCCTGTTCGGCCAGTTCCTGCTGTTCGTCAATCTGCCGCTGATCATGATGGCCGGCAAGGGAATCGCCTGGCTGCCGATCCTGCTGCTGATCTTCGCCCCCAATCTCAGCGCACTGGCCCAACTGGGCCTGTCACGCACCCGGGAATACGATGCCGACCTGAACGCCGCCCGTCTCACCGGGGACCCGGAGGGTCTGGCCAGCGCCCTGCAGAAGATCGAACAGAAACAGCAGTCCCTGCTTGGCCGCATCCTGCTGCCGGGACAGCGCATCCCGGAACCCTCCATGCTGCGCACTCATCCGCCGACGGCGGAGCGGATCCGCCGCCTGATGGAGTTGAAGAGGCAGCCGGGGGAAGGGCCTCCCGTGTTCCGGGAGCCGGCGCTCTCGATCCCCCACCGACCACCGTTCGACCCGGCGGTGGAGCGCCAGCCGCGCCTGCATCACGTCAGCCGGCTGTGGCACTGAGGCTGGGATCTTCCCGCTGCAGATCGGCCGGGACCGGTTCATTCGCCGCGGGGGCGCGGCTCCTACGGAATGGAATGGCGCATCCGTGGGAACTGCGCCCCCGCCGCGGACACCACGATGGATTCATGCGCCGCTCCCGCGGGTATCAGGCCTTCAGCGTCGCCTCGTAACCCGCTTCCCTGACTGCGGCGATCAGGGCATCGGCATCGGCGCTTCCCTGGACCACGGCGCCGCCCGGTTCCAGGGAGACCTGGACCGACTCCACCCCGGAGACCCCCTCCAGGGCCTTCTGGGTGCGTGCGACGCAGTGGTTGCAGGTCATGCCGCTGATGTCGAGTTGGATGGTACTGGCCATGATGGTTACTCCTGGGTCGGGGGTTTGAAGAATCGGAGCCGGTTGGCGTTGGTGACCACGGTCACCGACGACAGGGCCATGGCGGCGCTGGCGAACATGGGATCCAGCAGCCAGCCGGTGATGGGATAGAACAGTCCGGCCGCCAGGGGAATGCCGGTGACATTGTAGATAAAGGCGCCGAACAGGTTCTGCTTGATGTTGCGCAGGGTGGCGGAGGAGATGGCAATGGCGGTGCTGACATTGGTCAGGGAGTCGCCGGCCAGGGTGATGTCGGCGTTGTCGATGGCCACATCGGTGCCACTGCCGATGGCGAAGCCGGTGTCTGCCTGAGCCAGGGCGGGGGCGTCGTTGACCCCGTCACCGACCATGCCCACCTTGCAGCCCTGCTGCTGCAGCGTCTCGATCACCTTCAGCTTGTCCTCCGGCATCACCTCGCTGTGCACTTCGTCGATGCCCAGCTGGGACGCCACCGCCTCGGCGGTGACGCGGTTGTCGCCGGTACACATCACCACCCGGATGCCGCGATCGTGCAGCGCCTCGATCGCCCGGGCCGAATCCTTGCGCACCGGATCGGTCAGGATCAGCAGCCCCATCACTCCCGTCCCGCTGGCGAGCCAGATGGGGGTGCCGCCGCGTGACGACTGTTCCGCCGCCGCCTGTTCCAGGTCATCCGGAATGGTGAGCCCCTGGCCGCTGATGAAATGATGGTTGCCGAGGTAGTAGTCGCGGCCGTCGATCCGGCCACTGATGCCACGCCCTGCGGTGGCGAGGAAGTCGGCCACCTTGGGGTAGTCCACCCCACGGTCGGCCGCCGCCCGCAGGATCGCCTCCGCCAGCGGGTGTTCCGAACTGGCCTCCAGGGCGGCGGCGATGCGCAACAGCTCCTCCTCCCCGACGCCATCGGCCGGCAGCAGCCCGGTGACCGTCGGCCGTCCCTCGGTGAGGGTGCCGGTCTTGTCCACCACCAGGTGGGTGAGCGAGCTGGCACTCTGCAGGGCATCGCTGTTGCGGATCAGGATGTTCAACTGGGCTGCCCGGCCGGTTCCCATCATCACCGCGATCGGGGTCGCCAGCCCCAGGGCGCAGGGACAGGCGATCACCAGCACCGCGATTCCGGCGGTGAGGGCGTAGGCGAGGGTCGGCTCCGGTCCCACCTGGTACCAGATGAAGAAGGAGACGATGGCGATCAGCACCACGATGGGCACGAACACGGCCGCCACCCGGTCCACCAGGCGCGCGATCGGGGGCTTGCTCAGCTGTGCCTTCTTCACCATGGCGATGATGTGGGCCAGGGTGGTGTCATCGCCGCGCCGGGTCACCTCGAACACGAACGAACCGGAGTGGTTGCGGGTACCGCCGGTCACCGGGTCGCCGGCCACCTTCTCCACCGGCAGCGGTTCACCGGAGAGCATGGACTCGTCGACCGAGGACTGTCCCTCCACCACCTCGCCATCGATGGGCACGGTCTCGCCCGGCCGCACCCGGATCCGGTCGCCCAGACGCAGCAGGGAGACCGGGATCTCCACCTCCTGCTCTCCCCGCACCACCCGGGCCGTCTTCGGCGCCAGCTGGATCAGGGATCCGATCGCCTCGCTGGTGGTGCGCTTGGCGCGGGTCTCGAGGGCGTGGCCCAGCTGCAGGAACGAGAGGATCAGCACCGCCGCATCGAAGTAGAGATTGCGACCGCCACCGGGGATGAAGTCCGGATCCACGATCAGGATCACCGAGGAGATCCAGGCCGCCGAGGTGCCCAGTGCCACCAGGGTGTCCATGTTGGCGGAGAGATGGCGCGCCTGCTTCACCGCCGTGACGTAGTAGTTGCGACCGCTGTACCACATGGTGAACAGGCAGATCAGGGCGACGATGCCCCAGAACGCCTGGCCGGAGAGACCGAACCAGGTCTCCGGCTCCTTCAGACTGGGGGTCAGGCCGGCGAACTCGGCACCGATCAGGACGGCGCCCACCAGGCCGGCAAACAGGGCCCGGCGCCAGGAGCGGGCGATCTCGCGGCGGGCGTTCTCGGCCTGCTCGGCATAGGGATCGGCAAAGGCCTCCTCCACCACGGCGGAAAGCCCCGCCTGCTTCAGCCGCAGCAGCAGGTCGGCCGGGTGTTCGGCGGTGGTGATCTCGACCCGTGGCCAGTCGATCCGGTACTCCACCGGACCCGGGCCGGCCTCCAGCAGGGCCGGCAGCCGCTCCCGCTCCTGTTCACTGCCGGCACCGCTGAACAACAGCCGGAAGCTGTCGCTGGAGGCGGTCTCGATCAGACTGGCGCCGTAGCCCTGGTCGACGATGGCATCGATCACCGCCCGGGGATCACCGCCGCGCACCTGGGCACGTTTCTCCACCAGGTTGACCGACACCTCCACTACGCCTGGCACCGCCCGTACCGCCTTCTCCACCGCCGCCACGCAGCTGGAGCAGGTCATGTCCTCGACCGCGATCTCGTAGAACCCGCTGCCTTTGGCCGGCGCCCTGCGCAACGATGCGGCGTAGCCCTGGTCGACCACCGCATCCACCACCGCCGCGGGGTCTCCGCCCTCTACATGGGCACTCTTCTCAACCAGATCGACACTCACTCCGGTGACCCCTGCCACCGACCGGATCGCCTTCTCCACCGTGGCCACGCAGCTGGAACAGGTCATGTCCTGGATATCCAGCACGTACCCTCCGGCACCCTGCCCGGCCGGTACCGCCGCCACCGCCGGCTGTTCCGGAACCGGGCAGCTGTCGGGGATCTTCGGTTGCGGCCGCGCCGCGTAGCCGGCCTCGGCGATGGCGGCGATCACCTGGTGGGGACGGCCGCCGGTCACCTCGACCGTCCCCCCCTCCAGGTCGACGCGCGCGGCGCTGACCCCGTCCACGCCCAGGGCCGCCTGTTCCACCGCGCGCACGCAGTGCTGGCAGCTCATGTCGTCCACCCACAGGGTGTAGGGGGTATCGGCGTACTCGGTATTCAAGGGTTCGGTCGCGATGGTGGAAGTCATGGGAAATCCGGATTATCCGATATTGAGCAGGAAAGGGAAGGTATTGAGCAGCCAGATGCCGAACATGGAGAGATAGCCGGTGATCATGGCGATACCCATGATGATCAGCAGGATCCCCGCCCCCACGTGCAACGGGCGACCGATGCGGCGCAGGAGAGCCACATGGGTCACCAGGCGGCTGGTGAACAGGGCGGTCAGCATGAACGGAACCCCCAGACCGAGGGAATAGACGGCGAGAAACATCATCCCGCTGTCGACCCCGGTCGAGACCGCGGTCATCGCCAGGATGGCACCCAGGATGGGACCGATACAGGGGGTCCAGCCGAAGGCGAAGGCCAGGCCCATGACGAAGGCCGACAGAGGCGTGCCGCCCTGGACCCGGGCCTGGAAGCGGGTATCGCGCGACAACAGGCGTGACTTGAACAGCCCGGTCATGTAGAGCCCGAACAGGATGATGATCACCCCGCCGACGATGTTCGCCTCATAGCGGTAGGCGGCGAACAGACGGCCGATGGCCGATGCGCTGGCCCCCAGCGCGATGAACACCGCGCTGAAGCCAAGGATAAAAAAGAGGCTGACGACGAAGGCCGACATCAACTCCCGGCTGTCACGGCCGGCCTGCAGCTGTTCCGGGGTCCGTCCCACGATGAAGGAGACGTAGCCCGGTACCAGCGGCAGCACGCAGGGTGACAGGAAGGAGACGATACCGGCCAGAAACGCCGCCAGTAGCGTTACGGTAGGGAGATCCGTCATTCGCCAGCCTCTGGAAACGGTGATGGTTGCTGCTTCTGCAACCGGTTGATCAATGGCAGGAGGGTCTCTTCCCAGTCCTTCGGCCGGATCGGGCCGATGTGCTTGTAGGCGATGGTCCCCTGCTTGTCGATGATGAAGGTCTCCGGCACGCCGTAGACACCCCAGTCGATGCCGACCATTCCGTCCCGGTCGGCCCCGGTGCGGGTGTAGGGGTCGCCCAGCTCATCCAGCCAGGCGGCTGCGTCGTCCGGCTGATCCTTGTAGTTCAGACCGTGGATCGGAACCACATCCTGGCGGCTGAGGGCGAGCAGCAACGGGTGCTCCTGGCGGCAGGCGACACACCAGGAGGCGAACACGTTCACCATCGACACCTGCCCCTTGAGGTCCTCCGTCTTCAACCCCAAGGTCCGGCCCTTCACCGGTGGCAGGGAGAACTCGGGGACCGATTTCCCGATCAGCGGCGACGGTACCAGCTTCGGATCCATGGTCAGGCCGATGCCGAGGAACACCACCATCACCAGAAAGATGCCGAGTGGGATCAGGGTGGCCGGTTTCCAGCGACGCCCGCTCCGGGATCCGTTCTGCGCCAGGCTGTCCATGGTCTCACTCCCCTGCCGGACTGGCGGCCACGCGGTCGATCGCCGCCTGCAGCCGCTGTGCCGGCACCGCCCCTGCCAGTGGCAGTACCGCACCGGTCTCGTGGTTGAGCAGGATCACGCCGGGCGTGCCGGTGATCCCCGCCTTCACTCCGTCTTCATAGTCGGCCTTGACCCGGGCGGTCATGCGGCCGCTGTCGAGGCAGCTCCTGAATGCATCCCGATCCAGGCCGATCTCGCCGGCGAGGGGCACCAGACCGTCGATCGGGAAACCGTTGCCGTTGGAACGGGTACGGGAAAAGATCAGATCGGAGTAGCGCCAGAAGGCGTCGTTACCGCCCAGTTCGGCGGCACACTCGCTCGCCTCGGCCTGCTTCTGGGCCCCCGGGTTGTGGAACGCCAGCGGAAAATGACGGTAGACCCAGTTGACCCGGCCGTCGTTGTTTTCGATCACCTTCTTCACCGTCGGATGAAAGCGCTTGCAGAAGGGGCATTCGAAATCGGAATACTCGACCAGGGTGATGGGTGCATCCGGATTGCCATTGATGTGGTCGCGCGCCGGCGATACCGGCCGCATGTTGCGCGCGTGGCCCTTGCCCTTGCGCGCCTCGGCCAGTGCCCGCTGTTTGCGGATGAACCTCTCGATGCCCCGCTCAATCGCCGCATCCAGGATGCCCTCCTGTTCGATCAGGCGCTGCATCTCCTGGCGTACCTCCCGGGCGATCGCCTCGCTGTCCGTCTCCGCCATGGCCGGCCAGGGCGCCATGGCCAGCAGGAGCAGGGCCGGCAGGGTCTGCCGCAACAGACGGAACGGCCGTTTCATCTCGATTCGGAAGCGCATGGATGACTACCTCTTGTTCTGGTTGACGATGCACTTGGGATTGCTGCAGCAGGGCGGCTCCGGTGCGTGGGCGTTGTCGCGGCCGTTACTGTCGAGATACTGGTACCAGTTGCCCTTCAGCCGTTCCCACCAGCCGTTGGCCACCGGGAAACCGATACCGGCCAACACCTCCCGCAACGTGTCGTAGTCACTGCCGGTGACGTCGTAGAGCACCTCTACCCGCCGACGGTCGGTATCGGCGATCACCTCGTGCACCCCCGGCAGCCCCTCCAGGGCCGAGACCACCACCTCCGCGTCCGCCTGATGGCGCAATGCCGGTATCGGAATCCGCCGCTTTACGTCCCATACACCCTTGATCTTCATGAAATCGGTTCGACTCATGACTGCCTCCTGTCACTGTTCATCGGATTTGGCGAGCAGTTCCCTGCGCCGCAGAAACTCCTGCTCGTCGATCTCTCCCCGGGCGAAACGCCGCTGCAGGATCTCGAGAGGCGTCGCGGAGTCCCGTCTCCGTCCGCGGTCGCCGCCGGAGGACGAAAACAGGCTCTTCAGAAGCCAGAAGATCAACAGCCCGAGCAACAGCCACAGCAGCCACATGAAGGGGCCGCCCAGCAGCATCCAGAATCCGCCTGTGCCTGTGTGCATCGTTCCGTTCACCTCCCGGGTCCGTGGTTCCGCCGCGTCAGCGGGCGCCCTGCTTCTGCAGCGCCACCAGTTCCTCGAGCAGCTTCTGGATATTCTCCAGACGCTGTTCCATCAGCTTTCTGTGGGCCTGCATCTGCTGCATCATCTGCATCCCGCCGCCCTTGCCCTGCATCATCGGCATGCCACCCTGGCCACCCTGCATCATCGGCATGCCCTGCCCCTGCTGCATCATCGGCATCCCCCGCTGGGGCCCGCCCATCATCGGCATGCCACCCTGACCGCCCTGCATCATCGGCATCCCCGGCCGGCCACCGCCCATCATCGGTCCCTGGGCCGGCGCAGGCGCGGTGCCGGTCGCCGCAGGCACCTGATGCTGCTGCGCGAACGCACCCAGGGAAGCGGTGGAGATCACCAGTGCGAGGATGGTTCGTTTCGGTATGTTCATGGTCTTGCTCTCCTTTCATTCGTTCTGTCACCGGGGTCGAGCCGGTACTCTGTCACCATTCCACTACCGGCGACGTCCCGGGGCCGCCGGGCACCCCGGGTCTCAATCGTCCTGCTGCAGGGACTGTCTGACCCGCTGCAGCCGCTGCCTCACCTCCCCGGCCAGTTCGGCGATCTCCTCCCGGTCGACCAGGCTCAATACCGCCTCCGGATCCATGAAGGAGACGGTCACCGCGCCGGCTTCGTCCTCTCGCACCACTACATTGCAGGGCAGCAGCAACCCGATATCGGGTTCCGCCTGCAGGGCCTGATGGGCCAGCGGCGGATTGCAGGCCCCGAGAATCTTGTAACGCGGCATTGCCACGTCCAGCTTGTTGCGCATCGCTGCCTGTACGTCGATCTCACTGAGAACGCCGAAGCCCTCCACCTTCAATGCCTCGATCACCCGCTGTTCGACCTCGTCGAACGCACCCGTTACCGTCGTGGAAAATCCATACATCTCGTCTATTTCTCCTGCTGCTTGCTCTTCATGTCCCATGGGAACTCCCGCTTTGGCGGAATGTTCCAGCCATTGTGCCCAAAGGGCGTTCACTGCATCTGCCACGACACCGATGAGGTGTCCTGCTGGCCGGAACGGCCGCTGCGGCCGCTTCAACCACTGTTCTTCTTGCGCGAGGCGATGTCCCGCTGCGCCCAGGCACGATAGATCTCATCCGGCCACTTCGACTGGAACCAGGCGATGGCGGCGACGATCTCGTCGTCAGACAGCTTGTCTTTCCACGCAGGCATGTTTCCCTGCCCCCCCGGACTGCCGTTCTTGACCACGTGGAACAGCATGTTGAGGGGGTGGTGCCAGGCATGGCCGGTACCGTTCAGCGGTGGTGGCGGATACTTGCCGTCACTGCCCATCTGTTTCCAGTTGGGCGCGCCGGCCGCCTGTTTGCCATGGCAGCCGGCACAGTTCTCCTGGAACACCCGCGCCCCCTGGCTGACATGCTGGAACGCGTACCAGCGCCTGGCCGGCGCCGATTCGGTCTTGCCGATGCTCTGCATGCCTTCGCTGCCGGCGGAAGTGGACGATTCACCGGACGAACATGCCGCCACGGCAAACGGGATCAGCCCGATCAGGGCGAAACGGAATTTCATCGACTCTATCTCCTGCAACTGGTGCTGTCGGGCCTGGCGGCCACGTATCGAAACGGGCGCATCGACGATGCGCTCAGCAATCAGATGCGAAGGAGGGGGGGACGCTGTTCGGGAGAGGGGAAGAAGTCCGCTATACGGGGTGCATATTCCGTGAACTGCGGAGACGAGGAAGGAATATGGAGACTCACGCCCACGGTGGGAAACAGCTGTGCGGAACCGCCACAGTGGTCCCCGCAGCACTGCTTGCCGGTGTCGGCACCCTGCTGATGCCCGGGGCAGGGCTGGTCCAGCCCCGCCGACATCATGACGATGTCGACACAGCCCGGCATCGCCTGCCGGACCTGGGATACCGCCGTATCGCCATCACCGGAGACAGCCGCCGTCGCCAGACCACCGAGGGCATAGCGAAGCGGCAGCAACGCCATCACCAGCGACAACAGGACGAGCAGCGATTTGTTGGTGGTACGGCTCATGTGGGCGCTGATACTACCTATTCGATGGATGGTTCACAAGCGCATGCCAACGGCGCCGAAGTCGGGTGCGGAAGATCCCCTCACCCCCGATATGACTCGCCCGGGCCGGGAAAGTTCATCACCCCCGGGAGCGCGGGGGTGAGCATCGGGCCCGTTTCCACTGCCTTCGTCGCGTACCGGACACCGTGTTCCCGGGGCGAAGGGAATCTTCCACCGGAGAACGGGGTCTCACTGGTCTGAGAGAGGAGACCACGGCAAGAGATCCCCCCTGGCGGGAGCGGCCCGCCCCCGGCATGCCCGCCAGCCATGTCCGAATAGGTATCCGGATTTCGTGGTATCGTATGCAGCCGACCGCTGTCCCACCGCCAATCATGGTTCGACGACTGATCACAATCTGGCTCATCGCCTCCCTGCTCGGTTACGGCGTACTGGTATCGGCAACCACGGATGTGGCGGCGCCTGAGCAGGGCTATTCCGATCTCCAGTCGCCGGCCGACGACGGCGGCGCACAGGGGCAGCGTTGTGCGGATCACTGCGGCCACAGCGGCCAGCACCTGTCGGGCCTGCCCACGATAGGGCGTAACTGCCCGCCGCCTCCCGGCCGGCTGCCCGGGGGCTGCCGCGCGGAGTGGTTCTCCTCCCACCATTCCCTTCCCGAGCCGCGCCCTCCAACCCTTCTCTGAGCGAATGCCCCCGCACGCGCCCGCTCCCCTTTCCAGGGGATGGATCCCTGGCGCGAACACTGTCAACCAGGATGCAGAGAAGTCTCAGACATGACTACACAATACAGCGCCTTGCCGGCGGAAAAGACCAATATCGAATGTGAACTCAGGGGGATGGACTGCCCCGACTGTGCCGCCAAGGTGGAGAGGGTGGCGGCCTCCCTGCCGGGGGTGGACCAGGTCCGGGTCGACTTCACCCGGCAACGCCTGCGGGCCTCCACCTCCTCCCCCGCCGCCGCCAGGGCGTTGCGCGACAAGGTCCGCTCCCTGGGCTACGACCTGGTCGATCCCGCGCAGCCGGTCACCAGCGAACTGATCATCCCGGAGATGGACTGCTCGGAGGAGGAACAGCTGGTGGAAAAGGCCCTCGGGGGGCTGGACGGCCTGCTCGGTCTGCAGATCCATGTGGTGACCCAGAAGGTGATCCTGCAGCACGATCCCCAGATATTACCGCTGGAGCGGATCGTACAGCGGCTGGCCGAGTTCGGCCTTCACGCCAGGCCGGTTCAGGGCGGGCAGGAGCGCCGGGCCGGCTGGCGCCGGCACATCGCCACCTGGAGTACCGCTGCCGCCGGCCTGTTCACCGCCCTCGGCCTGATCCTGTCACTGGTGGGCGGGGATCCATGGCTGGCGAAGCTGTTCCTCGGCCTCGCCATCGCCATCGGCGGCTGGCCGGTGGCGCGCAAGGGCATCGCCGCGGCGCGCCACGGCGCCCTGGACATGAACGTACTGATGATGGTGGCGGTCACCGGCGCCCTGTTCATCGACGCCTGGGGCGAGGGCGCCATGGTCGTGTTCCTGTTCGCGCTGGCCCAGGAGCTGGAACGACGCTCCATGGACCGGGCCCGGCGTGCGGTGCAGGCGCTGATGGAACTGGCCCCACCCACCGCCCGGGTGCTGCGCGACGGCAGCGAGATCGAACTGCCGGTGGAGCAGGTCCGGGTCGGAGACCTGTTCCGGCTGCGGCCGGGCGACAAGGTGCCCCTGGACGGGGAGGTCGTCGATGGCCATTCGGCGGTCGACCAGGCTCCCATCACCGGTGAGTCCATCCCGGTGGAAAAGGCGCCAGGCGATACCCTGTACGCCGGATCCATCAACCAGCAGGGCAGCCTGGACGTCCGCGTCACCCACCTCGCCGGGGACACCACCCTGGCCCAGATCGGCCGGCTCATCGAACAGGCCCAGAGCGCCCGCGCCCCGGCCCAGGCCTTCGTCGAGCGCTTCGCCCGCTACTACACACCGGCGGTGATCGTGATCGCCGTTCTGGTGGCGGCCGTGCCACCACTGCTGCTGGGGCTGCCGTTCGACACCTGGTTCTACCGCGCCCTGGTGCTGCTGGTGATCGCCTGTCCCTGCGCCCTGGTCATCTCCACCCCGGTGGCGGTGGTCTCCGGACTCGCCCGTGGCGCCCGTGCCGGGGTCCTGATCAAGGGGGGTATCCACCTGGAGAACGCCGGTCACCTGACCACCCTGGCATTCGACAAGACCGGCACCCTCACCGAGGGCCGGCCCCGGGTGGAGCAGATCGAGGCGTTGGCGGACACGCCGCCGGAGCGGGTCCTGCAGGTCGCCGCCGCACTGGAGTCCCGTTCCGAACATCCACTGGCCCGCGCGGTGATGGAGCGGGCACGGGAGCAGGGAATCGATGCGCTTCCGGTCGACCGGTTCCAGTCCCTCACCGGGCTCGGCATCGAGGCCACCATCGACGGGGAGGGGTATCTGCTCGGAAATCACCGGCTGTTCGAGGAGCGGGGCCTGTGCAGCCCGGAGATCGAGTCCTGGCTGGAGCGCTGGGAGCAGGAGGGCAGGACCGTGGTGATCGTGGGCAGCACGACCCAGGTGCTGGGACTGATCGGCATCGCCGACCAGATCCGCCCGGAGGCCCCGTCGGCACTGCGGGAGCTGCGGCGGCTCGGGGTGGATAATCTGGTGATGCTGACCGGTGACAACCGCGGTACCGCCCGTGCCATCGCCGAACGCCTCGGTATCGACCAGTACCGGGCCGAACTGCTGCCCGTCGACAAGGTGAGCGCGGTCCAGGAGCTGGTGCAGCGGTCCGGCCACGTCGGCATGGTCGGCGACGGGGTCAACGACGCACCGGCCATGGCCAGTGCCAACATCGGCATCGCCATGGGGGCCGCCGGAACCGACGCGGCGCTGGAGACCGCCGACCTGGTGCTGATGAGCGACGACCTGAACCGCCTTCCCTTCGCCATCCGCCTGTCCCGCGCAACCCTGGGAACCATCCGCCAGAACATCGCCGTGGCGCTGGGGTTGAAGGCCCTGTTCCTGGTTCTTGCGATCGGCGGCTGGGCGACCCTGTGGATGGCGGTGTTTGCGGATACCGGGGCCAGCGTGCTGGTGGTCCTGAACAGCCTGCGGTTGCTGAAGATGGAGAGCCGGAGCAGGGCCGCACACGACAGTCGATCCGCCCCCTCCTCCGCTGAACCGACCGATACCCACGCCACAAAACCACACAGCGGCTATTGATTCTCGGCGAGCGACATGCGATAAGGCGAAGTTATCCAGCAGGGAAGTGGTTTGCTTCCCCGGGAGATACCGCCAATCACTGCATCGAACGCCCCTCCGGGCGGTCACCCGTCCCCCCGGGTGCCCTCCCAAGGGAAACGCCAAGGAACCACGCCGACGGCGTTCGCCAACGCCACCGGCGGCGACAGGGGATCCGGCCCTCCCCGGATCCCCTGCCATCACCGACCTGGCTCGACCAGGTCCCAGGGATGAACGCAGGAGCCACTGGCCATTCTGCTCCTGGGAAAGCCCCATCGGGCCGGCATGTGCACGGCCGCACGATGCCGGACACGGACCGGGTTCGCGCCGCAAAGCACGCAGCCAGCGGACGCCCGGAACCTGAAAACGACAGTCGTGGGCAGACCCGGGCTCGACCCACAGGCCGAGGGCAGAACAATGATGCAGGAGCACACCGAATACCAGCGTTCCATCGAGATCATCCGCAATGCGATTCCACGCATGTCGGAACTGAAGATACCCATCACCCCCAACAACTATGCCGTCTGGTACGAATACCTGAACGATTCCAACCAGGAGTTGCGCGACGAGATGGATGCCCTGCTGTCCCGGGGGCAGCCGATCACCAACAACGAGATGCGTGCCCTGTACGAACGCTACCTGGAGAAAAATGACGAGAAACTGCAGGTGGCCAAACAGGCACTGGGGCAGGTGGTCAACGCCCTGATGCAGCACATCGACCAGGCGGGAGGCCACTACAGCCGCTTCTCCAGCGAACTGAACAGCATCGCCAGCAGCCTGGAAGAGGATACCTCGGGGGAGGACCTGAATGCCCTGATGGACCGCGCCATGCGCGCCACCAGGGCGGCCCTGAAACATGGCGAAGAATTGAAACAGCAGATCTCTTCCCTGGCGAGCGAGATGGAGGAGGTACGCAACCGACTGGCCCATTCCCAGGAACAGGCACGCCGTGACGCCCTTACCGGTCTGCTCAACCGGCTGGCGTTTCAGGAGATCCTGGAGCAACTGCCGGCGATGGCGGAAACGGACGGCCACCTCCCCTGCCTGCTGATCCTCGATATCGACCACTTCAAGCGGGTCAACGACACCCATGGCCACCTGGTCGGGGACCACACGCTCAGGCAGGTCGCCCAGGAGATCGAGGCCAGCATCCGCGGCCGGGACCAGGTCGCCCGCTTCGGCGGGGAGGAGTTTGCGGTCCTGCTCCGCGATACACCGCGTTCGGGGTGCGTGGCGGTGGCGGAGAACATCCGCTCCAACGTGGAAAAGACCCTGGTTGAACTGCCTGCAGATCTGGCACAGGATCTCGTCCTGTCGGTCACCATCTCCATCGGCGGCGCCCATTATCGAATCGGGGAACCGGCGGAAGCGCTGGTGGAACGCGCCGACCGCAACCTCTACCGCTCGAAACAGGAGGGACGAAACCGCGTGACCTGGGAGGAGGCTGTTCCTGTGTCCTGAGTGACTGCCGGGATATTGTGATCGCAATTGCGCGAGTGGGTAGCCCCTCGAATATTCTGGACAAAAATTTAGTCGTAGATTGAGAGCGACAGAAGGGAGTGACTAACCCTTATCCGACTGATACGCACTCTCTCCTTGCAAGATACGTTAGGCGTTGCTTAGCGCACCAACACCAGCATAAGCAAGGGGTTTTTATTGGACTAGCGTACGATAAATACGCGCGGGTTTACATACTTGTCAGTCGAAACATGTATTATGCATACGTCATAATAAATATATTTATCACAACGAGAAAACAGTAAAAAATAAATATGGAAGGCGAGGCGTATCCGCGAGCAAAATACATAGCTTTGGTTCTTATTCCTTCTCCTTCAGATAGTTGATAGATCGGACACTCCGATAAATCAGACCTCATAAATATATCCCGCAACTTTTCCTGATCACTTACAATACTACTCAGTTCCTTGGACCTATTAATATATCTTATCTGAATTGCCCGGTAAGTGGCCCCGAGACTCCAGAACCCCAATATCACAGTCAATCCCACTATACTAAGAGCATTATTATTTATCGTAAAGGACCAACCGATTACCGCAACCCACAAGGTGATCGTTATAGTTTTTACCTTGAATATAAGGTCGTCATATCGCGCAATAATTCTCTGTATTTCGTCGATTTCCTTTTCAAATAATCTTAACTGGAACTCGAATGCAGAATTATACATATTATGTCATCGCTTCCTCTTCAACCAATGACTGCCATAACCAAACTTCACGAAAGAACGAAACATTGCACAGATCTTCTACTCTGCGTTATAGCACAGTCATCAAGTGTCTATATATTAGTGTATGATCTTGATGGCGCTATCCAAGGGATCTATTTTCTAGCCTTTATATACAGTATCTTTTGGCCCGATCCACCCGACTCTCTTGCTTCGACTTCAAATATATCCTTTTTATCTTTCACAAGATCCGAGAGCTTCTTGTATCCATACAACCTTGAGTCAAAGTCAGGCTGCAGTTTTGTCAGATAACTCCCAAATGTCCCCAGATTTGCCCACCCAGTATCGTCCGTAGACTCTTCAAGAGCTTTTAATATAAACTTCTTTGGGAACTTAACCGGCTGGGTGGCTACTTCGGCAGCAGATTGCTCTTCGGTCTCTCTTGGAGCAACATGTTGCTTTTTTTCCACCTTGCCATTGTCGACACCTGGACGCAGCACCTCTGTAAAAATAAACTTATGACATGCATTCCTGAATGCCAACGGAGTTTTCTGTTCACCAAAACCCAACACGGTAAGCCCTTCCTCCCTCAATCTGACTGCTAAGCCAGTAAAATCACTATCACTTGTTACCAAACAAAATCCATCGAATTTTCGACTGTAGAGCAGATCCATGGCATCAATAATCATCGTGCTATCAGTTGCATTTTTTCCAGTTGTATATGCGAACTGCTGCACAGGTTTTATCGCATATTTCTGTAGAACCCTCTTCCACGAGGAGCTCTCTGGTGCAGTAAAATCACCGTAAATTCTTTTCACAGTAGCTTCACCATACCTCGCGATCTCCGCTAGCAGTCCTTCAATTACAGCAGCTTGTGCATTGTCCGCATCAATAAGAACTGCCAATTGATGTGTTGGCTCCTCAGATTCGATTTTCGCCACTAACCTTGGTGTTACCATACAACCCCCATTTATTATTCATAACAAGACTATAGAAAAATACATTCCTAAATGGATCACACATCGATCGTATTCCCTGGCTATCATTTCAATGCATTTTCTCATTTCATTTGACAAGTGATTCGTTATCGGCACATCAGGTTCTCTTCCTGGTCCTTTTCTTCCCTATGCGATTCTTAAACATGCTGTGCAACATGGCCACAAACTTCCATTGACCATTGACTTTCCTTCGACCTCGAAGACCGAATCACCGAAAACTTATCCCATTCTATGATGCTCGAATACTGACCAAACGCCACCCAGCCGGAACCTGTAGATATGCCATCCAGTACGTCTGTCGACCTTTCTCTCCATCTGCTTGATCACTCCCTGCTTCCGCTCTTCTGTTCGAACGTTCTGCTGCTGATGGTGTCTTTGGTGCAGACCGGAACGATGATCTTCGGGACGATGGCGGGATCGTGGGCCGGACAGCCCAACAATAATTACTGTATTGCTGGTAGAGCCGGCTCAGATCCAGTTCGTTTCCGGTCAGTCGGGAAAGGGTGAAGTCGAAGGAATCCGGCAGTATCCGGCGATCGAAAGAGATCGGGATCATCTTTACCCGGTCGTAATCCGCATCCTTGCATCGGGGCATTTGATGACCGCCTTTCTTGATTCGATCTCACATGGTTATATCGCGCGGAAAAAAGGGTTTATCCACCGTTTCGATGCCCTACATCACCTCGCTGAGATAGGCGCCCATCTTCATATCGGCACCAAAGATGTGGCCGGTCAGCCAGTGTTCGAGGAACTCGATCTCCCCGGCCGACAGGGATCTGTCCTCCTGCAGGAACTTCTGCTGCAGTTCCCTGGCGCTCTCGATCAGGGCGTCGTGCTCCTCCTTGTGCTCCGCCAGGCCGTCATAGCGATACTTCAGCATCAGCCGCTCCTCGTGCCGGAAGTGCCAGACGGTGCAGGCGATCAGTTCCTCCAGCACCGCTGCGATGTAGTCCCGCGGCTCCCCCTCCTCCAGCGCCCGGTTCAGGATATTGAACAGCTCCACCAGCCGCCGGTGATCCTCGTCGATCTCGTCGACCTCCACGCTCAGGCTCTTGTCCCAGATCAGTTCTTTCACTACTCGTCCTCCTGTTGAGGTTGCGGTCACTCAGAGTGCCGCATACATGTCCGTCCAGCTCCAGGACCGGGACAGGCAATCCCTATCCCCTGCCCTGCCGGCCCCGCCTGCCGCTGCGCCCCCCAGACCGGATCGTTCTGTTTCCGCGCCCGCCGGCGGCGAGCGGTCGCCGCTCCGGACCGCCCCGGCCACCGGTCCCGGCGGGCTGCCAGGCCGGCACCAGGTGCCGCCTGCCGTTTCCGATCAGGTCCGCCCGGCCCATGCGTTTCAGCGCCTGCCGCAACAGTGGCCAGTTGTCCGCATCATGGTAGCGCAGAAACGCCTTGTGCAGCCGGCGCTGGCGCAGCCCGCGCGGGACCGGCATGGCATCGCCCCGGCGGCGCACCCGCTTCAGCGGGTTGCGGCCGGTGTGGTACATGGCCGAGGCGATGGCCAG
>DRKP01000187.1 GCA_011051715.1 Sedimenticola thiotaurini | reverse complement strand
GGGTACTGCAGAACGGCGAGATCCGGCGGGTCGGCTCGGAGCAGGCGCGCCACGTGGATATCCGCCTGATCTCCGCCACCCACCGGGACCTGAAACAACTGGTGCAGTCCGGCGCCTTCCGCAGCGATCTCTACTTCCGGCTGCGGGTGGTGGAGCTGTTGCTGCCGCCCCTGCGGGAACGCGGCGACGACCTGGTCGAGCTGGCGGTGTTCCTGCTCGACAAGGCGCGCACCCATCTCAACCGGCCACCCATGACCCTGACCGACGATGCGCTGGCGGCGATCCGCGCCTACGACTGGCCGGGCAACGTGCGTGAACTGGAGAACGCCATGGAGCGGGCGGTGATCCTGTGCGACGGCGACCGCGTCAGCGCGGACCTGCTGGCCATCGACAGCCTGCACGACTCCCGGCCCGGCGACACACCGGCGCTGGAGGAGGAGCTGTCACTGGAGGAGTATTTCCGCCGTTTCGTACTGGAGCACCAGGAGCGGATGACCGAGACCGAGCTGGCCCGCCGTCTCGGCATCAGCCGCAAGGCCCTGTGGGAGCGGCGCCAGCGGTTCGGCATTCCACGCAGCCGCAGACCCTAGGGAGGCCCCGGGCAAGCTCCCTTCCACCATCCCGGGCCGGCCGGATTGCGCCCCCCCTCGGTGACCTGGATTCCGGCCTGCGCCGGAATGACGGAGTAACGGTAATGACGGAGAAACAATTTCCCACTCGCAAAGTCGCAGAGGACGCGAAGATCACGAAGGATCCCGATTCACAGTGGCCAATGCGCTCAAAGAGAAAACAAGCCGCTTGGCGTTCTTTGCGGTCTTGGCGCCTTGGCGAGAGTAATAGTTTCAGTTGCAGAGGAGGTGAAGAGCCAGTGAACGCCCCCTGAACACCCCGTCATACCGGCGAAGGCCGGAATCCATGGGGCTGTTACCTTTCCGGACGCCACTGGTTACCATAGGTAACGTCCTTCCGGAAGAGGCCCCTTACCACCGGCGTAACCATCTGTTTGGCATGGAAATGGGCCGGCCGGCACGATTTTCGCGTTGGCTGGACGATGCCCACCGGCGCCGCCGGCACCCGGTGACGCCCCCGCTCCGTGACCGCGGGCTCCCGCCGGGGGAATCGGCATGGGCGGAAGGCGCAGACAAAAACTGATTGAACAAGCCGGTGAAACAGGGCATTTTTATCGGATCGAGCGGCAATCCGGTGCCCGGCCGCCATTGAATGAACCATCGATAACAAAGCCTGAGGAGAGATCCCATGTCCGAACAAAAGGTCTACCCGGTCCCCGCCGACGTGGCGGCCAACGCCTATATCGACGCCGACAAGTACGAACAGATGTACCAGCGCTCGATCGACGACCCGGACGGCTTCTGGTCCGACATGGCCAATGAGTTCGTCAGCTGGATCCAGCCCTGGGACAAGGTGATGGACTACAGCTTCGACGCCGGCGACCTGCACATCAAATGGTTCGACGGCGCCCGTCTCAACGTCGCCTACAACTGCCTCGACCGCCACCTGGAGAGCCGCGGCGACCAGACCGCCATCATCTGGGAGGGGGACGACCCCTCGGTGGACAGGAAGATCAGCTACCGCGAGCTGCACGAGCAGGTATGCAGGCTGGGCAACGTGCTCAAGTCCCGCGGGGTGAAGAAGGGCGACCGGGTCTGCATCTACATGCCGATGATCCCCGAGGCGGCGGTGGCCATGCTCGCCTGCGCCCGCATCGGCGCGGTCCACTCGGTGGTGTTCGGCGGCTTCTCCCCCGACTCCCTGCGCGACCGCATCCTCGACTCCGACTGCCAGACCCTGATCACCGCCGACGAGGGCGTGCGCGGCGGCAAGGCGGTGCATCTGAAGCGCCATGCCGACACCGCCCTGGCCGAGTGTCCCAACGTCCACACCTGCCTGGTGGTGAAGCATACCGGCGGCGACATCGACTGGAGCGAGGGGCGCGACGTCTGGTACGGCGAGGCCATGGCCGAGGCCTCCAGCGACTGTCCGCCGGAACCGATGGCGGCAGAGGATCCCCTGTTCATCCTCTACACCTCCGGCTCCACCGGCAAGCCGAAGGGGGTGCTGCACACCACCGGCGGCTACCTGGTGTTCGCCGCCATGACCCACAAGTACACCTTCGACTACAAGGACGGCGAGGTCTACTGGTGCACCGCCGACGTCGGCTGGGTCACCGGCCACACCTACATCGTCTATGGCCCGCTGGCCAACGGCGCCATCAGCCTGATGTTCGAGGGCATCCCCAACTACCCGGACGTCTCCCGTTTCTGGCAGGTGGTGGACAAGCACAACGTCGCCATCTTCTATACCGCCCCCACCGCCATCCGCGCCCTGATGCGCTCCGGCGACGAGCCGGTGAAGAAGACCTCGCGCAAGTCCCTGCGCATCCTCGGCACCGTCGGCGAGCCGATCAACCCGGAGGCCTGGGAGTGGTACTACCACGTGGTCGGTGACGGCCGCTGCCCCATCGTCGACACCTGGTGGCAGACCGAGACCGGCGGCCACCTGATCACCCCCCTGCCCGGCGCCACTGCGCTGAAGCCGGGCTCCGCCAGCAAGCCCTTCTTCGGCGTCGCCCCGGCCATCGTCGACGCCGGCACCGGCGAGGTGCTGGAGGGGGCCTGCTCCGGCGCCCTGGTGATCACCCGTCCCTGGCCGGCGATGATGCGCACCGTCTATGGTGACCACGACCGCTTCTTCAACACCTACTTCGCCCAGTACCCCGGCAACTACTTCACCGGCGACGGCGCCCGCCGCGACGAGGACGGCTACTACTGGATCACCGGCCGCATCGACGACGTGCTCAACGTCTCCGGCCACCGGCTCGGCACTGCCGAGATCGAGTCCGCCCTGGTGCTGCACGACAAGGTGGCCGAGGCCGCGGTGGTGGGCTTCCCCCACGACATCAAGGGCCAGGGCATCTACGCCTACGTCACCCTGATGGCCGGGGAGGAGTACAGTGATGACCTGAAGAAGGAGCTGATCGACCTGGTACGCCGAGAGATCGGACCGATCGCCACCATCGACGTGATCCAGTGGGCCCCGGGCCTGCCCAAGACCCGCTCCGGCAAGATCATGCGCCGCATCCTGCGCAAGGTGGCCAGCAACGAACTGGACAGCCTGGGCGATACCTCGACCCTGGCCGATCCCAGCGTGGTGGACGACCTGGTGGAGAACCGGGCCAACAAGTAGGGCAGCCGACGGCGCCGACAGGCCGGGGGCCCCGGGGCCTCCGGCCTTTTCTTTACTGTCGCGTTGGATCTCTGCAACTGCAGCGGACCCCCGGCGGCCATCTCCCGCCGACGGACCACCTTGACACCCGGGCCATGGACCGGGCCCCTCCCAATGCAGGCGGCGGTCGGCAGGACCCCGGACCCGGTCACCGGGATCAGGGCGATGATGCCACTGGCCATGCCTTCGCGGTCCCCGACCGGATCCCCGGCGAATCCGGTGTCGACGGCCGCCTGCTGCACCCCCCCTGTACTCTGTGGTTAAATCCGCTTCCATGTCGACTGAACCGGGGTACGGAATATTGAGCGATCTCAAGGTCGGCGTCTTCGTCGACGCGGAAAACATCAAGTTCAACGGCGGCTACCAGCTGCGCTACGATGTGCTGCGGCGCTTCGCCGCGCGCAACGGAGGTACCCTGCTGCGGCTCAACACCTACCTGGCCTACGACCAGGAGCGGGCGCGGGAGGATCCGGACTATGCCCGCAAGTCGCACGCCTATCAGCAGATGGTGCGCGACTTCGGCTGGAAGGTGATCGTCAAACAGGTGCGGCGCTTCACCGACGACGAGGGCAATGTCACCACCAAGGCCAACGCCGACCTGGATCTGGCGGTGGACGCCATGCTGCAGGTGGAGAATCTGGACCTGGTGCTGCTGGTGACCGGCGACGGCGACTTCCTGCAGGTGGTGTCGGCACTGCAGAACCGGGGCTGCCGGGTGGAGCTGCTGGGCTTCAAGAACGTCTCCAGACAGCTGCAGCGCCAGTCCGATGCCTTCTTCCGCGGCTACCTGATCCCGGATCTGCTGCCGGTGGCCCAGGAGCCGCGCAACGAGTGGGGCGAGGTCGGCTCCCGGGTCCGCGGTATCTGTACCAAGTGGTTTCCGGACAAGGGCTACGGTTTCCTGCGCTTCATCCGCCGGATCTCACCCAACCTCTGGATCACCGATCCACGCGACCCCGACTCCCCCTACGAGAGCGTCTTCTGCCACGCCAACGAGCTGGCCGACGATGTCACCGGGGACGACCTGACCAACCGCGACACCGTGGTCGAGTTCCAGCTGCAGGAGAGCGACGTGAACGAGGGACTGGTGGCCACCAACGTGCGGATGGTGTATGCGCCCTGATCCGGTCCTCGCCACCGCCGGGGCACGAGGAACCCGGAGATTCCCCGGTGGCGTTCCCGGTCCTGCAGCCTTCCCCAACCGGGTCGGGAGCGGAGGGACCATCTCGCTGTTCCCGGTCCGTCCCTGGCCGGATCCCATCGCCACCCACCGCTGACGGGGCCACCATGTTTCCATCCCCCACCATCCCGAGCCGGCCGCCGGAGACCATCGCCGCCGTCGACCTGGGCTCCAACAGCTTCCACATGATCGTGGCGCGGGTGGTGGACAACCAGTTCCAGGTGATGGACAGGCTGCGCGAGATGGTGCGCCTGCGCGAGGGGCTGGACGCCCGGCGCAACCTGGCACCGGAGGTGGCACAGCGGGCGCTGGGCTGCCTGGAGCGCTTCGGCCAGCGGGTACGCTCTCTGCCTCCCGGAGCGGTGCGCGCGGTGGGCACCAACACCCTGCGCCAGGTGCGCGACGCCGGCGCCTTCCTGCGCGCGGCCGAGGCCGCCCTGGGACACCCGATCGAGATCGTCGCCGGCCGCGAGGAGGCGCGCCTGGTCTACCTGGGGGTCGCGCACGGACTGGCCGCCGGTGACGAGCGGCGCCTGGTGGTGGACATCGGCGGCGGCAGCACCGAGCTGATCGTCGGTGAGGGCTTCGCCCCGCGCCACATGGAGAGCATGGAGATGGGCTGCGTCAGCATGAGCCAGGCCCATTTCGGCGACGGCCGCATCGGCGCGAAGGCGATGAAGCGGGCCGAGCTGGCCGGCGCCCTGGAGCTGCGGCCGGTGAAGGTGGAGTACCGCGAGGCCGGCTGGCGGCAGGCGATCGGCAGCTCCGGCACCATCCGCGCCATCCGTACCGTGGTCCAGCGGGCCGGCTGGTGCGACCCGCGCGATGGCATCACCGCCGACGCCCTGCGGCAGCTGCGTGACCGCCTGGTCGCGTTCGGGCGGGTCGACCGGATCGAACTCGACGGGCTCAGCACCGAACGGCGCCCGGTGTTCGCCGGTGGGGTGGCGGTGCTGCGGTCGGTGTTCAAGGCGCTGCACATCGAGCGGATGCAGGTCTCCGATCTGGCCCTGCGCGAGGGCCTGCTCTACGACATGCTCGGACGCATCCACCACGAGGACGTGCGCGAAAGCAGCGTCCGTGCCCTGTGCCGCCGCTACGAGGTGGACATGGCCCAAGCGGAGCGGGTGGAGCGCACCGCCCGCGCCCTGTTCGCCCAGGCGGCCGCCCCCTGGGGGCTGCACGGCGGCGAGTACGTCGAGATCCTGGGCTGGGCGGCGCGCCTGCACGAGATCGGCCTCACCGTGGCCCATGCCGGCTACCACAAGCACAGCGCCTACCTGGCGGCCCACTCCGACATGGCCGGCTTCAGCCGCCAGGAGCAGATGGTGCTGGCGGCGCTGATGCGCGGGCACCGGCGCCGTTTCCCGCTGGAGCAGTTCCGCGCCCTGCCGCCGGACATCACCCTGTGCGCCATGCAGCTGGCGGTGCTGCTGCGCCTGTCGGTGCTGCTGCACCGGGCCCGTTCCGCCACCCTGCGCATCGATGCCCTGCTGCGGGTGGAGGGCAACCGGCTGGAGCTGGAGTTCCCGGACGGCTGGCTGCAGGCGCACCCACTGCCGCGGATGGAACTGAAACAGGAGGCGAAACGGTTGAAGAAGGCCGGCTTCCGCCTGAAGTTCCGATGATCCGCAACCTCCCCGCCAGGCTGCTGTTCGCCGCCGGTTTCCTCGGCGGCTCCCAGCTGCCCAAGTATCTCGATGGCTACCGCCAGTACCTGGCCGGGCGGCTGCAGCAGGCGCGGGCCGATCTGGGCCTGTTCCAGGCCATCGCCGACCGCTTCCATGGCGGCGACCTGGAGGCCCTGATCCGGCGCCACCTGGAGAGCAGCGACCCGGCGTTCCGGGCCGAGGGTGAGGCGATCCGCACCCTGGCCGACCAGGTGGCCCGGCTGACGGAGGCGATGAACGGTCTGCAGGGGAACCTGCCGGACCAGATCGTGACCCTGCTGCGCAACGGCGAACCCGATGCCATGGCCGCCAGCTGGACCCTGTTCCAGCCGGGACTGGTCTTCACCCCCGAGGCCCTGCTCTGCGCCGTCGTCGCCGGTGTCGTCCTCGCCCTGCCGGCCCTGGGCCTGGGACGCCTGTTTCGGCGCCGCAGCAGGCGTGCCGCCCCCACCTAGCGGTGCCGCCTTCCGTGCAGCGGAGGGAGCGGGCACCGGCACGGCTCAGTACCAGCCGTGCAGATACCAGCGCCCCCCTCCCCCCAGCTCCCGGTAGATCCACGCCCTGGCCCCGCTGGCGGTGCGGGCGACGAAATAGTCCCGGGCCACCGGCCGTCCGTCCCACCAGCCGGTTTCGATACGCTCCCGCTCCCCCTCCAGGGAGAGCGGCCCGTCCAGGCAGGGACGGCCTCTCCCGTCGACGGGGAGCGGCCGGGGCGCCGGCAGCAGCCATGGGGGGCGCCCGCACCAGGGCCGGTGACCGGCCTCCGTGCAGCCGCCCGCCCCCGGCTCCGTCCGCCGCCAGGCCCGCTCGGGCCGGTGGTCCGGCACCACCTCCAGGCCACACACCGCTCCCTCCCCCAGCCGCGCCTGCAGCCGCTCCGGCAATCCCGGATCCGGCCTCGCCGGGGTCTCCGGGAACAGGCCCGCCGGCCGCCCGGCCAGGGGTTCCAGCTCCTCCACCCGCAGCCCGATCTCCCGCACCGGGGCCGCCAGCCGGACCCGCTCCAGCCGCTGCCGCAGCAGCTCCAGCAGCCGTTCCGGATCCCGTTCCGGCAGCTGCAGCCCGAGGACGAAGCCCTGTTCCCGCCCCTCGCCCAGTCCCAGGGACCAGCACAGGCGGCGGCAGCCGGCCTGGCGGGCGGTGAGAAAACCGGCCAGCGCCAGCAGCAGCCGGTGGGCGGCGAACGACAGGGCCTGGCGGCTGGAGACCTCGGCCGGCAGTTCCAGGCGCTGATGGAAACGATCGGGGAAGGGAAACGGCGGGCGCGGGTCCGGCTGCCGCCCCAGCAGCCGCTCCAGCCACGCCGCCGGCTCCGGCCCCAGCCGCCGCGCCAGACCGGCGGCCGGCAGGGCCAGCAGCTCGCCCAGGGTGCGGATGCCCAGATCCTGCAGATCCTGGCGCTGTTCCCCGCTCAACGGCAGCAGCCCGAGCGCTGTCGGCGCCAGCGCCCGTGGCAGCCCGGGGAGATCCGTCACCCGCTCCCGCCTGCCGGCGCGGGCCAGCAGCATGGCCGCGGCCGGGGTCGGTGCCAGGGCGGTATGGCAAAGATGGCCGGTCCGTTGCAGATCCCGCTCCAGCGCGTCCGTCAGACGCCCCGGCCCGCCGAACAGACGGTAGCTTCCGGCCAGCTCCAGCAACAGCCCGTGCGGCCACTCCAGCACCACCCGGGAGGTGAAGCGGCCGGCCCAGAGGGCCAGCTCCTCCAGCGCCATCCGCTCCCGCCGCGGGTTCCGCGCCAGGATGCGCAGCCCCCCGGACAGGGCCCGGGCCGCCGCCGGCGCCTGGCCAGGGGCCACCCCGGCGGCGGCCGCCGCGGCATTGCAGAGCAGGATCCGCCGGCGTCCCCCCTGGCGCTCAGCGACGGCCAGGGGCAAACCGTCCTCCTGTGCCAGCACCTCCAGCGGGAGGCGGGGCAGGTGGATGGCGAGCCAGCCCGGATATTTCACCCGATCACTGAAATCAGGTTTCAACGTACTGTATTCCATACGAAGTCCCGGGATATTGGCGGAGTACAGAATGTTGCCGGGCATCGCTGAACGCGTCCTCGCGTCCCCGGGTGAAACATTCGGGCCAGGGTTCCATCGGCCGGGAGAGGCGGCTCATTCCGCCGGCCGGAGAGGCAGCCGGATGCCGGACAGCGGCCAGCCCCCCCGGCGCTTGAGGAGATCGATCTCCCAGCCGTCGCCCGCCGGCGCCAGCCGCAGCCGCAGGGCGGCGGGGGAGTGTTCCGCCGCAGCCGCGAAGGGGCGAAACAGGAAGCCACCGGCCGCCCCCGCCTCCGCCGCCAGCTGCAGCCGGCGCAGGGCGCTGGGACGGAGCCGGCGTGGCCAGGCCAGCACGGCACTGCAGCCGCCCGAGCGCAGCGCCTGCTCCAGGGCCCAGAGCCGGTCCGGTTCAGCGGCCGGCTCGACCAGCAGCAGGCGGGCCAGGTCGACGCCGGCCGCCTGCAGCGCCGGGGCATAGGGGAGCCAGGGCGGCGCCACCAGCACGATCCAGCGACCCTCCCGGCTCAACCGGGCGAGGGCGGGCAGCAGCAGCCCGAGGGCATGGGCGCCCCCGCCGCCGACCAGCAGTTCGGTGATCGCGCGGCCGGGCCAGCCCCCTCCCGGCAGCTGCCGGTCGAGCACCGGAAAGCCGGTCGGGATGCCCTTCTCCGGCGCGGCGGCCATTCCGGGGCCACGGCGGAGTTCGGGATGATGCTGCAGCAGACGTTCGAGATTCGCCGACATCGGGGAAGGGGGCCGCGGGTGCGGTCATATACTGTGTATATATACAGTATATTCTAGTCGGCCCTGCCGGAAACGCAAACACCCCGCCGAGGCGGGGTGTCTGGAAACGGAAATGGCGGGAGAGGGCCCCGGGCGCCCGGGAGACTGCTCAGTCGCAGGATTCAGGCCGGCACCGGAATGGCCGGTCGTCCGGCCACCCCCCGACACCGCCGCGGCGGCGTCGAGGCCATGGAAGATCGCCGGATACCCCTTCCTGCCATGCGCTCATTCCGGCACCGGCGGGAAGGGGCCCGACCAGATCAGATCTTCTCCTTGATCCGGGCCGCCTTGCCGGTACGGCCGCGCAGGTAGTAGAGCTTGGCCCGGCGTACGTCACCACGACGCTTCACCTGGATCTCGGCCACCACCGGGCTGTAGGTCTGGAACACCCGCTCCACCCCCTCGCCATGGGAGATCTTGCGCACGGTGAAGGAGGAGTTGAGACCCCGGTTCTTCTTCGCCAGCACCACGCCCTCGAAGGCCTGCAGGCGCTCGCGGTTGCCCTCCTTCACCTTGACCTGGACGACCACGGTATCGCCGGGACCAAAGTCCGGGATCTCACGGCCCATCTGTTCGGCTTCAAGTTCCTGGATGATGTTGCTCATGGTCGTATGCTCCTGTCTCTCAACCGGCGCCTGTGTGCGCCTGAATAAACTCGTTCAACAATTCCTGCTCCTCGTCGCTCAGCCGGCGCCCCTCGAGCAGATCCGGCCGTCGCAGCCAGGTTCGCCCCAGGGACTGCTGCAGGCGCCAGCGGCGGATCGCCGCGTGGTCGCCGCTGAGCAGCACGGCGGGCACCGCCTCGCCGTCGAAAACCTCGGGCCGGGTATAGTGGGGGCAGTCGAGCAGGCCATCCATGTAGGAGTCCTGCTGCGCCGACTCCGCGTCGCCCAGCACCTCCGGCAACAGCCGGATCACCGCATCCATCAGCACCAGGGCCGGCAGCTCACCGCCGCTCAGCACGTAGTCGCCAATGGACCACTCTTCATCCACGCAGCGCCCGACGATACGCTCGTCGATGCCCTCGTAGCGGCCGGCGACCAGGATCATGCCGTCGCGCTGCGCCATCTCCCCCGCCGCCGCCTGATCCAGGCGCCGCCCCTGGGGGCTGAGGTAGGCCACCCGGGAAGTGGGGGCCGCCGCCCTGGCTGCCTGGATCGCCGCCAGCAGGGGCTCGATCTTCATCACCATGCCCGGCCCACCCCCGTAGGGGCGGTCGTCCACCGTGCGGTGCACGTCGTGGGTGTAGTCCCGCGGGTTCCACAACACCAGCTGCGCCCGCCCACGATCGAAGGCGCGGCCGGTGACGCCACTGCCGGTCATGGCCCGGAACATCTCCGGGAACAGGGTCACCACGTCGAAGCGCATGGCCTGGGGAACCTCTGAACAATCATGAACCCGCACCTGGCAGCCGAAGCGTCCAGACCAATCTCCGGAGGTTCCCGGGGAGCCTGTCGGACTTGATGCTGTCTGGCTGCAAGTCCCTGGATGGCGATCAACTCAGCGTATCGAACTCGTTAAACAGCCCTGCTGTTCGCCTCATTCGATAAACCGATTTGATCCGCCCCCGGTGATTTGCGCTTCGAACGATCAAGTCCGACAGGCTCCTAGAAGTCCTGGTCCCAGTCGACCCGGATCACCCCCTCCTCCAGGTCCACCCCGTCGATCACCCCATCGATGAAGGGGATCAGACGGCGGCGCTCGCCCTTCACCACCATCACGTCGTTGGCGCCGGTCTCGAACAGGTGGTCCACCCGGCCGAAATCGATCCCCCCGAGATTGACCACCCGCAGTCCCTGCAGGTCGGTCCAGTAGTACTCACCGTCGGCGGCCGCCGGCAGCTGTTCCCGCCTGACGGCGATATCGGCGCCGACCAGTTCCGCCGCCTGCTCCCGGTCGCCGCAGCCCTCGAGCCGGGCGACGATGCCCTTGCCCTGGCGCCGCCCCTCCAGCAAGCGGTAGGGACGCCACTCGCCCCGCCGCTTCAGATACCAGCTCCGGTAATCGAGGATGTTTTCCCGTGGCGCCGTATCGGAGAACACCTTGACCCAGCCGCGAACGCCGAACAGGCCGGAGACACGCCCCAGCACGACCCAGCGTTGCTCCCGATCGTCCCCCATGCCGGAGCGGGCCGTCCGGCCCCGCGGACGCCGGTCAGGCCGCCGCCGACTCCGCCTGCCTGGCCGCCTGCTTCACCAGCTGGGCCACCCGGTCGCTCATCCGGGCGCCGTGGGAGACCCAGTGCTGCACCCGCGCCTGGTCGACACGCAGCCGCTCCTCGCCGCCGGTGGCCACCGGGTTGAAGAAACCCACCCGCTCGATGTAGCGCCCGTCACGGGGATTGCGACTGTCGGTGACGACGATGTGATAGAACGGCCGCTTCTTGGCGCCGGTCCGGGAGAGACGAATCGTGACCATATCCTGCCCTTGAATAAAGTTGTTTCGGTTACGCACCACCGGCCGACCAGCCGGCAGGAGGTAAACCGCGCATTGTACGCAATTCCGGGAAAATTGGAAGGGGGGATGGGAGGGTGAGGAGTGAGGAGTGAGGAGTGAGGAGTGAGGGGTGAGGGGTGAGGGGTCCCTCGGCCCTGTAGTTCCTCGGCCCTGTAGTTCCTCGGTCCTGTAGTTCCTCGGCCCTGTAGTTCCTACTTGAACGGAAACCCTCCCGGCGGCATCCCCCCACCCGGCATGCCGCCGGGCCCGCCCATCATCCCCTTCATGCCGCGCATCATCTTCGCCATCCCCTTGCCCTTCATCTTCTTCATCATCTTCTGCATCTGGGTGAACTGCTTCAGCAGTTTGTTGACGTCCTGCACCTGGGTGCCGGAGCCACGGGCGATGCGCCGCTTGCGCGAGCCCTTGATGACATTGGGAAAGCGCCGCTCCTGGGGGGTCATGGAGTTGATGATGGCGATGGTGCGGTGGATCTCGCGGTCGTTGACCTGGTTCTTCACGTGGTCCGGCAGCTCCCCCATCCCGGGCAGCTTGTCCAGCAGGGAACTCATGCCGCCCATGCTGGCCATCTGCTCCATCTGCTCCCGAAAGTCCTCCAGATCGAAACCCCGGCCCTTCTGCAGCTTCCTGGCGAGCTTCTGGGCCTTCTGCTGGTCCACCTTGCGGTGCACCTCCTCCACCAGGCTGAGCACGTCGCCCATGCCGAGGATGCGCGAGGCCATGCGCTCGGGGTGGAACGGCTCCAGGGCGTCGGTCTTCTCACCGACGCCGAGGAACTTGATCGGCTTGCCGGTGATCTGGCGGATGGAGAGGGCGGCGCCGCCGCGGGCGTCGCCGTCCGCCTTGGTCAGGATCACGCCGGTGAGCGGCAGCGCCTGGTCGAACGCCTTCGCCGTGTTGGCCGCATCCTGACCGGTCATGCTGTCGACCACGAACAGGGTCTCCACCGGCTTCAGCGCCGCGTGCAGGGCCTGGATCTCGCCCATCATCTGCTCGTCCACGTGCAGCCGGCCCGCGGTATCGACGATGAGCACGTCCTTGAACCCCTTCCGCGCCTGGTCCAGGGCGGCCCGGGCGATCTGCACCGGCTCCTGCTCCGGTGAACTGGGGAAGAAGTCGGCCCCGACCTCGGCGGCCAGGGTCCTGAGCTGATCGATGGCGGCCGGCCGGTAGACGTCACAGCTCACCACCATCACCGACTTCTTCCGCTCCTTCAGCCAGCGCGCCAGCTTGGCCACGCTGGTGGTCTTGCCCGAGCCCTGCAGGCCCGCCATCAGGATCACCGCCGGTGGCTGGGCGGCCAGGTTGAGGGACTCGTTCGCCTCCCCCATGACCCGGGTCAGTTCGTCGTTGACGATCTTGATCAGGACCTGGCCGGGGGTGAGGCTCTTCAGCACCTCCTCCCCCATCGCCTGCTGCTTCACCTGGTCGACGAACTCGCGCACCACCGGCAGCGCCACGTCCGCCTCCAGCAGCGCCATGCGCACCTCGCGCATGGTCTCCTTGATGTTGTCCTCGGTCAGCCGCCCCTGTCCGCGCAGCTTGTTGAGCACACCGCCGAGTCGTTCTGTCAGGTTGTCAAACATGTTGGTCGCTTGTCCGGTGACGGGCACGGGCCCGGGATCGATCGGCGTAGTATACCCCCAGGCACCGGGTTCGAGGTACCGGCCCCCGGCCTCCCGGGGCCCGTCGCGGGGTACTTACCCGCCTGCCGGGCAGCTAGAGCCTGCTACCCAAATATGCGATTATCCCCCGGTCATGAGCAGCCACCCCACCGCCATCGTCGCCATCCTCTGCTATCTGACCGCAGGGGTGGTCGTCGCCGTGCGCCTGTTTCGGCCCGGCGCCGAACGGCAGCCCCCGCGGATGCTGGCGATCGGTCTGGGACTGGTGGGCGTGGTGCTGCACGGCATCTATCTCTATCAGCATGTCTTCACCGAGAGCGGCATCAACCTGGGATTCTTCGATGCCGCATCGATGATCTCCTGGACCATCGTGCTGCTGCTGATGCTCTCCTCCCTGTCCAAGCCGGTGGAGAACCTGGGCATCGCCCTGCTGCCCCTGGCGGCCCTGGCCATCGTGTTCCAGGCCCGCTTCCCCGCTGCCCACTTCCTGTCCCCCCATGCCCCGTGGGGACTGCGCATCCACGTGCTGATCTCGCTGCTGGCCTACAGCCTGCTCACCATGGCCAGCGTGCAGGCGATCCTGCTGGCGATCCAGGACCACCACCTGCGTCACCGCCATCCTGGCGGCTTCATCCGCTCGCTGCCACCACTGCAGACCATGGAGGCGCTGCTGTTCGAGATGATCGGCGTCGGCTTCGTGCTGCTGACCCTGGCCCTGATCACCGGCTTCATGTTCCTGCAGGACATGTTCGCCCAGCACCTGGTGCACAAGACCATCCTCTCCATCGCCGCCTGGCTGGTGTTCGGGGGATTGCTGTGGGGGCGCTTCCGCTTCGGCTGGCGCGGGCAGAAGGCACTGATCTGGACCCTGGCCGGGTTCGTGGTGCTGATGCTGGCCTATTTCGGCAGCAAGTTCGTGATCGAGCTGGTGCTGAAGGGGGGGGGGACGGTCGGCTAGCGCGCGGCGACAGATAGGGTGGATCAGGTGCCGACCCGGTCGTAGGCCTGAATCGCGGCGCGGCCCTGGCTCATCCTGCGCAACGCCTCCTGCACCTCGCCCCTGGCCGCCCCGGCCAGCTCCATGACCCGGCGGTCCAGCTCCAGGATGCGCCGGATCTGCCGCTCGGTTGCAGCCGGGTCGGGAAGATCGCCGTGCAGCGGAAAACAGCGTTGCAGCAGCGGACGGCGCGCCTCCTCCAGGGAGCGGACCTGGTCCCACTGTGCCTCCCCGGCGAGAAGGCTCATCCGTTCCGACAGCTTCAGGGCCTCGGCCAGTGGCTCCGGGACCGGCGGCGGCATGGGGAGATCTTCCTGCATCAGGAGGCGGCCTTACGGCTCTCCGCCGCCAGTTGCTGCGGAATCACATCCCAGGCGCCCTTCACCTCCAGCAGCAGGGAGGAGATCTCGTCCAGGATGGCGGGATCGTTGCTGGCCCCCGCTTCGCCCAGCCGCCGTACCATGTAGTCGTAGAGGTCGTCCAGGTTGCGCGACAGCTCGCCACCCCGGTCCATGTCGAGACTGTTCTGCAGGCCGCTGATGATCGAGATCGCCCAGCTGATGTGGCGCCCCTTCTCTGCCGGTTCATCGTGCAGCATGTGGCCCTTGGCGGTGGCGATCTTGTCCAGCGCACCCTCCATCAGCATCTGGATCAGACGATGGGGCGTTGCGTCCTCCACTCTGGACGAGATGCTGACGCTCTGATACTGGGAGAGGGCGCTGTTGATTCTTGATTTTACCATTGGGTGATTCCTCGATCGCTGGAGGTTGTCCAGATCACAGGGTTACTTGTTCTTGAGCATGTTGGCGAGACTTTCGAGCTGTCCCGTCAGGTAGTTGCTGGTGGTGTTCATCTGGGCAACCAGGGTGTCCAGGGCGGTGAACTGATTCTGATATCGTCTCTCGATCGACTCGAGCCGACGTTCCAGGGATTCACGCCGACCACCGATCTGATCGATCCTGCTGTTGGTCCCGTCGATCGCCGAATCGATCATGCCCCCACTTTTCAGGAAGCCGTCGAGCATGGTATCGAAGGAGATGGCGAAACCCCTGTCCGAATCGGAGAAGAATGCCGCCACGCCATCCCGGTGCTGGTCCAGCGCGTCGTTCAGCATGCTGCCATCGAGGGAGAGTTTACCGGTCTTCTCGTCCGAGGTGATGCCGAGCTGGGACAGGTAGCCGATGTCGCCGAGTCCGTTCAGGGAACGGTTGACGACTCCGCGGACCTGGGACTCGACGGTACGCAACAGGCTGCTGCCGTTGAGCGTGCCTTCCGACAGGGTCGCCAGCTGGTCCTTCATCTCGTTGTAGGCCTTGATGAAACCGTTGACCGCTGCCGTCACCGCTCCCGGATCGTCGTCGATACTGGCGACCGCATGCCCCGTTCCCTTCAGTTCGAGAGAGAGGCCCTCGATTACATCGTCGATAGAGTTGGTGCCCCGGGTGACGGAGACCCCGTCCACCGTCAGGGATGCGTCGAGTTCGGTGTCGTCGGCCAGTGGCTGGCCGGAGGCATCGCGGTTGAGGGTGGTGAATCCGAACGTGGAGGCGTCGATGCCACCTCCAAAGGAAAACTGGATACGGTCGTCGTAACCGCTCTTCGGTGAGGTCAGCACCAGCGTCTGCCGGCCGCTGTCACCGGTGATCAGGCCGGCGGTGATTCCCGTGCCATTGTCATCCGCGTTGATGGCCGCCTGAATCTCCTGCAGGGTCATTCCGGCGGACAGGTCGATGCTGAAGCTGCTGGCACCGATCATGATCTGCAACTGATCGCCGGCACCGCCCCCAAAGGTGGCGTCGGACGCGAATTCGCTGGACCCGGCCTTGTGCCTCTGGGCCATGCGGTCGACCGTCACATCGTAGATCGAAGGAACGGCGCCCGGATCGCTGCTGGCCACCAGTACGTCTTCATCACTGCTGTTTCCCCTGGTGGCATGGAAGAGATCACTCTCCTGCAGCTTGTCGAGGGATGAGCGCAGACTGGAAAGGGCACTCTTGAGGCTGCCGTAGCCGGAGATCTGGGCCTGGTAGACCGCCTCCTTCTGGTCGAGCTTGGTCAACGGCTGACGTTCAACCGCCATCAACTGGGAGATGATACCGTTTACATCCAGGCCGGAACCGAGACCGGGTGCGGAAATGCCAGCCATTCAGACCTCCTCACAAATGGTATCGGCCCGACGGCCGACCTGCACTCATCGTTCCAGTTCGATCGCTCTCAGGCCTTGGCCTGAAACAGCATCGCGGTGTTGCCATCCGGCTGAAAAAGTTTTTCCGAGACCTCACTGAGACGCTTGCGCATCTCACGCACTTCTTCCGCCGGGATCTCGCGGACCACATCCCTGGTCTCGGCATCCACCACCCGGACGATCACTTCGCCATTGTCCTGGTCGATGCTGAATTCCAGTCGCCGCTGCACCACCTGCACGAAGTCGTTCAGTTCCTTGACGATGGTATTCAGTTGACTGCCATCCACCCCGGCCGGCTGGCCCCCGTCCCTCTTCGCGGCCCCGGCTTCGGGCTCCACCTCCCTGGCTGGAGCAACATCCTCCGTTTCGCTGGTGGAGCGTAGAGCGGCCACTCCCTGCAGGCCACGAGAAATTTCGTTGATCATGGTGGTCACCTGTTCAGGCATTTCGGGGAACCCGGGCGAACCGCCCGGGTTCCCCTGTCACCAGGGTCCCGTTACTGCAACAGCGACAACACACTCTGCGGCAGCGCATTGGCCTGGGAGACCATGGCCACGCCGGCCTGCTGCAGGATCTGCGAGCGCGTCATCTCGGCGGTCTCGGCGGCGAAGTCGGCGTCACGGATACGGCTGCGCGCAGCGCTCAGGTTCTCTGACGTCACGCTCAGATTGGAGATGGTCGAATCGAACCGGTTCTGGATCGCGCCGAAGGTGCTGCGCAGGTTGTTGACCGCGGCCAGCGCGGCATCCACCCGCGTGATGGTGGTGTTGGCGTTCTCCACCGTGGTCACCGAGGAAGAGCTGAGCGCCGAATTGCCCAGGGCCAGGGAGCCGGCGGAAAAGCCGGCGTAACCCGGGTTGGAACCGGCGATGGTGATCTGCTCGGCCGCGGTCAGCCGGATCGTTCCCTTGTAGGTGAAGGTCGCTGCCACGCCACTCGCTCCCGGCGTGAAGTCGGTCGTGGTGTTGACGGCGTTGTTGTCGCCCTCCATGTCCTGGATACCGTCGGTGGTGGTCGTGGTGTTGGTCTGGGAGACCTTGACGTCACGACCATCGACGGCGGTCAGGGTCAGCCGGGTGTTGGCGCTGTCGTAGGAGGCGGTGACACCGGTGGCCGAGGCGTTGGCGTTGATCGTCGCCACCAGCTCGTCCGCGGACATCGCACCCGAGGAGGTGCCGTCATACGAGGTGACGATCGCCACGTCGTTGATGGAGAGGGAGTAGCCGGTGTTGGTGGCCGACACTGCGGTGGTACCCATGTCCAGCTGCACCGTGGTGTCCGCGGTCGCCGTCAGGCCGCTGATGCCGGCGCTGTTGATGGCATCGGCCTTGGAATAGGCGCTGGAGGCGGTGCGGCCGGCGCCGGTGGAGGTGTAGTCCTGGGAGGCGCCGACACTGACGGCATCATTGGTGCCGATGGCAATGGTCAGGTCACCGGAGGTGAAGGCGCTGGTGGTCACACCGGTACCCTGGGAGCCGAGGGCCTTGGTGGTGTCGAAGGCGGTGGACGAATCCACGTAGTCGGCGGTCTTGCCGATGGAGGTGGTCCGCATGCTGGTGCTCAGGTTCAGGCTGATGGTCTCGCCCACATTGGCACCCACCTGGAAGGAAGCGGTGCCGAAGGTACCGTCCAGGATGCGCTGGTTGTTGAACGAGGTCTGTGATGCCACCCGGTCGATCTCCGCCAGCAGCTGCTGCACCTCCTTGTCGAGGGCACCGCGGTCGGAGGCGCTGTTGGTGGAGTTGGCAGCCTGTACCGAGAGTTCGCGGATACGCTGCAGGTTGTTGGTCATCTCGGCCAGGGCACCTTCCGCCGTCTGCGCCAGGGAAATGCCGTCGTTGGCGTTGCGAATGGCCTGATTCAGGCCCCGGATCTGGGAGGTCATGCCCTCCGAGATGGCCAGGCCGGCGGCGTCATCCTTGGCGCTGTTGATGCGCAGGCCGGAAGAGAGACGCTGCATCGCGGTGGCCAGGGAGCCCTGGGACTTGTTCAGATTCCGCTGGGCGGTGAGGGATGCGACATTGGTATTGATGACTTGTGCCATGATGTTCTCCTAGTCCCCCGGCTGCCGTCCGCCGGCGCTCTGGGGGTCAGGTTGATCTCTGGCGGATATGCTCGATCGGTTTCGTGCATTCACCGCCTCCGGTGTCTGTAACGGCCGGAAGGGGGCTTCCTTTAGCAAAAACGGGTGCCGTCGGGAATTGGGAAAGGAACGAGTATTGGCGAAACAGTGTATTGATTCTTATCTGTTTTTCTGCCGAGTAAGGGAATTCCCGGGAAGCGGTTTCGCGACTTTTTCCGTACCTGCCCGGAAATGCCGCAGGGGAGAGCGCCGGTGGGGTGTTCCTGGACCGCACCAAGCACCTGAACACTGTCCCCCCGGCAGGGCGGCGCGACTTCCCTGGCCGACGGGTAATGCCCTGGTTCAGGCCGCGAGGATCCCTGCTACAGGTAGTTGAACAGGGAGAGACCCTTGATCCGGACGTAACTCTGCTGGGCCGCCTGCAGGGCCGTCATCTGGCGCTCGAAGCGGGCGATGGCCTCGGCGAAATCGAGATCCTGCTCCTCGGAGCGGTGCTTCTGCAGCGACAGCTTCAGATCCTCGTTGATCTCTCCCTGCTGATCAATGGTGTTGATACGGGCACCGATGCCGGTCTGTACCGACACCAGGTTCTCCAGGGCGTGCTGCAGGTCGGCGATGTAGCGGTCCACCGGGCGGTTGCTCTCCAGCGCGGTGGCGAGCTGGTCGAGGGTGGCGAAGATGTCGCGCGGATCATCGACCGCGGCGATGTCCTGCAGGCCGGTGTTCGCCAGCGTGGCGCTGCCGGCAAGGGTGACATCGATGCCGCTGCTGCCGACGGAGGTCAGGGTCAGGTTGTCGCTGCCACTCTCCCGGACGGCGCGGATCCCGGTCTGCCCGGTCACCGCGTTGATCGCCTGCAGCAACTGGTCCGCCCGCTCGGCGGCGTTGGCCGCGGCCGGCAGCGCCCCCAGGGAGACGGGGCCGTTGCCGTTGCCCCCGTCGATGACGATATCACCTGCCGCAATGGCATCGAAGGCGGTGGCCGCGAGCGTGGTGCCGGAGGCCGTCGGTTCCGTCGCCACGTTCATGAACACGCGAAAGCCGTTGTCGCCGTCGGCGACCTGGCGATCGGGCGAGACCTGCAGCCGGCGCTGGCCGAGATCCCCCTGATAGGCGAATACGCCGCCGTCCCGGGTGAAGGGCCGGGTCTTGCTCTGAAAGCCGGCGAAGATGTACTCGCCGTTGCCGTCCCGGGTGTTGGCCAGGGAGAACACCTGGTCCAGCAGCTGCCGCACCTCCTTGGCGATATAGCCGGTATCGTCTGCCGTCAGACTGTCGTTGTTGCCCTGCACCGCCAGTTCGTGGGCCCGCTGCAGCGCATTGACGGCACCATTGAGAATGCTCTCCTCGCTCTCCAGCCGCGATTTCGCCCGCTCGGCATTGCTCTGGTACTGTTCAACCGTGCCGATGGCGCCGTTGAGACCGAGTATCCGCGCCGCGCTCGCCGGATCGTCCGACGGCGCCAGCACCCGCTTGCCGGTGGAGAGTTGCAGCTGGGTCTCGCTGACGCTGCCCTGCTGATTCAACATTGCGGTGAGCGAGCGCTGGAACATCATATAGGTGGATATGCGGTTCATGATTCGTGTTCCTCAACGGCGCACGGCGTTCAACAGCGTGTCGAACAGGGTGCTGGCCACTGCAATCACCTGGGCCGATGCCTGATAGGCCTGCTGATAACGGATCAGATTGGCGGCCTCCTCGTCCAGGTTCACCCCGTTGACGGCGGAGAGGCTCATCTCGTGGCGCTCCAGCAGGCCGTCGGTGGCCTTCGAGTTGACCTCCGCGTGGCGGGTCTTGGAACCGACGTCGGAGACCAGCTGGGCATAGGTCTCCTGAAACGTGGCGGTGCCGTTGCCGCTGGTGTCCTCCAGCATGGTGTCGACATGCTGCAATTCGGCCATGGCGAGGGCGTTGCGATTGTCGCCGACACCACCGCGGTTGAACGCGATGGTGAAGCGGTCCCCATCCTGCGGGGTGCCGCTGACGGTGAATTCCGGATCGCCGAAACCGCTCAGGGTGAAGCTCTTGCCGCCACTGTCGCTGGCCGGGTCGTAGGCCAGGGTGGTATCGGCCACGCCATCGCCATCGGTATCGACATCGAAGCGGTTGCCGGCGGCATCGAAGGTCAGGGTGATATTGGTGGCGGTGCTCAGGGTATCGGGATCGCTCACCACCGGCTGGGTCATGCTCCCGGTACCGCCGTTGCCCGGTGCCGGTGCCGAGCGCAGGGGGCCGGCGGCGGCGAACCGCCGCGGATCGTTCAGCTCCAGGGTCAGCATCTCGGCACCCAGCCGGGTGGGACGAACCAGGAACCTGTCGCCGGCACTGGCCGCACCGGACAGGGTCAGGCTGAAACCGTCGACCACGTCGCCGCTGCTGTAGGTCCACTGCCGGTCGTCGGCGAGGCGGGTGAGGGTATATCCACCGCCACCGTCCGCCTCCAGCAGGTAGTCACTGGCGGTGAGGGCACCGCTGTCGAGAATGGTGCCGGTCGCCGTCGCCGCGCCAAGGTTGTTGCCGTTGGCCAGGATCTGCATCTGCGACGGCTTGAACAGTGCAGTGCCCAGGTCGCCGTTCAGATCTACGCCGAGCCGGTGCTGACGATTCATCTCCTCGCCGATGCCGATGGCGATCAGGCCGAGCCGGTTCTGTCCCGGATCCAGGATATCCTGGCGAAACGACAGCAGGCCGCCGATCTCCCCTCCGCTGAGCTGATTGGTGATGACATGGCTGCCGGTCAGGTCGGTGAAGGCGATGTCCAGCTGGCCCACGTCGGCGGCTCCCGGCCGGGTGGCGAGGGTCGCCGGGGTGCTGCCCATCACCAGCGCCTGCCCCTTGCCGATGAAGACATTCCAGGAACCGTCGTCCTGGGGCACCACGCTGATGTCCACCTTGCTCGACAGCTCCTTCAACAACACCTCCCGCTGATCCAGCAGGTCGCTGGGATCGTCACCACCGGCGGCGCCGATGGCCTCGACGATGCTCTGGTTCACCCGGGCGATGGACTCCGCCAGGCTGTTGATCTCGGTGGTGGCTGCAGTCAGCTCCTGGTTCAACTGTTCCTGCATGCTGGTGAACTGGCGGTTCAGGTCGTGGAACCGGTCCACCATGGACTGGGTCTCCGCCAGCAGCGCCTGGCGCACCGGCATCGAGGCCGGGTCGTCGGCCAGGCCCTGAACCGCGTCGAAGAAATCCTGCAGCGCCGGGTCCAGCCCGATGTTGGGATCGGCCAGCAGGTCGTCGATGTTGCTGGCGTGAGAGGCGTAGGTGGCCAGCTCCGACGCCGCCGACTGGGTGGAGCGGACCTGGGTTGCGAGAAAATCGTCGTACAGCCGCTGCACGTCCGCCACCTTGACCCCGCTGCCCATCCAGCCGACACCGGTGAGCGTGGGGGTGCGGGTGGCCAGCAGGGTGCGCTGGCGGCTGTAGCCCTCGGTCTCCGCGTTGGCGATGTTGTGGCCGGTGGTGTTGAGGGAGTTCTGGAACGCCAGAAGACCGGAGGTGCCGATGTCGAGTATGCCTGCCACTGGGTGGCTCCTTGTCGCTTGGCCGAATGGTCCGCTGGGCCTTTAGCGGCCGTTGGTGGTGGAACTTTAGCGAAACCCGCAAACAAGCCTCATTGCGGCCCGGGCGGGGATCCGGGAGATCCGGTCGCAGACCGATCTCCGGTCCCGTGGCCGGTCCGCAGGCTCAGATGCCCAGTGCCGCCAGCGCCCGGCGCATCTCCGGCCCCTCCATCACCGCCTGCACCTTCTCGGCGTAGCGGGGATCGGTGGCATAGCCGCCCTGCTGCAGGGCGGAGAAGAAGCCGGCCGGGTCCGCGCTCGACTCCAGCGCCCGGCCATAGCGGGGGCTCTCCCGCAGGAAGGCGACATAGTCCCGGAAGCTGTCGCGCAGCGAGGGATAGGCGCGGAACCGGCTGCGCCGCTTCACCGCCACCCCCTGCTCGTACTCCAGGCTGTCGACGGCGACGCTCGGCCCCTGCCAGCGCCTTCCCGCCTTGATATTGAACAGGTTGTTCGACGGTGCGCCGTCGGGCCGGCGCAGCATGTACTGCCCCCAGCCGGTTTCCAGCGCCGCCTGGGCCAGCAGGGCCTGGGGACGCAGCCCCAGCTGTTTCGCCGCCTCCACCGCCCAGGGCCAGAGCCGCTGCACGAACTCGCGGCTGTCCCAGCGGCCGGGGTCGTCCGCGGTCTCCGGCCGGACCGAACCGCCCGCCTCTCCGGCCGGTGCGGTGGCGGGGGCCGGCTGGCGCAGCGTGCGCCGGCACAGGTAGGCATCCAGCCCCTTCACCCCGGTCTCCGGCCGGACTGCCGCCCCGCCGAGCTGGCGCTCGATCGCATCGGCCAGCCCCATGCCGCCACTGCCGGCGAGATGCAGGGCCAGTTGTTGATCGAACATGTCCCGGTAGAACAGGCTCTGATCGTTGTCCAGGATGCCCTCGCCCAGGCTCGCCTGGCGCATCGATTTCAGCATCTGCCCCAGGAACAGGGACTCGAACTGGCGTGCCACCTCGGCCAGGGATCCCCTGGCATCCCGCGACGCCTTCGCCTTCAGCGCGGTCAGGCCGCTGAAATCGGTATAGACGGAGGCGTCGGCGATCCCGGCCATCAGATCACGATCAGTTCCGCCGACAGCGCGCCGGCCTGTTTCAGGGCCTCGAGAATGGCCACCAGGTCGCTGGGGGCGGCCCCCACCTGGTTCACCGCCCGCACCACGTCGTCCAGGCTGGTACCGGGGTTGAACAGGAACATGCGGTTGTCCTGCTCCGTCACGTCGACGTTGGACTGGGGCACCACCGCCGTGTTGCCCACGCGGGAGAAGGCCCCCGGCTGGGAGACCTGGGCATTCTCGCTGATGGTCACCACCAGGTTGCCGTGGGAGACCGCCGCCGGCCCCACCCGCACCTGGCTGCTGATCACCACGGTCCCGGTCCGGGAGTTGACGATCACCCGCGCCGCGGCGACCCCGGGTTGCACCTCGATGTTCTCGATCAGGGAAAAGAAGCTGACCCGCTGGGAGGGATCCAGCGGCGCCCCCACCTCCACCGACGCCGCATCGATGGCCCGGGCGGTGCCGGCGCCGACCGCCTTGTTGATGGCGTCGACGATGTTCCGCACGGTGGTGAAATCGCCGCTCTTCAGATTCAGTACCAGATGGTTGCCCTTGTTGAACAGGGTCGGCACGGTACGCTCCACGGTGGCACCGTTGGGGATACGGCCGGCGCTCGGGATATTGACCGTCACCTTGGATCCATCGGCACCGGTGGCGCTGAGTCCACCCACCACCAGGTTACCCTGGGCCATGGCATAGACCCTGCCGTCGGCCCCCTTCAGCGGGGTCATCAGCAGGCTGCCGCCGCGCAGACTCTTGGCGTCGCCCACGGAGGAGACGGTGACGTCGATCCTCTGGCCGTTCTTGGCGAACGGGGGCAGCTCCGCGTGTACCACCACGGCGGCGACGTTCTTCGGCCGCAGCCGGACGCCGGGCGGCACCACGATGCCGAGCTGGGTGAGCATGCTCTTCAGGCTCTGCATGGTGTAGGGCGATGCATTCTCCTTGTCGCCGCTGCCGTCCAGGCCCACCACCAGGCCGTAGCCGATGAGCTGGTTGCTGCGCACACCGGCCAGGGTCACCAGGTCCTTGATCCGCTCCGCCCGTACCTGTACCGGGACGGTGGCCAGCAGAACGACGAGGGCGACAACCAGCGCCGGAAGCCCCCGGTCACGGATACGGTCGCGGCAGCAGCGCAGCCGGTGCAGCAGTGGGTTGAGCGATGTTCTGGTCATGGCCGGATCCTGGAATCTGTTGACACGATGCGGATGCCCGGCGTGGCCCTAGAAGGGAAACAGGGCACTGTTGAAGAAGCGGGCCAGCCAGCCCATCTCGTTGGCATCCGCCAATGCACCGTCACCCACGTAGACGATGGTGGGATCGCCCAGCCGGGTGGAGACGATGGTATTGGTGGAATCGATGTCGATGGGACGCACGATGCCCGACAGCCGGATGTATTCGTTGCCCTGGTTGATGCCGATGCGCTTCTCCCCGCGGACCCGCAGATAGCCGTTGGGCAGAACCTCCACCACGGAGACGGTGATGCTGCCCTCCAGCAGGTTGCTCTGTTCGCTCTTGCCGTCGCCCTTGAAATCGTTCTTCGACTCCAGCCCGAAGGCCAGGTTGTTGTTGCTGTTGCTGGCCAGGGGAATGAATCCCGGTGCATTGAACTGGGGCGTCGAGCCGAGGATGGTGGGATTGCTGATGCCGGTGCTGTTCTCCTTCGCCACGTCGGTCTTCGCCTTCTTGTTGGCCCGCATCTTCTCCACCAGCTGGATGGTGAGGATGTCCCCCACCCGGCGCGCACGCAGATTCTCGAACCAGGCGGTCTCGTAACCGGCATGGAAGATGGCACCGTTCTCCTCCGGTGCCGGCGCCGGGATCGCCGGCCGCACCGGGGCGTAGGCGGGATCGCGCACCGGTGCCGAGTTGCAGCCGGCCAGCAGCAGCACCAGGGACAGCAGCAGGGGGATGGAGAGCATCTTCATGGCGTCGTCAGACCGGCTACAGCTGGTTGGTGATGTAGGAGAGCATCTCATCGGTGGTGGAGATCGCCTTGGAATTCATCTCGTAGGCGCGCTGGGTCTCGATCATGTTGACCAGCTCCTCGACCACGTTGACGTTGGAACTCTCGAGGGAGCCCTGGATCAGGGTGCCGACCCCGTCCTGGCCCGGCACCGTGGTGTTCGGGGGACCGCTGGAGAGGGTCTCGCGATACAGGTTGCCACCCACCGCCTCCAGGCCCATGGGATTGATAAAGTCGGCCAGCTCGATGGCGCCGATCTGGGTTGGCGTGGCGTCCCCCGCGACCAGGGCCGAGACGGTGCCGTCGGAGCCGATGGTCAGGCTAAGGGTGTTGTCCGGGACCGCGATCGCCGGCTCCAGCAGGTAGCCGCTGCTGTTGACGATCTGGCCATCCTTGTCGAGGCTGAAGGTGCCGTCGCGGGTGTACTGGATGGTGCCGTCCGGCATCAGGATCTGGAAGAAGCCGCGCCCCTCGATGGCGACATCCAGATTGTTGCCGGTCTGGGTCAGATTGCCCTGGGTGTGCAGTTTCTGGGTCGCCACCGTGCGCACGCCGGTTCCCAGCGCCAGCCCCGACGGCAGTTCCGTGTTCTGGCTGCTGCTCGCCCCCGACTGGCGCATGTTCTGGTAGATCAGGTCCTCGAACGCCGCCCGGTCGCGTTTGAAGCCGGTGGTATTGACGTTGGCCAGGTTGTTGGAGATGACCGCCATGCGGGTCTGCTGGGCGTCGAGCCCGGTCTTTGCGATCCAGAGTGCGGGATACATAGGGGGTTGCCTCGTGTTGGTTTTCCGTCGCCTTTGTCGGTCTGAAGGCTATGATGCAATTTATCTGCCAGTTTCTCTGTCACTGCCCGGGAGATCACCGGCGCCTTGTCATCCCCGGGAATACAGCGGTCAGCCGATCCGCATGATGCTGGCCGATGATTCCTCGATGTCACCTGCGGTCTTCATCATCTTGACCTGCAGCTCGTAGCGCCGGGACAGTTCGATCATGTCCACCATGGCATCGACGATGTTGACGTTGCTGCTCTCCAGGTTGCCGCTGGTGAGCTGGACCTCGGCACTGGCGGGGGCCCGCTTGCCGTTGCGCAGCCGCAACAGGCCGTCGTCCCCCTTCTCCAGCTGCGACTGGTCGGGGGAGACCATTTTGATGCGGCCGACCACCACCACCTCCTGGGCCAGCTGCCCGACCGGCACCACGGAGATGGTTCCGTCGGGGGCGATGTCGATCTTCTCCGCCGGCGGTATCGCCAGCGGCCCGTTGTCGCCCAGCACCGGCAGGCCGCTGCCGATGGTGAGCCGGCCGGCACTGTCGATCTGCAGGTCGCCGCGCCGGGTGTAGGCCTCGCTGCCGTCCCGGGCCTGTACCGCGAACCAGCCGTCGCCGTGGATCGCCACGTCCAGGTCGCGTCCGGTCTCCTTTACGTCGCCGCGGCTGAAATCGGTGCCCGGGCGCTCGCTCATGCTGTAGACCCGGGTGGGGAAGCCGTCACCGAACACAGGCATGCTGCGAAACTGCTGCAGATCGGCGAGAAAGCCGGAGGCGTTGGCGTTGGCGAGATTGTTGCTGTTGTTCGCCTGAGCCATCAGGGTCTCCTTGGCCCCGCTCATGGCGACATAGATCATGCGGTCCATTCAGGGCCTCCCTTTGGTCGGCAGGGCCGAGGGCCGAGGGCCGGGAGCCCGGGAATGGGGTCGGCTGTAGGGAAGGGTTCCCCCGACTGCGGGCCCCCGGTCGCGTTTCTGCTGTTGTCGGTTACCTGATCCACTTCGATGGTCCTCCGGTGCATGGTGTGAGGATCGGAGAAGCCCTCCTGTCATGGTCCTATCCCCCGGCCCGGGTCATGGGTCCGGGGGCCCGGGAGCTACCGGATGTTGATGATGGTCTGAGTCACGGTGTCGGCGGTGCTGATCACCTGGGCATTGGCCTGGTAGTTGCGCTGGGCCTCGATCAGGTTGACCAGCTGTTCCGAGATGTTGACGTTGGAGTTCTCCAGCGCACCCGACTGGATCAGGCCGAAGCTGGAGGTGCCCGCCTCGCCGAGCTGGGCATCACCCGAGGTGTAGGTCTCGGCCCAGCTGGTGTTGCCCAGCTGACGCAGCCCCTGGGCGTTGTTGAAACGGGCCATGGCCACCTTGCCGAGGGCCTGGGACTGGCCATTGGTGAAGCGGGCGAAGACGATGCCGCTGTTGTCCACGTCGATGCCGCTCAGGCGGCCGGCGGTATAGCCGTTCTGGGTCAGTTCGTTGACGGCGAAGTCGGTGCCGTACTGGGTGGTGTGGAAGTAGTCGAAGGTGAGGGTGATGGGATCGGAGCCGTTGCCGGCATCGTTCCAGGGCGACAGGGTCAGCTGGCCCTGGGCATTGACATCACCGGCGGTGACATCGAGCCGCCCGGAGGCGTCGAACACCAGGGTGGAGTAGTCGTTGGCGCCATCGTCCTCGGCCAGGGTGCCGTCGACGTAGGTATAGACCTGCCATTCACCCGGGGTCGCCGTCTTCACATAGTACATGGTGGCCCGGTGGGAGGTGCCCAGGGAGTCGTAGATGGTGGTCGAGGTGGCGTGGTTGTACATGTCGGTGGTGACATTGTTCTCGTCGTCGTTGGCCGGGGGACCGGGCCAGGCCACCGTCGGCGGCGTCTCGAACGAACTCAGGTTGAGCGAGGTCTGGATCCGGTCGGTGGCGCTCGGCGCACCGGACAGGGTGGGCAGCACCAGGTCTACCGTGCTGCCGGTATTGAAGCGGCTGCCCACGGTATCGATCGGCTCGAACACCTGCAGCCGTTCGTTGGCATGGTTGACCACGTTGCCGTCCCGGTCGACGCTGAAGGCGCCGGCGCGGCTGTAGGAGACGTTGCCACCCCCGTCGTGCATGATGAAGAAACCTTCACCGTTGATCGCCAGGTCCAGGTTGTTGGCGGTGAAGTCCAGGTTGCCCTGGCCGAACTGCTGGGCCACCCGGCTCACCTTGACGCCACGGCCGGCGGCGGTGGCGCTGACGTCCTGGATCGAGGTGGCGTAGATGTCGGCGAATTCCGCCCGCGACTGCTTGAAGCCGTTGGTGGAGGCATTGGCGATGTTGTGACCGGTCACCTCCAGGTCGGTGGCCGCCGCGTCCAGCCCACTGAGTGCGATACGAAAAGGCATAGTCTGTACTCCCTAGAAGCAGTATTCGAAACGAAAGGGGCCGTGGTCCCGGAGCATCCGCTCAGCGGATCTCGGCCACGTCCTTGAAGGCGATGGCGCCGAGCCCGCGCAGGTTCAGGGCCAGGCCCTGCCCCTCCCCGCCGACGCTGACGCTGTCGACGCTGGCCTGGGTCAGCACATAGGGGGCGATCTGGCTGCCGTCCCGGCTGGCCTGGGCGGTGATCAGGTACTGTCCCGGCGGCGCGTAGCTGCCGTCGTCACGCTGACCATCCCAGGTGAAGCTCACCTCTCCCTTGGGCTGGGTGCCGAGATCGATCTCCCGCACCAGGGCACCGCTGCCGTCCTGCACCAGTACCCGGACATCCGCCGCCGAACCGTCCAGCCCGACCACGCCCCGGATCGTCCCCCCGGTCTCCAGCAGCGCGCTGTTCACCGGCACCAGCACGTCACGACCGACCAGCCCCGAGGCCTGCAGCGCCTGATCCGAGATCATGGAGCTGGAGAAGTCGGCAAAGGAGTCGTTGAGCTGGTCGATCCCCGAGACGACGGAGAACTGGGAGATCTGGGAGGCGAGCTCCTTGTTGTCCATGGGCTTGGTCGGATCCTGGTGGGTGAGCTCGGTCACCAGCAGCTTCATGAAATCCTTCTGGGTCAGCTCGTTGGTGCTGGCCTGCTCCGCCTCGCGGCCGGTCAGGCCCAGGGACTGGTAGATATCGGTGCTGGAATCGACGGCATTCATGGCGCTTGGTTCTCCGTTACTGGCCCAGCTGCAGGGTGGCCGACATCAGCCGTTTGGCAGTGTTCACCACCTCCACGTTGCTCTGGTAGGAGCGGGAGGCGGAGATCATGTTGGCCATCTCCTCGGCGATATTGACGTTGGGCCGGAAGATGTAACCGTCCTCGTCCGCCATGGAGTGGTTGGGTGCGTACTCCTTGATCAGGGGGGCCTGGCTCTCCACCACTCCCTTCACCTGCACCCCCACCGCCGGCTCACGGCCATTGAGCCGGTTGACCATGGCGGCGAACACCGGCTGGCGCGCCCGGTAGACCTGGTCCACGGAACTGCTGACGCTGTCCACGTTGGCCAGGTTGCTCGACACCAGGTTGAGCCGCAGCGACTGGGCACTCATGCCCGAGGCCGCGGTATCGAAGATCTTGAACATCGACATGATTACTGCCCCTTGATTGCAAGCATCAGTTTCTTGATATCACCGCTGAGGAAACGCAGGCTGGCCTGGTACTCCAGGGCATTGGCGGCGTAGGCGGTATGCTCCAGCTGGGTGTCGACGGTGTTGCCGTCGAGGCTTGGCTGGGTGGGAATGCGGTAGAACATCTCACTCGCCGATACCGGCCCGCTGTCCGGCTGGATGTGGCGCGCGCTGGTCACCTGCATGCGTCCGGCCGACGGCATCTCCCGGCGCAGCACGGCACGGAAATCGAAATCCCGGGCCTTGTATCCGGGGGTATCGGCGTTGGCGATATTGGCCGCCAGCACCTCGGCACGCCGGGTGCGGAGCTTCAGCGCCTGTTCGTGGATTCCAAATACATCGTCCAGTTTCATGCCAGCCAGCGGTCCTCTGTTGCCTGCGGATACGGGAGCAGAAACCGTGCCAGAACAGGGGACGGCCAACAGAGAAACCAGAAAATACTTTATGAACAACCCTTTTCTTATTGTTTTAATAGTATTATTTCTTAATCATTCGAGTAAATTGTAACGATGTCCGACGCCCGGTACACCCGCTATGACCCGGTGCAATGGCGACGAATAATTTCAAAACGGCAATTTCCCGCCGGCCGGCGGCAAGGAGCGACCGATCCGGCCACGGGCTGTGCCTGGCGCGGAGGGGGGCATGCGGTGAACGGGACAGCGGGGACCCCGCTGCCCGGAACGGCGCAGGGGCGGGTCAGAGCGGAAGCCGCTGGATGGCCTCGCGGTTGGTCCAGGAGCTGGCCAGGCGGGCGGCGCGCTGCCGCGGCAGCCAGCGGTACTCCCGGTGCTCGTCCGGGTTCAGCCGGATCAGGCGGCGCCGGGGCAGCTCCAGGCGGAACTGGTGTTCCAGGTTGAAGCGCACCCCCGGTGCGTAGCGGCTGCGCCAGGCGCGGACGATGGGAAAGCGGACCCGCCGGCGGCAGTCGACCAGCCGTCCCCCCGCGCGCAGGCCGGTCTCCTCGAACAGCTCACGCTCGGCCGCGTGCCGGGGTGATTCACCGCGGCGCAGGCTGCCGGTGACCGATTGCCAGAAGCCGGCCGGGGCGGTGCGGCGCAGCATCAGCACCTCGCCACCACGGGTATGGACCACCACCAGCACCGACTCGGGGCGCTTGCAGGGCGGATGATCTTCGCGTCCGGTGCCAATGCCTACCCCTCCTCCCCGGGGCATCGCAGGCCGGCCTACGGCGTCTCGGCCTGGGGCAGGCGCACGCGGATGGAGAGCTCCCGCAGCTGCTCCGGGCTCACTTCCGAGGGTGCCGAGGTGAGCAGGCAGGCGGCGGTCTGCGTCTTGGGGAAGGCCATCACCTCGCGGATCGAGCCGGCGCCGGCGAGCAGCATCACCAGCCGGTCCAGGCCGAAGGCGAGGCCACCGTGGGGCGGGCAGCCGTAGCGCAGGGCGGTGAGCAGGAAACCGAACTTCTCCTGCGCCTCCTCCTCGCTGATGCCGAGCAGGCGGAACACCTGCTCCTGCACCTCGCTGCGGTGGATACGGATGGAGCCGCCACCCAGCTCTGTACCGTTCAGCACCATGTCGTAGGCGCGCGACAGGCAGGCGCCGGGATCGCTCTGCAGCAGTTCCAGCTGATCCTCGCGCGGGGCGGTGAAGGGGTGGTGCAATGCGTTCCAGCGCTTCGCCCCCTCGTCCCATTCGAACATGGGGAAGTCGACCACCCACAGGGGATACCAGCCCTCCTTCATCAGGCCGCGGTCCTCGCCCAGCCGGACGCGCAGGGCCCCCAGGGCCTCGTTCACCACGCTGGCACGATCGGCGCCGAAGAAGATCAGGTCGCCGCTGGCCGCGCCGGTACGCTCGAGGATGGCCTCCACCGCCGCGTCCGGAAGAAACTTCAGAATCGGCGACTGCAGCCCGTCACGCCCCTTCTCCCGGTCGTTGACCTTGATGTAGGCCAGGCCGCGGGCGCCGTAGATGCCGACGAACTTGGTATAGCCATCGATCTCCCTGCGCGTCAGTTCGCAGCCGGCCGGCAGGCACAGCGCCGCCACCCGCCCGTTCGGGTCGTTGGCCGGACCGGAGAAGACCTTGAAGTCGACATCGGTCATCAGGTCGCCCACGTCCACCAGCTCCAGCGGACAGCGCAGATCGGGGCGGTCGGAGCCGAACCGGCGCATCGCCTCGGCATGGGTCATGCGCGGGAACGGATCCGGCAGGTCGTCTCCCAGCACCGTCTTCACCACCCCGCGGATCATCTCCTCCATCCACTCCATCAGCTGGTGCTCGTCGATGAAGGAGGCCTCCACGTCCAGCTGGGTGAACTCGGGCTGGCGGTCGGCGCGCAGGTCCTCGTCGCGGAAGCAGCGCACCACCTGGTAGTAGCGCTCCATGCCGGACATCATCAGCAGCTGCTTGAACAGCTGTGGCGACTGGGGCAGGGCGAAGAACTTGCCGGGGTGGGTGCGCGAGGGGACCAGGTAGTCGCGCGCGCCCTCGGGGGTCGCCCGGGTCAGCATCGGTGTCTCGATATCGAGAAAACCGTTCTCGTCCAGGTAGCGGCGCAGCTCCCGGGTGATGGCGGCGCGCAGCCGGATGTTGTTCAGCATCTCCGGCCGCCGCAGGTCGATGTAGCGGTAGCGCAGGCGCACCTCCTCCGAGGCGCGTTCGTGCTCGTCGAGCTGGAATGGTGGCGTCTCGGAACGGTTCAGGATCTCCAGGTCGCGTCCCAGCACCTCCACCTCGCCGGTGGGCAGGTCCGGGTTGACCGTACCCTCGGGGCGCGCCCGCACCCGCCCCCTGACCCGCAGCACGAACTCGTTGCGCACCTGCTCCGCGGTGGCGAAGACATCGGGCAGATCCGGATCGTAGACCACCTGCACCAGCCCTTCCCGGTCCCGCAGGTCGATGAAGATGACTCCGCCGTGGTCACGCCGGCGGTGGGCCCAGCCACAGAGTTCGACCTCCTGGCCGATGTGCGAGGCGTTCAGTTGTCCACAATAGAGGGTGCGCATGAGACCTGTCCCGTATGCAAATTGGAGGCGCGGCCGGAAAAGTGGCCGCAGAAAGGCGGAAATGTTACGTTTCCGTACCGGGTCGCGCAAGCGGCTCCCGCTGTTCCCCGGTCTCTCCGGGAACGGGAACCACGGCGCCCATGGACATCAGCATCTTCAGGCCATCGTCCACCGACATCTCCAGCTCGATCACCTCGTCCCTCGGTACCATGATGAAATAGCCACCGGTGGGATTGGGGGTGGTGGGGACATAGACGTTGAGCACATCGCGCCCGGTCCGCTGCTGCGCCTCCCCCTGGTCGACGCCGGTGAGGAATCCCAGGGTCCAGAGGCCCTTGCGCGGAAACTCCACCAGCAGCACCTTGCGGAAGGAGGTGCCCTGGTTGCTGAACAGGGTCTCGGCCAGCTGCTTGGTCCCGGAATAGACCGACCGCACCAGCGGGATGCGTGCCAGCAGGTGCTCCCACACCGAGACCACCGAGCGGCCGAAGAAGTTGGCAGCGAAGACGCCGGTGACGAAGACGATCAGCAGCGACAGGATCACCCCAAGTCCGGGGATGCTGAATCCCAGCCACTGCTCCGGCCGGTACTGCTCCGGTATCAGCAGCATGGTGCCGTCGAGCCAGCGTACCAGCATGCGCACCACCAGCAGGGTCACCCCGAGGGGTACCCACACCAGCAGACCTGCCACCAGGTAGCGACGCAGGAAGGAGATCATGGAGCGATTCAGCCGCCGCTGGCGGTGGCCGTACCGCCGGCCGCCTTCTTCTCCTGCTTCGGCTTGCTCTCCTTGTTGCCATTCCCCTTGTCGCCGGCGCCGCTGTCGGCCAGGTTTCTCTTCCCACCCGACTTGAAGTCGGTCTCATACCAGCCACTGCCCTTGAGGCGGAAGGCAGCGGCGGACAACAGTTTCTTCAGCGCCGGCCGGCCGCAGGCGGGGCATTCGGTGAGCGGGGTATCGCTCATCTTCTGCAGCGCCTCCAGCTGGTGGCCGCAGGACTCGCATTCGTATTCGTAGATGGGCATGGTATCGATCCTCTGATTCCGTCTGTTCGTCGGCCGCGCCCGATATGGGGCCGGCACGCGGAATTCAAAGGATTTTACCATATCCGGACCTGCCGGCCCGGCGCCCCCTCACTGCCCGTTTCCGTCCCGCTCCTCCCGCATCCTCTGCAGCATCTGCCCCTGGCGCTGCAGGATGTGGCGGATCAGCACGTCGCGGTCACACTCGCGCAGATGACTGAAATCGACCCGCACGTGGTATCCCCCACTGCCGTCCTCCATCGGCTCCACCTCGCAGGCGACCACGTCGGCATAGATCAACAGGCCGGTATAGGAGGGCAACAGCAGCAGCCGCAGTTCCAGCACCGCGCCCGGCTCGACCGGTTCCTGGGTGAAGAAGGCCATGCCGGCGGCACTGAGATTGACTGCCCGGGCAGGCAGTTCGGAGAGATCGCTGAACTGGAACAGGAAGGCGCGCCCGAGCAGATCCACCTTGCGGTCGAGCGACTTGAGGTAACGT
>DRKP01000186.1 GCA_011051715.1 Sedimenticola thiotaurini | reverse complement strand
CGGAGGGTGTGGAGATGGTGATGCCGGGTGACAACGTCAAGATGACGGTGAAGCTGATTGCGCCGATCGCGATGGAAGAGGGTCTGCGCTTTGCAATCCGCGAGGGTGGCCGCACGGTCGGCGCCGGCGTGGTTTCCAAGATCATTGAGTAATTGATATGGCCAACCAGAGAATCCGTATTCGACTGAAGGCGTTCGATCACCGGCTGATCGACCAGTCCGCACGTGAAATCGTGGATACCGCCAAGCGCACCGGCGCCCAGGTTCGCGGACCGATTCCGCTGCCGACCAAGAAGGAGCGCTACACGGTCCTGATCTCTCCGCACGTCAACAAGGACGCGCGTGATCAGTACGAGATCCGCACCCACAAGCGCCTGATGGACATCGTGGATCCCACCGACAAGACGGTGGACGCCCTGATGAAACTGGACCTGGCAGCCGGCGTCGACGTCCAGATCCGGCTGAACTGAGGGTAACGATCATGGCGATTGGAATTGTTGGAAGAAAAGTCGGTATGACCCGCGTCTTCACCGAGGACGGGGCCTCCATCCCGGTGACGGTGATCGAGGTGCAGCCGAATCGCGTCACCCAGCTGCGTACTCCCGAGGTGGACGGCTACCGGGCGATCCAGGTGACCACCGGCCAGCGCAAGGCGTCGCGGGTGACCAAGCCGATGGCGGGACACTTCGCCAAGGCCGGCGTCGAGGCCGGCCGCGGCCTGTGGGAATTCCGGGTGCAGGAGAGCGAGGCCGAGGGGATCGAGGTGGGCTCCGAGATCAAGGTCGATATCTTCGAGGCCGGGCAGAAGGTGGATGTGCGTGGAAAGACCATCGGCAAGGGCTTTCAGGGTGGCGTCAAGCGCCACAATTTCCGCATGCAGGACGCCACCCACGGCAACTCCATCTCCCATCGTGCCCCCGGCTCGATCGGCCAGTGCCAGACCCCGGGACGTGTGTTCAAGGGCAAGAAGATGGCCGGTCACATGGGCAACGTACAACGCTCCGCCCAGAACCTGGAGGTGGTGCGGGTGGATGCCGAGCGCAATCTCATTCTGATCAAGGGGTCGGTACCCGGCTCCCGCGGCGGCGACGTGATCGTCACACCCGCCATCAAGATGCTCAACAAGGGGTAGATTTCATGGACCTCAATGTACAGGCAGACGGCGGCTCAGAGACCCTCTCGGTCTCCGACACCGTGTTCGCTGCAGACTACAACGAAGCCCTGATCCATCAGGTCGTCACCGCCTACATGGCCGGTGCCCGCTCCGGGACCAAGGCTCAGAAGAACCGCTCCGCGGTCAGCGGTGGCGGGGCCAAGCCCTGGCGCCAGAAGGGCATGGGTCGTGCCCGGGCCGGCACCATCCGCAGCCCGATCTGGCGCTCCGGTGGTGTCACCTTCGCCGCCCAGCCGCGTGACTACAGCCAGAAGGTCAATCGCAAGATGTATCGCGGTGCGTTGCGTTCGATCCTGTCCGAGCTGGTGCGCCAGGAACGGCTGGTGACGGTTCCCGAGCTGAGTGTCAGTGCGCCGAAGACCAAGGAGCTGCTCGGCAAGCTGAAGGACCTGGGTCTGGACGAGGTGCTGATCGTGGTCGATCAGCCGGACGAGAACCTCTACCTGGCGGCGCGCAACCTGTTCAGGGTCGACGTGTGCGACGTCAACGAGGTCGATCCGGTCAGCCTGGTGGGTTTCGACAAGGTGCTGATGAGTGCCGGTGCCGTCAAGAAACTGGAGGAGCGCCTGACATGAACAAAGATCGTCTGATGCAGGTGCTGGTGAGCCCGGTGATCTCGGAGAAGAGCACCCTGGCCGCCGACGCCAACCGGCAGTTCGTGTTCCAGGTGCTGCCGGATGCCACCAAGCCCGAGATCCGCAAGGCGGTCGAGCTGATGTTCGACGTCAAGGTGGAGAACGTGCGGGTGGTCAACATCCAGGGCAAGAAGAAGCGGTTCGGCACCATCATGGGGCGCCGCAACGGGGTCCGGAAGGCCTATGTACGGCTGGCGGAAGGCAGCGACATCGATTTCGGAGCGGCCTGAGGCACGCCCCGGCGCCCGACGAATTAGAGCGGAAGCAACGATATGGCTATTGTAAAAACCAAACCCACCTCTGCCGGCCGGCGTTTCGTGGTCAAGGTGGTGAATCCGGATCTGCACAAGGGTGAGCCCTGGGCTCCCCTGGTCGAGAAGAAGAGCAAGAGCGGTGGCCGCAACAACAAGGGGCGTATCACCACCCGTCATCGGGGTGGCGGTCACAAGCAGCGCTATCGCCGGATCGACTTCAAGCGCAACAAGGATGGTGTTCCCGGTGTCGTCGAGCGACTGGAGTACGATCCCAACCGGACCGCCCATATCGCGCTGATCAAGTATGCCGACGGCGAGCGCCGTTACATCATCGCCCCCAAGGGCCTGAAGCCGGGCCAGCAGATCATGTCCGGTGAGGACGCCGACATCAAGGTGGGGAACTGCCTGCCGTTGCGCAACATCCCGGTGGGATCGGTGGTCCACTGCGTCGAGATGAAGCCCGGAAAGGGGGCCCAGATCGCCCGTTCCGCGGGTTCCGCCGTGCAGCTGGTCGCCAGGGAAGGGGAGTATGCCACCCTGCGTCTGCGCTCCGGCGAGATGCGCAAGGTGCGCTACGAGTGCCGGGCCGTCATCGGCGAGGTGGGAAATGCGGAACACAACCTGCGCAAACTGGGCAAGGCCGGCGCCTCGCGCTGGCGCGGCGTCCGTCCCACGGTTCGGGGCGTTGCCATGAACCCGGTGGACCACCCCCATGGCGGTGGCGAGGGCCGCACCTCCGGCGGCCGCCACCCGGTGAGCCCGTGGGGCGTTCCCACCAAGGGTTACAAGACCAGGACCAACAAGCGTACGAACAAGATGATCGTACGCCGTCGCAATCGCAAATAAACGGAACTGAGGTAAGACAAGGTGCCACGTTCAATCAAAAAAGGTCCGTTTGTCGACCATCATCTGATGAAGAAGGTCGAGGAAGCGGTCGCGAGCAACAGCAAACGTCCGATCAAGACCTGGTCGCGACGCTCCATGGTCCTGCCGGAGATGGTGGGGCTGACCATCGCGGTCTACAACGGCCGGCAGCACGTGCCGGTGCTGGTGACCGAGAACATGGTCGGCCACAAGCTGGGTGAGTTTGCGTTGACCCGGACCTACCGCGGTCACGCAGCAGACAAGAAAACGTCACGTTAATCGGGGTTCCTACCATGCAGGCTGTGGCTAAACTACGCTACGCGCACCTGTCGGCCCAGAAGGGTCGCCTGGTGGCGGATCAGATCAGGGGGCTGCCGGTGGAGCAGGCCCTGGACATTCTCACTTTCAGCAAGAAGAAGGGCGCTGCGCTGGTGAAGAAGGTGCTGGACTCGGCCATCGCCAACGCCGAGAACAACGAGGGCGCCGACATCGATGAGCTGAAGGTGTCCATGGTGATGGTCGACGAGGGCCCCACCATGAAGCGCATCCGCGCCCGCGCCAAGGGTCGCGCTGCACGAATCTTGAAGCGGACCAGCCACATCACCGTGGCTGTGTCCGACCAGTAAGGCATAGAGAGGCCACCATGGGTCAGAAAGTAAATCCAATCGGCATCAGGCTTGGCATCGTCAAGGAATGGACGTCCAAGTGGTACGCGGATTCCAAGAACTACGCCGATCAGCTGAACGCGGATCTCGAGATCCGTGACTATCTGAAGAAGCGCCTGGCTCAGTCGTCCGTCAGCCGCATCCAGATCGATCGTCCGGCGAAGAACGCCCACATCACCATCCACACGGCCCGCCCCGGCCTGGTGATCGGCCAGAAGGGCAAGGACATCGACCAGCTGCGCGCCGACGTGTCGCGCCGAATGGGTATTCCGGTCCATATCAGTGTCGAGGAGATCCGCAAGCCGGAGCTGGACGCCCAGCTGGTGGCTGAGGGGATCACCCAGCAGCTGGAGCGCCGCGTCATGTTCCGCCGCGCCATGAAGCGTGCGGTGCAGACCTCGATGCGCCTCGGTGCCGAGGGGATCAAGATCAATATCGCCGGCCGCCTGAACGGTGCCGAGATCGCCCGCAGCGAGTGGTATCGGGAAGGCCGTGTTCCGCTGCACACCCTGCGTGCCGACATCGACTATGGCTTTGCCGAGGCAAACACCACCTACGGCGTGATCGGCGTGAAGGTTTGGATCTTCAAGGGCGAAGTGTTTGAAGGCGCCGAGCAGGTCGAAGAGGCCGCGCCCAAACGCAAGTCCGGTGGAAAGAGGGCTTAAGAGATGTTGATGCCGAAGCGGACGAAGTTCCGCAAACAGATGAAGGGGCGCAATCGCGGCCTGGCGCACAAGGGCAACAAGGTCAGCTTCGGGGAGTATGGTCTGCAGGCCGTCGACCGGGGTCGCCTGACCTCCAGGCAGATCGAGTCGGCGCGCCGTACCATCACCCGCCAGGTGAAGCGTACCGGAAAGCTCTGGATCCGGGTGTTTCCGGACAAGCCGATCACCAAGAAACCCCTCGAGGTTCGTCAGGGCAAGGGCAAGGGCAACGTCGAATACTGGGTTGCCCAGATCCAGCCCGGCCGCATGCTGTACGAGATCGACGGTGTTTCCGAGGAGCTGGCGCGTGAGGCGTTCAAACTGGCAGCCGCCAAGCTGCCGTTCAAGACCACTTTCGCGAAACGGCAGGTGATGTGATGAAGGCGACCGAATTACGTGACAAGAGCCGGGACGAACTGGAGCAGACCCTGCTGGATCTGCGCAAGGAACAGTTCAACCTGCGCATGCAGAAGGGTACCGGTCAGCTGGCGCGGCCGTCGGAGGTCAGTCGGGTGCGCAAGGATATCGCCCGGGTCAAGACCGTATTGAACGAACTGAAATCAGGTGAAGCACGATGAGCGAGGGTACCGCAGCCAATCGCACGCTCCAGGGGCGCGTGGTCAGTGACAAGATGGACAAGACCATCACCGTGGTGGTCGAGCGCCAGGTGAAGCATCCCCTCTATGGCAAGTTCATCCGTCGCTCGACCAAGGTCCACGCTCACGATGAATCCAATGAGTGCGGCATCGGTGACACGGTGTTGATCGAGCAGTGCCGGCCGCTGTCGAAGCAGAAGAGCTGGCGTCTGGTCAAGGTGCTGGAGAAGGCCACCTGAAGGGATGTGCGGCCGCGGCAGACTGGCGGTTTAGTGATTACTAGAAAATTTGGAATAGACCAATGATCCAGATGCAGACAATGCTGAATGTCGCAGACAACAGCGGTGCCAAGCGGGTCCAGTGCATCAAGGTGCTGGGCGGCTCCCACCGTCGTTATGCCGGCATCGGGGACATCATCAAGGTGAGCGTCAAGGACGCCATCCCCCGGGGCAAGGTGAAGAAGGGCGACATCTACAATGCAGTGGTGGTGCGTACCCGCAAAGGGGTGCGCCGCTCGGACGGCTCCCTGATCCGCTTCGACGGCAACGCCGCGGTGCTGTTGAATGCCCAGCTGCAACCGATCGGAACCCGTATCTTCGGGCCGGTCACCCGCGAACTGCGCAGCGAGAGATTCATGAAGATCATCTCGCTGGCGCCGGAAGTCCTCTGAGGGTTACACCATGGCCATGCGTAAGATCAAGAAGGGCGACCAGGTGGTCGTCCTCACCGGGAAGGACAAGGGCAAGCAGGGCGAAGTGATTCGTGTGCTCGGCGAAAAGGTCGTGGTCCAGAATATCAATATCGTGAAGAAGCATACCAAGGGCAACCCGATGAAAGGCGAGCCCGGCGGCATCCTGGACAAGGAGATGCCGATCCACGTCTCCAACGTGGCGATCTACAATCCTGCCACCGGCAAGGCGGACCGGGTCGGCATCAAGGTGCTGGAGGACGGTCGCAAGGTGCGCTACTTCAAGTCCAACGGCGAAGTCGTGGACATCTGAGGCGGAAACGAGAGATGGCAAGATTACAGCAAGTCTATCAGGACGAGATCGTCGCTCAGCTGAAAGAGAAGTTCGGCTTCAAGAGCGTGATGGAGGTTCCCCGGATCACCAAGATCACCCTCAACATGGGGGTCGGTGAGGCCGTCGGCGACAAGAAGATCATGGAGCATGCGCTCAGTGATCTGACCAAGATCGCCGGTCAGAAGCCGGTGGTGACCCTGGCACGCAAGTCGATCGCGGGCTTCAAGATCCGGGACGGCTGGCCCATCGGCTGCAAGGTGACCCTGCGCCGGGAGCGCATGTACGAGTTCCTGGACCGGCTGATCAACATCTCCATCCCCCGTATCCGCGATTTCCGCGGATTGAGCGCCAAGTCCTTCGACGGCCGTGGCAACTACAGCATGGGGGTGAAGGAACAGATCATGTTTCCGGAGATCGACTACGACAAGATCGATGCCCTGCGGGGACTGGACATCACCATCACCACCACCGCCAAGAACGACGAACAGGGGCGTGCGCTGCTGGAGGCGTTCCGGTTTCCCTTCAAGAACTGAATTCAGGTAAAGACATGGCAAAGAAGAGCATGATCGCCCGTGAGAAGAAGCGGGCCAGGCTGGTCGCCAAGTACGCCGCCAGGCGTGCCGAGCTGAAGGCGATCATCAACAATCCCGCCAGTACGCCGGAACAGGTGGACGAGGCCGTGGTCCGGCTGCAGAAGATGCCGCGCGATGCCAGTCCGGCACGCCAGCAGCGCCGCTGCCGCATCAGTGGCCGGCCGCATGCGGTCTACCGCAAGTTCGGCCTGTGCCGCAACAAGCTGCGCGAGGCCGCCATGCGCGGCGATGTGCCGGGGCTTGTCAAGGCCAGCTGGTAGTGTATAATTCGCGCCCCCTGCCGGCGTAGTGTCCGCATATCGCGGAGACACCCACAATCGTTTAGGTATCGCGTCGTCGAACGGCGGTCTGACCTTGAGGATTTGAAAATATGAGTATGTCTGATCCGATCTCGGATATGCTGACGCGTATCCGCAATGGTCAACAGGTTGGAAAGGTATCGGTCTCGATGCCCGCCTCCAAGCAGAAGGCCGCCATTGCCCAGCTCCTGCAGGACGAGGGCTACATCACCGGTTTCTCCGTCGATGACAATGGTGGCAAACCCACCCTCACCATCGACCTCAAGTATTTCCAGGGCAAGCCTGTCATCGAGATGATCCAGCGGGTCAGTCGGCCCGGTCTGCGCATCTACAAGGGCAGCAAGGAGCTGCCGAAGGTGCGTGGTGGCCTGGGTATCGCCATCGTCTCCACTTCCAAGGGCCTGATGACGGACCGCGCGGCCAGGTCGGCAGGCCACGGCGGCGAAGTCCTGGCCTACGTGGCGTAGCTCGGAGGAGATGACATGTCGCGAGTAGCAAAAAGTCCGATCAACGTCCCGTCGGGAGTGAACATCGACGTCTCCGACAGCGAGATCACGGTGAAGGGGCCAAAGGGCACCCTGCAGCAGTTCATCCACGAGTTCGTCGACGTGAAGCGCGAGGATGCCAGCATCACGGTGGCACCGAAGGCGGAGAGCCGTGAGCACTGGGCCATGGCCGGAACCTTCCGGGCGCTGATCAACAACATGGTGACCGGCGTCAGCAACGGCTTCAGCAAGAAGTTGCAGCTGGTCGGTGTTGGTTACCGGGCCCAGGTGAAGGGCAAGGTGCTGAATCTCAATCTGGGATTCTCCCATCCCATCGACTATGCCATCCCCGAGGGGATCACCGTGGAGACTCCCTCCAATACCGAGGTGGTGGTCTCCGGCTGCGACAAGCAGAAGGTTGGGCAGGTCGCCTCCGAGATCCGCGCATTCCGTCCGCCGGAGCCGTACAAGGGTAAGGGTGTCCGCTACGCGGACGAGTATGTGGTCCGTAAAGAGGCCAAGAAGAAATAAAGGGCAGTGACGATGGACAAAAAGAGATCACGTTTACGTCGGGCCCGTCGCGCCCGCGCCAAGATACGGGAACTGGAGGCGCACCGCCTGACCATCTTCCGTACACCGAGACACATGTATGCACAGGTCATTGCCCCCAACGGCTCTGAAGTGGTCGTAGCGGCCTCCACCCTGGAGAAAGAGATCAAGTCCGCACTCGAGGGCCACTCCGGAAACGCGGCGGCTGCGGCCCTGGTGGGGAAGACGATCGCAGAACGCGCCAAGGCGGCCGGCGTGGAGAAGGTTGCATTCGATCGTGCCGGATTCAAGTACCACGGACGGGTCAAGGCGCTGGCCGATGCCGCTCGCGAAAACGGTCTTCAGTTCTAAGGGGTAAGCCATGTCGAATTACAACACCAACCCGGAAGGCGACGACCTGATCGAAAAACTGATCAACGTCAACCGCGTGGCCAAGGTGGTCAAGGGCGGTCGCGTCTTCGGATTCACTGCACTGACCGTCGTCGGCGACGGCAACGGCCGCGTCGGTTTCGGTACCGGCAAGGCACGCGAGGTTCCGATCGCCATCCAGAAGGCGATGGAGGCGGCGCGCCGCAACATGCGCGAGGCCAAGTTGAAGGAAGGCACCCTGCAGTACCCGCTGGTCGGCCGTCACGGGGCGGCCAAGGTCTACATGCAGCCCGCCTCCGAGGGTACCGGCATCATCGCCGGTGGCGCCATGCGCGCCGTCTGCGAAGCGGTCGGTATCCACAACGTCCTGTCCAAGTGCATCGGTACCAACAACCCGATCAACGTGGTGCGTGCCACCATCAACGCCCTGACCGGGATGACCGATCCGGAGACCGTCGCCGCCAAGCGGGGCAAGACCGTCGAAGAGATCCTGGGGTAAGCCATGGCAGACAAGAAGATGATGAAGGTGACCCTGGTGCGCAGCATGCACGGCCGCCTGAAGGCCCACCAGGCCTGCGTTCGCGGCCTCGGGCTGCGGCGCATGCACCACAGCGTGCTGGTGGAAGACACCCCGGCCACCCGCGGGATGGCCAACAAGGTGTCCTATATGGTCAAGGTAGAGGAGGCGTGACATGCGTCTGAACGACATCAAGCCGGCGAAGGGCGCCAGATCCGCGCGCAAGCGGGTCGGCCGTGGTATCGGCAGCACCCTGGGCAAGACCTGCGGTCGCGGCCACAAGGGTCAGCGCTCCCGTAGCGGCGGCTACCACAAGACCGGTTTCGAAGGTGGCCAGATGCCGCTGCAGCGCCGGTTGCCGAAGGTGGGTTTCCGCTCGCGCAAGGCGAAGTATACCGCCGAGGTGCGGCTCGGTGAGCTGCAGTCGATGGCGGCTGACCGCATCGACCTGAAGGCGCTGCAGGATGCGGACATCGTCTCCCGCAGTATCAAGCGCGCCAAGGTGATCCTCTCCGGCAGTATCGAGCGGCCGGTGACTCTGGTCGGTGTCGCCGCCACCAGGGGCGCCCGCGAGGCGATCCTCGCTGCCGGTGGGCAGATCGAGGACTAAATGGCCGGGCTTGGCATGAAAGGAGCGGGTCTCGGCGGTGGCAAGCTGACCGAGCTGCGCAACCGGCTGCTGTTCGTCGCCGGTGCCTTGCTGGTGTTCCGGATCGGCACCTTCATCCCGGTGCCGGGGGTGAACCCGGCCGCCCTGGCGGCCCTGTTCGATCAGCAGCAGGGAACCATCCTGGACATGTTCAACATGTTCTCGGGCGGTGCTTTGAAGCGGGCCAGCCTGTTCGCTCTCGGCATCATGCCCTACATCTCCGCGTCCATCATCATGCAGTTGATGGCAGCGGTGATGCCGAAGCTGGAACAACTGAAGAAAGAGGGTGAGGCGGGCCGGCGCAAGATCACCCAGTACACCCGCTACGGCACCGTGGCGCTGGCCACCTTTCAGGCCATCGGCATCTCCATGGCGCTGCAGGGGCAGCAGGCGGGCGGAATGAACGTGGTGGTGCAGAGCGGTCCGGGTTTCATCTTCACCGCGACCGTGTCGCTGGTCACCGGGACCATGTTCCTGATGTGGCTGGGTGAGCAGATCACCGAACGGGGGCTGGGCAACGGCATCTCGCTGATCATCTTCGCGGGAATCGTGGCCGGGCTGCCCAGCGCCATCGGCAGCACCCTGGAACTGGTGCGCACCGGAGAGATGAGTCCGATCACGGTGCTGACCCTGTTCATCCTGGCGATAGCCGTGACCGCCTTCGTGGTGTTCGTCGAGCGTGGCCAGCGCCGCATCACGGTGAACTATGCCAAGCGGCAGCAGGGGCGCAAGATGTTTGCCGCCCAGTCCAGCTTTCTGCCGCTGAAGCTGAACATGGCCGGGGTGATCCCGCCCATCTTCGCCTCCAGCATCATCCTGTTCCCCTCGACCCTGGGTCAGTGGATCGGGACCCAGGAGAACATGCGCTGGCTGCAGGACATCGTGGCCAAGCTGTCGCCGGGAGAGCCGCTGTACGTGATCCTGTATGCGGTGGCGATCGTCTTCTTCTGCTTTTTCTACACCGCGCTGGTGTTCAATTCGAAGGAGACCGCGGACAATCTGAAGCGTTCCGGTGCCTTCATTCCCGGCTACCGGCCGGGTGAACAGACCGCGCGCTATATCGACAAAGTGATGTCGCGGCTGACCCTCGCGGGTGCCGCCTACATCACCGCCGTCAGCCTGCTGCCGGAGTTCCTGATCGTGGGCTGGAACGTGCCGTTCTATTTCGGTGGCACCTCACTGCTGATCATCGTGGTGGTGGTGATGGATTTCATGGCCCAGGTACAGGCCCACATCATGTCCCACCAGTACGAGGGGCTGATGAAGAAGGCGAACCTGAAAGGCAGCGGCGGCGCCGGACTGTTGCGCTGAATCCGGTCCACCGGTTCAACATCGAGCATTCGAGGTATTTGGAGAGATCGTCATGAAAGTACGGGCATCGGTGAAGCGGATCTGCCGCAACTGCAAGATCATCCGCCGCAACGGCGTGGTTCGGGTGATCTGCAAGGATCCCAAGCACAAGCAGCGCCAGGGCTGAGTCGTTCAGACCGAAAAGCGCTTGATTGAAAACCATAATCCAGATATAGTTACGCGTTTTCCGCGCGTGATGTGGATAGCAATTTCTGATTCAGGAGTGACCCGATGGCCCGTATAGCAGGCGTCAATATTCCCGATCGCAAGCACGCCGTGATAGCGCTGACCGCGATCTATGGTATCGGTCCGACCCGCGCCGCCGGCATCTGCGAGGCCGCGGGTGTGCCGCGTGACCGCAAGATCCAGGAGCTGAGCGAGGAAGAGGTCGACCGGCTGCGCGCGGAGGTGGCGAAGTTCACGGTGGAAGGCGACCTGCGCCGGGAGATCTCCATGAACATCAAGCGCCTGATGGACCTGGGCTGCAACCGGGGTATCCGCCATCGCCGTGGCCTGCCGGTACGGGGCCAGCGGACCCAGACCAATGCCCGTACCCGCAAGGGTCCGCGGCGTCCGATCAAGAGATAACACCGGTTGCCGGCATTCGGCAAGAATCGTTGAGTACAGAGCGTTCGCAGGAACAGACTAATGGCAAAACCAACCAGCCGTTCGCGGAAAAAGGTCAAGAAGACGGTGACCGACGGCGTGGCCCATATCCACGCCTCGTTCAACAATACCATCATCACAATCTCCGATCGCCAGGGCAATGTGCTCTCGTGGGCGACCGCCGGCGGGTCGGGTTTCCGTGGTTCGCGCAAGAGCACTCCGTTCGCCGCCCAGGTGGCCGCGGACCGTGCCGGTGAGGCGGCCAAGGAGTACGGGGTCAAGACCCTGGACGTCAACGTCAAGGGCCCCGGCCCCGGCCGCGAGTCGGCTGTGCGGGCACTGAACAACGCCGGTTTCAAGATCACCAGTATCGTCGATGTGACGCCGATTCCGCACAACGGCTGCCGTCCCCCCAAGAAACGTCGCGTCTGATTTGGAGTTATAGAGAAGATGGCTAGGTATATCGGACCCAAGTGTAAGCTGAGTCGGCGCGAAGGAACGGATCTCTTCCTCAAGAGCCGTGTGCGTTCCATTGACTCCAAGTGCAACATGGAGAAGCAGCCGGGGCAGTCCAGCGACCGCCGCCGCCGCCTCTCCGACTACGGCCTGCAGCTGCGGGAAAAGCAGAAGATGCGCCGTATGTACGGCATCATGGAGAAGCAGTTCCGCAACTACTACAAGAAGGCCGCCCAGGCCAAGGGTGCCACCGGCGACAATCTGTTCCGGATGCTGGAGCAGCGTCTCGACAACGTGGTCTATCGCATGGGATTCGGCAGCACCCGTTCCGAGGCGCGCCAGCTGGTCAGCCACAAGGCGATCGAGGTCAACGGCAAGGTGGTCAATGTGCCCTCCTACCAGGTGCAGGCCGAGGACGTGGTCACGGTCCGGGAGAAGGCGCGCAAGCAGGTGCGCATCCAGAGCTCCCTCTCCCTGGCAGAGCAGTATGGCTTCGTCGACTGGATCGAGGTGGACACCAAGGGCATGTCCGGCACCTTCAAGCGGCTGCCGGATCGTTCCGAGCTGCCGGCGGAAATCAACGAGCAGCTGGTAGTCGAGCTGTACTCCAAATAAAGGATAGGGTAAGAGAATGCCGGAGTTCGTCACCGATTTTCTGAAGCCACGCCTGGTCAACGTTCAGACCATCTCTGAACGGCACGCGAAGGTTTCCCTGGAGCCCATGGAACGGGGCTTCGGCCACACGCTGGGCAATGCGCTGCGGCGTATCCTGCTCTCCTCCATGCCCGGCTGTGCCGTGGTCGAGGTGGAGATCGAGGGCGTTCTGCACGAGTACACCAGTATCGAGGGCGTGCAGGAGGACGTGCTGGAGATCCTGCTCAACCTGAAGGAGCTGGCGGTGATCATGCACGCACGCGACGAGGCCACCCTGACCCTGAAGAAGAAGGGGCAGGGCCCGGTCCTGGCCAGTGACATCACCCTGGATCACGACATCGAGATCGCCAATCCGGATCACGTCATCGCCAACCTGACCAAGGACGGCGAGCTCAACATGACCCTGAAGATCGCCAAGGGGCTGGGTTATCAGCCCTCCACGGTCCGGGCCGACAGCGCCGAGGACCGGCCCATCGGCAGCCTGACCCTGGACGCCTCGTTCTCGCCGATCCGGCGCGTGGCCTACGCCGTCGAGGCGGCCCGCGTGGAGCAGCGCACGGATCTGGATCGCCTGGTGATCGACATCGAGACCAACGGCACCATCGACCCGGAAGAGGCGATCAAGCGCGCCGCCACCATCCTGCAGGACCAGCTGTCGGCCTTCGTCATGCTCGAGCCCGGCGGCCCCGAAGACACCGACAAGGGGGAGAGCGCGCCGGCCATCGACCCGATCCTGCTGCGTCCGGTGGATGATCTGGAACTGACCGTCCGTTCCGCCAACTGCCTGAAGGCGGAGAACATCTTTCTCATCGGCGACCTGATCCAGCGCACCGAGGTGGAGTTGCTGAAGACCCCGAACCTGGGCAAGAAGTCGCTGACCGAGATCAAGGACGTGCTGGCCACCCGTGGCCTCTCCCTGGGCATGCGGCTGGAGAACTGGCCGCCGGAAGGGATCGAGGAAGGCAGCGTCCACTGACCGGACCCCGGTGTCGGGCGAAGAATTTCTGTTATCAACCAATTTAAGGAAGTCGATCCATGCGTCACCGCAAATCCGGACGGCAACTCAACCGTGACAGCGCACACCGCAAGGCCATGTTCCGTAACATGACCTGTTCCCTGTTGCGTCATGAGTTGATCAAGACCACCCTGCCGAAGGCGAAAGAGCTGCGCCGCGTGGCAGAGCCGATCATCACCATGGGCAAGAGCGACAGTGTCGCCAAGCGCCGCCTGGCCTTCTCGCGTCTGCGCGACAAGGAGGTGGTGGGCAAGCTGTTCGGCGAGATCGGTCCCCGCTACCAGGACCGCCCCGGTGGTTATCTTCGCATCCTCAAGTGCGGCTACCGTCCCGGTGACAAGGCCCCCATGGCCTTCGTGGAACTGGTGGACCGTCCGCTGCCTGAAGAGGACGAGGCGGTGGAGGTCGAATAGGGCACGCAGTCTGCCCAGACGGAACACGATAAACCGGGCCTTGCCCGGTTTTTTCGTCTGGCGGAGATCTTTTCCCGCAAAGACGTCGGGAATATCCTGAACAAACCCTGGTTCGTCGGGAGCATCGGCATGGTCGAACAGTCCCCGTACCCCCAGTGCATCGCCCTGTTCACCGACTTCGGTGAGGCCGGTCCCTATCTCGGGCAGATGGAGATGGTCCTGCACCAGGCCGGCATCGACGTACCCGTCGTCCGGCTGCAGAGCGACGCACCCGCCTTCGAGCCCCGTGCTGCTGCCTATCTGCTGGCGGCACTGGTGCGCCAGGCTGCGCTTCCAACCCTGTTTCTCGGCGTGGTCGACCCCGGGGTGGGCGGGGACCGCCTGCCGCTGCTGCTGCGGGTGGACCGGCACTGGTTCGTCGGTCCCGACAACGGCCTGTTCTCCCGCGTGGCCGCGCAGGGGCGGGAGCTGGCCATGGCCGCGGTTGAGTGGAGACCGGAACACTTGTCGGCCAGCTTCCACGGGCGGGACCTGTTTGCACCGGTGGCCGCCCGGGTGGCCAGCGGCCAGAAGGTGGAAACCCATCCGCTGGATTCCATCGTCGGCCTGGACTGGCCCGACCGCCTGGCCGAGGTGATCTATATCGATCCCTACGGCAATGCCTGTACCGGCCTGCCCGCCGATACAGTAGACAGATCCCGGTCACTGATGGTGGCAGGGAAGAGGATCGGCCACGCCCGTACCTTCGGCGAGGTCCCGGCCGGTACCGCGTTCTGGTACGAAAACTCCCTGGGACTGCTGGAGATCGCCGTCAACCGGGGGCGCGCCGATGTCACCCTTGGGCTGACAGTCGGTTCCGCTGTCGGACTACAGGGGTGATCATGCAGAAGAGGGGGGAGGGCATCTGCCGCTGTTCGCCGGGCCGCCTGTGGAGGCCCTCCCCTCGCCCCTGAACAGTACTCCAATGCCTCAGGGACGACACCGAAGGCACGGCGAACAGCGGCAGATGCCCCGGAACATGGTATGGCGGCGATACCCGGAGGGCCGGGTTGAATCCCCCCTTCATTCGAGCGCGTCCGGGTGGGTGTTTCGGGCCGCCTGTGGAGGCCTTCCACCGGTACCGTTTCAAAGAACCATGCCATGCAAGGCCGACACCGAAGGCCCGAAACACCCACCCGGACGCGCCCTCCGCACGATGGGTAGAGTTCCACGATCAGTACTCCGGGGTGCGGCGCCGACCTGAAGTTTCCTGTTATTCGTCTTTCCCCAGAATCCGCTGCAGGTACTGACCGGTATAGGAGGCGGGGTTCTGCGCCACCTCTTCCGGCGTCCCCCGGGCGATGATCTCGCCGCCCCTGTCCCCCCCTTCCGGGCCCAGGTCGACGATCCAGTCGGCGGTCTTGATCACGTCCAGGTTGTGCTCGATCACCACCACCGTGTTGCCGTGGTCGCGCAGCCGGTGCAGCACCGCCAGCAGGTGCTTTACATCGTGGAAATGGAGACCGGTGGTGGGTTCGTCGAGGATGTAGAGGGTGCGGCCGGTGTCCCGCTTGGACAGCTCCCGGGACAGCTTCACCCGCTGGGCCTCGCCGCCGGAGAGGGTGGTGGCATTCTGCCCCAGCTTGATATAGGCGAGGCCCACGTCCATCAGCGTCTGCAGCTTGCGTTTCACCGCCGGGATGGCGGCGAAGAACCCGAGGGCGTCCTCGATGGTCAGGTCGAGTACCTGGTCGATGCTGAGTCCCTTGTACCTGATCTCCAGGGTCTCGCGGTTGTAGCGCTTGCCCTTGCAGACGTCGCACTGGACGTAGATGTCCGGCAGGAAGTGCATCTCCACCTTGATCACGCCGTCACCGCGACACGCCTCGCAGCGCCCGCCCTTGACGTTGAAACTGAAGCGGCCGGGGGTGTAGCCGCGCGAGCGGGCCTCGGGGGTGCCGGCGAACAGTTCACGGATGGGAGTGAACAGGCCGGTATAGGTGGCCGGGTTGGAGCGGGGCGTGCGGCCGATGGGGCTCTGGTCGATGTCCACCACCTTGTCCAGCTGCTCCAGCCCCTGGATCTCCCGGTAGGGGGCGGCATCCCGGTTGGCCGCGTTCAAAGTGGCGGCGGCCAGCGGGTAGAGGGTATCGTTGACCAGGGTCGACTTGCCCGAACCGGAGACGCCGGTGATGCAGGTGAAGCGACCCAGGGGCAGTTCCAGGTCCACCTGTTTCAGGTTGTTGCCGCGTGCGCCCAGCAGGCGCAGCCAGGCCTGGTCCCCGGTCACCGGCAGGCGTGCCGGGACTTCGATGCCCAGTTCCCCGGCCAGATAGCGTCCGGTGAGGGAGTCCGCCACCGTGGCGATCTGCTCTGCCGTCCCCTCGGCCACGATGCGGCCACCGTGGACACCGGCGCCGGGGCCGATGTCGACCACGTGGTCGGCACTGCGGATCGCCTCCTCGTCGTGCTCCACCACGATCACCGTGTTGCCCAGGTCGCGCAGGTAGGTGAGCGTGGCCAGCAGGCGGTCGTTGTCGCGCTGATGCAGGCCGATCGAGGGTTCGTCCAGCACGTACATCACCCCCACCAGCCCGGCGCCGATCTGGCTGGCCAGGCGGATGCGCTGGGCCTCGCCACCGGAGAGGGTCTCGGCGCTGCGGTCCAGGGTCAGGTAGTCCAGGCCCACGTTGACCAGGAAGCCGAGGCGCTGGGAGACCTCCTTCACCACCTTGGCCGCGATCCGGCCGCGTTTGCCGGGCAGCTTCAGCTGCTCGAAGAAGGAGAGCGCCTGGCCGATGGGCAGGGCGGTGAGGGCGGGCAGGTTGCGGCCGTCGATGAAGACGTGGCGCGCCGCCTGGTTGAGGCGGGTGCCGCCGCAGTCGGGGCAGGGGTGGGTGGAGATGTAGCGGGCCAGCTCCTCGCGCACGGCGTTGGATTCGGTCTCCCGGTAGCGCCGCTCCATGTTGCGGATGATGCCCTCGAACGGCTGGGTGCGGGTGCTGCGTCCGCCCCGTTCGTTGAAATAGGTGATCCGGATCGCCTCCCGGCCGCTGCCGTAGAGGATCCGGTTCCGCACCTTCTTCGGCAGCTCCTCCCACGGCGTCTCCACGTCGAATCCATAGTGACGGCCGAGGGAGCGGATCAGGGAGAAATAGTAGGCGTTGCGCCGGTCCCAGCCGCGGATGGCGCCGCCGGCCAGGCTCAGGTGGGGATGGGCCACCACCCGCTCGGGATCGAAGAACTGCTCCACCCCGAGACCGTCGCAGGTGGGGCAGGCCCCGACCGGGTTGTTGAACGAGAACAGCCGCGGCTCCAGCTCCTCCAGGCTGTAGCCGCACACCGGGCAGGCGAAGTTGGCAGAGAACACCAGGTCCGCCCTCTCCGGCTCGTCCATCCAGGCGATGCGGGCCAGGCCGCCGGAGAGGCGCAGGGCGGTCTCGAAGGACTCCGCCAGCCGCAGTCCCAGGTCGGCGCGCACCCTGAACCGGTCCACCACCGCCTCGATGCTGTGCTTGCGGTTCAGCTCCAGCTCCGGCGGCTGGTCCAGCTCGTGGATCTCACCGTCGATGCGGGCGCGGATGAAGCCCTGGGCATTGAGTTCCGCCAGCAGCTTGTGGTGCTCCCCCTTGCGCTCGGAGACCACCGGCGCCAGCAGCATCAGGCGGGTGCCCTCGGGCAGGGCCAGCACCTGGTCCACCATCTGGCTCACGGTCTGGGCCTCCAGCGGCAGATCGTGCTCGGGGCAGCGCGGGGTGCCGGCGCGGGCGAACAGCAGACGCAGGTAGTCGTAGATCTCGGTGATGGTGCCGACGGTGGAGCGGGGGTTGTGGGAGGTGGTCTTCTGCTCGATGGAGATGGCCGGGGACAGCCCCTCGATATGGTCCAGGTCCGGCTTCTCCATCATCGACAGGAACTGGCGGGCGTAGGCGGAGAGGGACTCCACATAGCGCCGCTGGCCCTCGGCGTAGATGGTGTCGAAGGCGAGGGACGACTTGCCCGAGCCGGACAGGCCGGTGATCACGATCAGCCGGTCCCGCGGCAGATCCAGGTCGATGTTCTTCAGGTTGTGGGTGCGGGCGCCCCGTATCTTGATGGTGTCCATCTGCGTACCGGCAATTGAGCGAACCTGATACTATACGCCGTCTTGTGGAGACGGCACAAAGCCACCGCCCGGTGCCCGATCCGGGCCGGGCGGGCGCCACCCCGTGGGTCCCGTGTTTCCTCCCCCGGGTGTCCACCGGACCGGAAGATATCAATGACAGGCCGTCGGCACCCGGTCACACTGGCGGCTTTTTCGAACCCAAGGAATATCCGTGAGCAGACAACAGAATCCATCCGGCAGCGGTCTGTCGCCGCTGGAGTCTCGGGCCGCATTCTCCCTGGCGGGGATCTTCTCCCTGCGCATGCTCGGGCTGTTCCTGATCCTGCCCGTATTCGCCCTCTATGCCGAGCACCTCGCAGACGTGACGCCGGTGCTGGTCGGCATGGCCATCGGTATCTACGGCCTGACCCAGGCGGCGCTGCAGATCCCGTTCGGCATGCTGTCGGACCGCATCGGGCGCAAGCCGGTGATCATCGGCGGCCTGATCCTGTTCGCCTTCGGCAGCGTCATCGCCGCCCAGGCGGACTCCATCTGGGGTGTGATCCTGGGCCGGGCGATCCAGGGCAGCGGCGCCATCGCCGCTGCGGTGATGGCCCTGGCCGCCGACCTGACCCGGGAGCAGAACCGGATGAAGGCGATGGCGGTGATCGGCATGAGCATCGGCCTCGCCTTCGCCGTGTCCCTGATCCTCGGCCCCATGCTGAACACCTGGATCGGGGTCCCCGGCATCTTCTGGCTCACCGCGGTACTGGCCCTGGCCGGAGTGGGAATCACGCTCTACCTGGTGCCCAATCCCCGGGAGAGCCATTTCCACCGTGACACGGAACCGGTACCGGGGCAGTTCGGCCGGGTGCTGGCCAATCCGGACCTGCTGCGGCTCGACTTCGGTATCCTGAGCCTGCACATGGGCCTGACCGCGGTGTTCCTGGCCCTGCCCCTGGCGTTGCGGGACTGGGCCGGCCTGGCCAGTGCCGATCACTGGCTGGTCTACCTGCCGGCCCTGCTGCTGGCCATCGTGCTGATGATTCCGTTCGTGGTGATCGCCGAGAACCGGCGCAAGATGAAGCCGGTGTTCCTCGGTGCCATCGCCGCCCTGGTGCTGGCCCAGTTCGGATTCATCGCCTTCCACCGCTCGCCGTGGGGCATCGGCCTGGCGCTGCTGCTCTACTTCACCGCCTTCAACGTGCTGGAGGCGACCCTCCCCTCGCTGGTGGCGAAGATGGCACCGGCCGAGAGCAAGGGGACGGCGATGGGCGTCTACTCCACCTCCCAGTTCCTCGGCGCCTTCATCGGTGGCGTCATCGGCGGCTGGATGCATGCCCGTTACGGCCTCAACGGCGTCTACTGGCTGGTGGCCGCCGGCATGGCCCTGTGGCTGCTGCTGGCCTGGCGCATGACCCCGCCCAGCTATCTCAACTCCCACCTGCTGAGGGTGGGGGTGATGGAGGCGGCACAGGCGGAGGAACTGCAGCGGCGGCTGCTGGCGATGCAGGGGGTCGGCGATGCCTTCGTGGTGGCGGAGGAGGGGGTGGCCTACCTGAAGGTGGATCCGAAGCAGGTCGACTTCGACGCGCTGGATGCATTTTCCGCCGCAGACGGGTAGACTTGTCGGCGCATTTAGGTCCCCCGTGAAACGCCGTACACGACCGTCCGATGCTGGTGCATGAGGCGGCCCGTTGCCTGTTCCGGGGGCCACACGTTCGATCATCTTCAACCGCCCCCAGGGAAGGGGGCGGCGATACCACTACCAGGAGGAAACATGGCCAGCAGAGGCGTCAACAAAGTCATCCTGATCGGCAATCTGGGCAAGGACCCCGAGGTCCGCTACATGCCCAACGGCAATGCGGTGGCCAACGTCACCCTGGCCACGTCGGAATCGTGGAAGGACAAGAACAGCGGCGAGACCCAGGAACGCACCGAATGGCACCGGGTGGTCTTCTTCCGGCGCCTGGCCGAGATCGCCGGCGAGTACCTGAAGAAGGGCTCCAAGATCTATGTCGAAGGTCGTCTGCAGACCCGCAAGTGGCAGGATCAGAACGGCCAGGACCGCTATACCACCGAGATCGTCGCCGACCAGATGCAGATGCTGGACAGCCGCGGGGGCGGCGGGGGTGGCGGCGGATCCTTTGCCGGTGGTGGGGCCGAGGCGCCCGCCTCCACCGCCCCCGCCTCGGGCGGCGGCGACTTCGACGACGATATCCCCTTCTGATCCCGTCCGCCGACGGGGCCCGGTGGCGAACCCCCGGCAGCGGGGGTTCGTCGTTTTCCCGCCCCGTCTTTTGTCTCGTGGCAGGGCATGCCCTATCATATGCGCGCCACATCCAGCAGGCTCCGTTCCATGGTCCAGATTCCACTCTCCAAAGTCTTCCTCAACGACGAGATCCGTGAGGCGGGGGCGCGTGCCCTGAACTCCGGCCAGTACATCCTCGGCCCCGAGTGTCGCGCCTTCGAGGAGGAGCTGGCGGAATTCACCGGCACCCGTCATGCGGTCCTCTCCTCCTCCTGGACCGCCGCCATGCTGTTGCTGCTGCAGGTGATGGAGCTGGGTGAGGGCGACGAGGTGATCGTCCCCTCCCACACCGCCTTCCCCACCGTCGAGCCCATCATCCATTGCGGTGCCCGACCGGTGTTCGTCGACGTGGACGACAGCTACTGCCTGGAT
>DRKP01000185.1 GCA_011051715.1 Sedimenticola thiotaurini | reverse complement strand
GAGGGCTGAGGGCTGAGGGCTGAGGGCTGAGGGCTGAGGGCTGAGGGCTGAGGGCTGAGGGCTGAGGGCTGAGGGCTGACAACATGTGATTTCGTGGTCACCGGTGTCAAGTGCCTTTTCCACTTTCAACCCGTCACCGACCGCCTGTCACATCCACCTCCTCCCGAACCGTGTCTTCTCTGCCCTCGGCCCTGTAGTTCCTCTACCCTCGGCCCTGTATTTCCTCTGCCCTCGGCCCTGTAGTTCCTCTGCCCTCGGCCCTGTAGTTCCTCTACCCTCGGCCCTGTATTTCCTCTGCCCTCGGCCCTGTAGTTCCTCGGCCCTATCTGTATCGATCATGGTTATAGACGAAATCCCCCCCGGGCGCGGCCTTGTGGCAGGAGATGCACCCCTTGGGCGCGCCCTTGGCCACCTTGCCGGCCAGGGACATGCCCTTGGGGTTCTTCATCACCGAGCCGTCGGGGGCGTACTTGACCCAGAACCAGTCCCTGTCTTCCGGATCGTAGCCGGCACGCTTGTACATCACGGTCACCGCCTTCAGCCACTTGTCGGGATCGTTGGCCACCGCCTGCTTGCTCACCCCCTTGCCGCCGTAGTTGCGCTTGATGATGACCACGTTGGTCTTGCCGTCCACGGTGGCCCTGGCGTCGATGGTGTCGAGAATCGCGCCATGCGGATGGACGCCGGTGTAGGGGGCCGACATGATGGCGCCCTTGCCGACCAGCCCGTCCGCCTTCAGGGCAGACCACAGCCTGCCGGCATAGCTCAGGTCACCGGCACCGCCGAAGGGCGCCGCGAAGGCGGCCCCGGCCGCCGCCAGGCAGGCGGCAGCGACCGCCGGTTTCATCACTGCTTTCATCCTCGTCATCCTCGCTTCTCCTCGATTGTCATGGATCGGTCGGCCGCTCAGCGGCGACCCGCGTATACCAGGACCGGACCCGATCCCGGTTCATTTCGCCGCTGCACGAACAGGGCCAGGCCGCCATCGTCGAGCAGACGCGCCGCCACCGGTTCCCCGGACGAACGGTACCGCGCGATCAGGCCCCCGTCGGCGATCCGCAGCAGGATCTGCTCCCCCTCACCGGTCGAGACCAGCACCCGGGCGGCGTCGGCCGACAGCGTCGGCAGCAGCCGCGCACCGGCGTCGTAGCTCCAGCGCAGGTGGCCGTCGGCCGGATCCAGCGCCCGCAACACCCCGTCCATCCCGGGCAGCAGCAGGAGACCGGCCAGCGGAAACGCCCGCAGGCTGGGGGCCGGAAACCGCTGCGTCCACAGCTGCCGGCCGGTTGCGCCATCCAGCGCGGTCACGGCGCCGGAGAAGGTGGTGACCACCAGCCGGTGGCGGTCCAGTGCCCGGGGTGCGTAGACCAGCTCCTGCTCCAGGGGCGTGCGCCAGAGGATCGATCCATCGGCCGGATCCAGGGCCCATACCACGCCGTCCTGTCCGCCGGTGACCAGGCGCCCCGGCTGTACCGCCGGGGGGTAGATCCATCCCCGCCCGGGCCGCACCGACCACAGGGTCCGGCCCTGTCCCAGGGAGAGGGCGGTCAGCCTCCCTTCGCGGGAGGCCAGGAGGATCCGTCCACCGGCCACCACCGGGGCGAACGGATCGTCCGCCAGTGGCCGGATCCACTCCGTCCGGCCGCTGGCGGCATCGACCGCGATCAACCGGCCGACGGCAGTGACCAGAAGCCTGCCGCCCAGTCGTACCGGATCGCTCACCGGCTCGCCGGCCAGCACGCGCCACTGCCGTCGCCCGCTGGCCCGGTCGAACCGGCTCAGGCCGTCACCGCTGACGAACCAGGCGTCTTCGTCGACCGTGGGATTGGACGGATAGAGCGCGGCCCCGGCACCCGTCGCTACCATCGCCAGTGTCAGTCCCGCCAGCCAGCCGGTGATCCTCATCGCACGCCTCCTCTCGATCGTCCCCTGCTGCAACAGGACCCGCGCCATCCGCGGTTCATTTCACGTCCACAGGAAAAGCGGCTGCCGATTGCTCCGAAACCCTGCCTGCCTCCGGCTGCGCTGGCGATCATCGGCAGCGGTGTTCTGCCATGGGTATCAGCGACAGCACGGAAGTCCATCCCGGAGCAACAATAACCGTCATCCCGGCGCAGGCCGGGATCCAGGGGCACGACTGGAATGGATTCCGGCCTGCGCCGGAATGACGTATGGGTTTCCCCCACACTCTGCACATCTGTATCTCTGTACCTCTGTGCCTCTGTGCCTCTGTGCCTCTGTGCCTCTGTGCCTCTGTGCCTCTGTGCCTCTGTGGTTCATTCGGCCTACAAACGAGTGCACTGCCTGGCAGCGTGACGCAATGGCCGAAGATTGGGGATGATCGGGAAGGGGTTTTCGGTAGAATGCCCCCAGACCGCAGCCACGAGGCCCCTCCATGCGTTACCAAGGCCCCTTTCCGGGCGACCAGCCACCAGCCTGCACCGGCATCCTGCTGACCAATCTGGGGACCCCGGACTCCACCTCGGTGGCCGACGTGAGGCGCTATCTGAAGCAGTTCCTCGGTGATCCGCGGGTGGTGGAGATGCCACGCCTGCCCTGGTGGCTGATCCTCAACCTGGCCATCCTGCGCATCCGCCCGTCCCGCTCCGCGCGCAGCTATGAACGAATATGGACCGCCGAAGGATCGCCGCTGCTGCGGTTCTCCCGCCGCCAGGCCGACGCCCTGCAGGGGGAGCTGGAGCGATCCGGTGGCGGGCCCTGGCGGGTGGAGCTGGCCATGCGTTACGGCAATCCCTCCATTGCCGACGGCCTGGAGCGCCTGCGCCGGGCAAACGCCCGCCGCATCCTGGTACTCCCCCTCTATCCCCAGTATTCCGCCACCACCACCGCCTCCACCTTCGACGAGGTGAGCCGGGTGCTGCGGGGCTGGCGCTGGCTCCCGGAACTGCTGTTCGTCACCCACTACCACCGCCATCCGGCCTATATCCGGGCGCTGGCCGACAGTGTGCGCGAGAGCTGGCAGCAGCAGGGGGAACCGGACCGGCTGCTGATCTCGTTCCACGGCATTCCGAAGGCGTATGCCGAGGCGGGCGACCCCTATCCGGAGCAGTGCCGGCAGACGGCGGCGGACCTGGCGCGGGAACTGGGGCTGCCACCGGAGCGCTGGGCCTGCAGCTTCCAGTCACGCATGGGGCGCCAGGAGTGGCTCCGACCCTACACCGACGGGACCCTGCGGGCCTGGCCTGATCAGGGGGTGAAGCGGGTACAGGTGATCTGTCCCGGGTTTCCCGCCGACTGCCTGGAGACCCTGGAGGAGATCGGCGAGGAGAACCGGGAGCTGTTCCTCCGCGCCGGCGGCGAGTCGTTCCACTACATCCCGGCCCTCAACGACCGGCCCGGTCACATCCGCCTGCTGCGGGAGCTGGTGACCGCCCGGCTGCAGCCGGGCGGGGATGGGGGATCCAGGTGAGCCCCATTTTCGAATCGGGCGACCAGGTCCACGGACAGGCGGTCGCCATTTTGATAAGCTTTCACGGTTACTTCTGAAATTCAGCTGCGCACCGGCTGTACAGGGATCATTTGCCACAGTGACCGACCACGGAGCCACAGAGAATTTTCTGGTCAAGGAATGAAGCATGCCCCGGATCTCGATGTGCTCTGTGTCTCTGTGGTTGACCTGGTTCTGCAAAGGTCGTGCAACAAGATGGCTGCAGATCGGGGGTAATCAGGCAAGCTCCCGCTGTTCGACCAATCCGTATCCCGATGCCATGAAACGATCCATGCCCCTCATCCTGCTGCTCACCATCCTGGCCCTGCCTTCCCAGGTGCCGGCCCAGACCTGGACCGGAACCCTGCAACGCGGTGGCGTGGTGACGCTGGACCCGAACACCAACCGCGCCACCCTCTATACCGACAAGGGCTCGACACCGTTGTGGGACGGCACCTACCGGCTGCAGAACGGAAAGGTGATCATCGTCGAGAACGGGGTGGTGATCAGCGGTGCCGGCAGTCACCAGACGCCGATCACGCCGGCGCCGGAACCGGAAGGCGAGCTGGAGGCACCGGCCAGTTCGGCCTGCGTCGAGCTGGTGATCAAGGTGTGTGGATTCAACGGGGAGTGCAGCGACCAGCCGGCCTGCTCACCGGCGCGCCAGCTGATGCAGCTGGAGCGGGACGAGGCGTGGCAGACCCGCAGCCAGGGACCGAACCAGACCACCGCCCAGTGCCGCGAGGCATTGCAGAACGAGGCCTATTTCGCCCGTTGTGAGCGCAAGGTGCTGAGCGACGTACCCACCGCCTGCACCCGGCTGGTGGACAGGGTCTGCGGGGAGGGGGATCAATGCTCCGATGCGCCCGCCTGTGCGCCGGCGCGCCAGCTGCTGGCGATGGAGACCCAGGAGCGGCTGGCCAGCCGCGACCCCGACCGCCCCACCTACAGTTCGCAGCAGTGTCGGCAGGCGCTGGAGAAGGCGGATTTCTTCAAGCCTTGCCAGGCAGAGGCCAGCCGGCAGGATCGGCCGACGGCCGCAGGCGCCGGCAGCGGTAGCGGAACACCTGGATCAGGAACCCCACCTTTCCCGCCTCCGATGCCAGCCCCCGTTCGTCGATGAGGGGCAGATCCGGATAGCGCTGCCGGCACATCCGGGCGAACAGGCCGGGACAGCGCCCCTCCCCATCGCCCGGACCGGGACAGGGAGCGTCGTCCACCGCGCAACTGGGGGAGCGGCTCTTCAGGATGACCCCATCCACCCCTTCGAAGCGGTCGAGCAGGGAGCGGCAGGCATCCTGCAGGCGGTCGGTGACATCGAGGGAGGGGTCGTCCACCCCCCGCACCCGGATCTCACCGGTGGGTTCCCGCAGCAACCGCACGGGGGGACGGGGAACACCCAGTCCAGCCTCCACCTCGGGGCAGATGGACTGCAAACCACAGTGGCCGGAGAGGATCTCGGTCAGCCACGGCAGACGGCGATCGCTGCCGTCGTAGCGGACCTTCTCCCCGAGCAGGCAGGCGCTCACCACCACTCTGGGCCGGCAGGCTGCCTCTTGTGTCGGATCGCTGGACTCCACGCGCTCAAGGGTAGACCCGATTCCCCTGTTTTTCAAATGGGATAACGGGTGTCTACCCCTTGCGCTTGGCAGCGACCCGCAGTCGCAGGGCGTTGAGCCGGATGAATCCCTCCGCATCCTTCTGGTCGTAGGCCCCGGCATCGTCCTCGAAGGTGGCGATGGACTCGTCGAACAGGCTGTCGGTCTCGGACCTGCGCCCCACCACGATGACGTTGCCCTTGTACAGTTTCAGCCGCACCGTGCCGTTGACCACCGACTGGGTCTGGTCGATGGCCGCCTGCAGCATCTCCCGTTCCGGGCTCCACCAGTAGCCGTTGTAGACCAGGGTGGCGTAGCGCGGCATCAGCTCATCCTTCAGATGGGCCGCCTCCCGGTCCAGGGTGAGGGACTCCATCGCCCGGTGGGCCTTCAGCATGATGGTGCCACCGGGGGTCTCGTAGCAGCCGCGGGACTTCATCCCGACATAGCGGTTCTCCACGATGTCGTCGCGGCCGATACCGTTCTCGCCGCCGATGCGGTTGAGGGTGGCGAGCACCGTGGCCGGTGACATCTCTTCACCGTCGATGGCGACGATATCGCCATTGCGGTAGCCCAGTTCGATATAGGTCGGCCGGTCGGGGGCCCGCTCCGGGGAGACGGTCCAGCGCCACATCTCCTCCGACGGCTCGGTCCAGGGATCCTCCAGGTCGTAGCCCTCGTAGGAGATGTGCAGCAGGTTGGCATCCATGGAATAGGGGGACTTCCTCCCCTCCCGCTTCTGCTCCACCGGAATGCCGTGGGCCTCGGCATAGGCCATCAGCTTCTCCCGCGACAGCAGATCCCACTCGCGCCAGGGGGCGATGATCCGGACCTCCGGCTTCAGCGCATAGGCGCCCAGTTCGAAACGCACCTGGTCGTTGCCCTTGCCGGTGGCGCCGTGGGAGATGGCATCGGCGCCGGTCTCGTTGGCGATCTCCACCAGCCGCTTGGCGATCAGCGGCCGGGCTATGGAGGTGCCCAGCAGGTACTCCCCCTCGTAGACGGCATTGGCACGGAACATGGGGTAGACGTAGTCACGCACGAACTCCTCGCGCAGATCCTCGATATAGATCTCCTTCACCCCGGCCGCCTCTGCCTTGGCCCGGGCCGGTTCCACCTCCTCCCCCTGGCCGATGTCGGCGGTGAAGGTCACCACCTCGCACCGGTACTGGTCCTGCAGCCACTTGACGATGATCGAGGTGTCCAGCCCGCCGGAGTAGGCGAGCACCACTTTCTTGATACCGGATGCGGACATTGACTTGCTCCAGGTCGATGGCCCGACAGGGCGGGCGGGATGCGAAAAAGCGTTGGATTATAGCAAATGTCTGCGGCCACTTCGCGGAGGGGGCGCCGCTGCTACGGGACAGGGGGCATTCGCCCCTGACACCTCCGGATGATCCCCCCCTGTCCCGGGCCGGGGACTGGCACCAAGGTCAGCTGCGGTGCTGGCGCCACCAGGCGTCGACGATGGCGTTCACGTCCAGCTCCTCCCCGCCACCCTGCCAGTGACCGTAGAAATCGATATCGCTGCTGTTGGGTGCCGGGTCCGGGGGGTAGAACTGGAACCGGGTCGGAATCGGCACCGCCTCGCCCAGCGCCAGTGCCTCGCCGCGGCCGAGAGTGGAGAGGATGTTGACCAGGCCACCCTCCGAGTCCGGTACCAGCTCGCGCAGGTACTGCTGGTCGTCCGGGTTGGTCACCCGCAGGCAGATGAAGTTGCCGCACTGGGCCAGCACCGTCTCCGAAAGCTCGTGGGGCCGCTGGCTCACCACCACCAGGCCGACGCCGTACTTGCGCCCCTCCTTGGCGATGCGCTCCATGGAACGGCGGGTGTCCGCATACTGCCCGCCACTGCCGCGCGGGATGTAGGAATGGGCCTCTTCGCACACCAGCAGGATGGGGAACTCCCGCGAGCGCGGGTTCCAGTAGTTGAACTCGAATGCCAGCCGGCCGATCTGGGCGGTGACGGTGGGACGGACGTCGAACGGCACCGGGCTGAAATCGATCACCGTGATCTGGCGCGACGGTTTGTGCAGTCCGACGAAGTCGCGCAGCAGGTCCACCAGGCTGTCGGAGGAGCGGCGCCGCTTCGGCCGGAACAGAAAATCGTAGCGTACGTCGTTGAAACGGGCCTGGAGCTTGATCAGGAACTCGTCGAACTGACCGTGAAGGGGTCCCTTCACCTTGCCGAAGTCGGTCACCTGCTCGTTGGCGCGCTTGAACTGGTGGAACAGTTCGGCCAGGGAGAAATAGACCGGGGAGTCGATGGTGATCCGCTCCGCCTTCATCTGTGGATTGCCCTTGCGCCGCAGCGCCAGCAGCACCTCGCGCAGGAACGCCATCTGGGTCGATGCCTTCTCGTCGGAACGGTCGATCAGCAGGTCCACCAGCTCGCCGTAGGTGAGCAGCCAGTAGGGGATCTCCAGCTGCCGGGCGTCCAGATAACGGTAGCTCCCGTCACCGAAGGCGGAGTGGCGCACGCCCTGGTCGTCGGTCCAGACGTACTCGCCATGCAGATCGAGCAGGATGATGTGGGCATCCGGCATGATCTCCACCGTCCGCTGCAGCATGCTGGCGATGCTCCACGACTTGCCGGAACCGGACTGCCCCAGTACCGCGAGGTGGCGGCCGAACAGGGTGGAGGGGTCGAGGCAGACATCGACCGAGGGGAGCGATGGAAGAAAACCCAGCTCGAAACCGGTGGCGCGGAATTTCCTGAACAGGGCATCCACCTCGGTACGCCGCACCGCATGGATGCGGGCCCCCGGTGTCGGGTAGCGCACCACACCGCGCTGGAAGTCCCCCTGGTCGTCCAGCTCGCCCAGGGGGATCATCTCCAGCAGGCCGCGCCGGTCGCCGCCGGCCGGCTCCTCCTGCCAAGCGCGCAGCACCATGCCGATCAGGCGGATTCCGTGCTGCTCGATCAGGACATAGGAGCCGACCTGCCCGGCGGCGACCTGCCGCCCCTCGATCTCGAGGGTGGGGAAACGGCCATCGGGCTGGTTCAGCCGGCCTGCCAGCCGGTTCTCCTGCACGTCGGACAGGGTGGCGAACCAGGTGGTCTGTTCGGGTTGGGCCATGTGCCTGCTCCTTGGTTATTAACCCGGCAACCTATTAACCCGGCAACCTAATATATCGTGTTCAGCCGTGCTGTGCGCGTTCGCGGCAAGGCGTCGAAACGCCGCTGTAGCACTTCTACAGCCAGTTTCGACAACGCAGTCCGCGGGCGCGCACAGCACGGCCTGTCATTTGATTT
>DRKP01000184.1 GCA_011051715.1 Sedimenticola thiotaurini | reverse complement strand
TGCGAGATCGGCGACCGCTGCCTGGTGGGGATGGCGGCGGTGGTGATGGACGGGGCGGTGCTGGAGCCCGAGGTGGTGCTGGCCGCCGGCAGCCTGGTGGCGCCGGGCAAGGTACTGAAGGGGGGATGGCTGTGGCGCGGTTCGCCGGCGCGGCCGGTGCGGGAGCTGACCCCGAAGGAGCGGGAGTTCTTTCTCTACTCGGCGGAGAACTACCGCCGGCTGGCCCAGCGCTACCGGGATGGCGGGGGGGACTGACCGGCCCTGTTGATCGCCATCGGCCGGCGGCCGGCAGGGGCGGGTTTCGCTGTCCCGGATCCCGGCCTGCGCCGGGATGACGGGTCGTTCGGGCGGCAGGTCAGCCCCGTCGCAGCCGCTCGATCACCGGCCCCGTCTGCGGCCGCACCCCCCGCCACAGAAAGAAGGATTCGGCCGCCTGTTCCACCAGCATGCCCAGCCCGTCGAGGGCGTGGGCGGCGCCATGGGCCCGGCCCCAGCGCACGAAGGCGGTGGCGTCGCTGGAGTACATCATGTCGTAGCACCAGCCCCCCGGCAGCAGCAGGTCGTCCGGGATGTCGGGCACCCGGTCCTGTAGGCCGGCGGCGGTGCCGTTGATCACCAGATCGAAGCGCATCCCCGCCAGCGGCCCGAGGCCGATGCCGCGCACCTGCCCCAGCCCCTCCAGCTCCGCCGCCAGTGCCTGCGCCCGTTCGGCGGTACGGTTGGCGATCACCAGTTGCGCCGGCCCGGCCTCGAGCAGGGGCCGGGCGACCCCGCGCGAGGCGCCGCCGGCGCCGAGCAGCAGAATCCGTTTCCCGGCCAGGGAGAGGCCGTGGTTGACGGACAGGTCGCGCACCAGGCCGATGCCGTCGGTGTTGTCGCCGCGCAGCCGGCCGTCGTCCAGCAGGATCAGGGTGTTCACCGCCCCGGCCGCCGCCGCCCGTTCGCTGCGCTCGTCCGCCAGCCGGAAGGCGGACTCCTTGAACGGGACGGTGACGTTCAGCCCCCGTCCACCATGGCGGAGAAACTCCCGCACCTGCTCCCCGAAACGCTCCGGATCGCCCAGGATGCGGCCGTACTCCATCTCCTGGCCGGTCTGCTCCGCGAACAGGCGGTGGATCAGGGGGGACCTGCTGTGCTCGATGGGATTGCCGATGACGGCGTAGCGGTCTCTCATTTCCGTGACTGGTGCCATGTCCCGGCCGTCATTCCGGCGCAGGCCGGAGTCCGGGGGCGTCGGCGCCCGCCTACTCCTCGTTCAGCCAGCGCGCCGCCTGGCGCGCGAAATAAGTGAGGATGCCGTCGGCGCCGGCACGCTTGATGCACAGCAGGGACTCCATCACCACCGCCCGTTCGTCCAGCCAGCCGTTCATGGCCGCCGCCTTGAGCATGGCGTACTCGCCGCTCACCTGGTAGACGTAGGTGGGGGCACCGAAGCGCTCCCTGACCCGGCGCACGATGTCCAGGTAGGGCATGCCGGGCTTCACCATCACCATGTCCGCTCCCTCGTCCAGGTCCAGCGCCACCTCGCGCAGCGCCTCGTCCGAGTTGGCCGGGTCCATCTGGTAGGTGTACTTGTCACCGCCACCCAGATTGGCGGCGGAGCCGACCGCGTCGCGGAACGGGCCGTAGAAACTGGAGGCGTACTTGGCCGAATAGGCCAGGATGCGGGTATGGATGTGGCCGGCCCGTTCCAGGGCCTGGCGGATGGCGCCGATGCGGCCGTCCATCATGTCCGAGGGGGCCACCACGTCGGCCCCGGCCTCGGCGTGGGAGAGGGCCTGGCGCACCAGCACCTCCACCGTCTCGTCGTTCATCACGTAGCCGCTGGCGTCGACCAGACCGTCCTGGCCATGGGTGGTGAAGGGGTCCAGCGCGACATCGGTGATCACCCCCAGTTCCGGCGCCGCCTCCTTGATCGCGCGCACCGCCCGCTGCGCCAGGCCGTCCGGGTTGTAGGCCTCGCGCGCATCCTCCGACTTGGCCTCGGGCGGCGTGACCGGGAACAGGGCCATGGCCGGGATACCGAGGGCACGGACCTGCTTCGCCTCTTCCACCAGCAGGTCGATACTGATCCGTTCCACTCCCGGCATCGACGCCACCGGCTCGCGCTCGCCGCTCCCCTCGAGCACGAACACCGGGTAGATCAGGTCGTCGACGGAGAGGCGGTTCTCCCGCATCAGCCGGCGGGAGAAATCGTCCCGGCGCATGCGTCGCATGCGGGTCGCGGGGTAGCGGGTGGTGTCCTGGGTCATGGCTGTGCTCCTGGGCGCATGGTCGGAGACCGCAGAGAGTACGGGCTCGGACCTGGGTGATCAAGGTGGGGTGCGCCACGGGGAGGGACGGATATTGAATGTTAGCAATTGATAATATACTATCATTCAGTTCTCGACCGACCGGAGCGGTGGCACCCATGGCCAGCACATCACCCTATGTTTTCGACGTGGACGAGGATGGCTTCAGGGAGAGGGTCATCGAGGCCTCCGGCGAGGGGCCGATCCTGGTGGATTTCTGGGCCGAGTGGTGCTCTCCCTGCATCTCCCTGGCGCCGGCCCTGGAGCGGGTGGTGACCGATTACGGGGGCAGGCTGCGCCTGGCCAAGGTGGAGGTGGACGACAACATGCGCCTGGCCGGCCACTACCGGTTGCGCGGTTTTCCGACGGTGATCCTGTTCCACCACGGCGAGGAGCTGGGCCGCTTCAGCGGCAGTCATCCGGCGCACTGGATCGAGGAGTGGCTGGAGCAGCACGCTCCCGGGCTGGTGGGCGGCTGATCCCGGAGGTTCAGATTTTCCGCTTCTGCCCGATAGGGTGGAAGGTGGGCCGGCGGTCCGGTCCGGTGAAGGAACAACAACAAAAAAGGGCAATGGCTGAATGAAAAACAGGAAACAGGGACACTCTTTTCTGGTCGCGGCGGCGATCGCGGTGCTGGGGCTGCTGGCCCCGTTCTGCCTGCTGGCGGATGAATCGGAAGCGCCGGTGCAGGTGGTCGAACGGATCTCCGCTGAGCTCTACCAGCTGCTGGCCGGCGACCGGGCGCAGCGACCGCTGGAGCCCGAATCCCTCTACCGTGGGGTGGACGAGGTCATTTCCCCCCACGTCGACTATGACCGGGTGGCGCGACTGGTGCTCGGCAAGTACTGGCGGCGGAGCTCCCCCGACCAGCGGCAGCGTTTCATCGCCGAGTTCCGGCAGCTGCTGGTACGCTCCTATGCCACTGCCTTCAGTGACTTCGGTGACTGGGAGATCCGCTACCTGCCGTCACGCCGGTCGCAGGACGGCAAGCGCGCGGTGGTGCGGGCAAAGGTGACCCGGCCGGGCGCCGATCCGGTGGAGGTGGCCTACGCCATGCACAGCCGCGAGGGACGCTGGCTGGCCTACGACGTGAAGGTGGACGGGATCAGCCTGATCACCAACTATCGCAACAGCTTTTCCAAGGAGATCAGGAGAATAGGGGTGGATGGCCTGATCCGCAAACTGGCTGCCATGAACGGCCGCCAGCGGGGCGCCGACCACCTGGCGGCCAACTAGGAGTCTGTCGGACTTGATCGCCATCCGGGGACTTGCAGCGAAACAGCATCGAGTCCGACAGGCTCCTGGGGAACGGCCCGACATCCCGGTGGGGGGACAGGACTCCTGGGTCCCGGCCGCGACGAAATGGCGGTAACAGGCTGGTTCAGTGCCCACCGGTCCTGCCGCGGCGAAAAAATTCTAAAGTATTCCGCGCCGGTGCCGTCAACCAGATCGAATCCCAAGTGTGAATGTGACGATCCTCCTCCGGCGCTATGACGTAAGAAGCGCTTTCGGCCCATCCCGACGATGGGCCGTTTTTTTTTGCCGGTCGTCCCCGGCCGTGGTGGGTACCGGGTGGGTTCGCGGCGGGGGCGCCGCTGCTGCCGGGGACGGGGCTGCAGGAGAGCCGCCCCGGCGCGAAGGGGGTGTGACGAATCTGTCGCGACCGGGTGTCGGCGCCAACCGGAATCCCCCGTCTTCAGATCCTGACCTGCCGTCCGCTGCGCCCGTCCCGGATCGGAGTCGGCCGCTCCAGGCCGCCGGTGGGCCCGGGCAGGACACAGCACAGGTGGGGGTGGAACAGGCATCGTACCCGCAGCGCGCAGGTGGCCGGTGGCTGCCCGGCCCGGTTGGCGCTGGTGGAGACCAGGGGGCCGCCCCAGGCCCGGCACAGGGCGGCGGCCAGGGGATGGGCGGTGACCCGTACCGCCAGGGTGGAATGGGCCCCGCGCAGCCATTCCGGAACCGCCGGTGATGCCGGCAGCAGCCAGGTGTGGGGTCCCGGCCAGCTGGCGAGGACCGGGGCCATCCGCTGCGGCGGCAGGGGCCGGATGTAGGGCGCCAGCTGCCGAAAATCGGCGGCGATCAGGATCAGCCCCTTGCTCACCGGGCGCCGCTTCAGGGCCAGCAGCCGCGCCACCGCCTGCCGGTCCAGCGGATCGCATCCCAGGCCGTACACCGCCTCTGTGGGATAGGCGATCAGCTCCCCCCGTTCCAGGCAGCGGATGGCCCGGGGAAGCCCCCAGCGACGGAGATCGCCCGCCGTCAAGGGCTCAGCCGGCCAGCTTCTGCTGCAGCTCGGCGTCCTTTGCCCTCACCGCGGCGGCGTTGGCCTCGCGATCGGCCCGCACCCGCGCGGCCAGCCCGGGATCACCCAGGGCCATGATCTGGGCCGCCAGGTACCCCGCGTTCTTGGCCCCCGGCTTGCCCACCGCAACGGTGGCGACCGGGATGCCGCCGGGCATCATCACGGTGGAGAAGAGGGAGTCCATCCCCTGCAGCGGACCGGCATCCAGCGGAATCCCGATCACCGGCTTCAGGGTCAGCCCCGCCACCGCCCCCGCCAGGTGGGCGGCCAGGCCGGCGGCGCATATGAACACGGCGCAGCCGCGCGCGTCCGCCTCCTTGACGTAGGCATGGGTGGCATCCGGTGTCCGGTGGGCGGAGGTGATCCGGGCCTCGAACGGCACCTCCAGCTGGCGCAGGACCTCCATGGTGGTCTGCATGATCGGCAGATCGGAGTCGGATCCCATCAGGATCGCGGCAAAGGGCGTACTCATCGTATCGGCTTCCGGTTTGTCGGCTTTGGGGCAGCAGAAGATACCCCAAATGGAGGCCGTGGACCACGTCCATTTCCCAGGATGTCACCGGGAAATAGAGATATATCAATGCGCCGGGAATCCGGATCTGGTGTTATATGAAAAATGATCTGCCCCCAGTGGTGGATCCTCGTCCCTGCGGCCGCTATCAGAAGAAGCAGAACACCGGTCGCCGACGGCCTGTCCCTTGTCCTGCAGTCTTGGGTTTCAGTAGTCACCGGAGGAACGCCCGATGAGGCAACTGATCTCCCGTTTCCTGACACTGCGCCATCTCCGGATGGTCCTGTTCTCCATCCTCGCGCCGGCGGCCGCCGTGGCGGCGACCGGGGAGAGATCCCTCGCCCCCATCGACGGCGCCGGAGGCGGGGTGGAACTGGGTATTTCCGAATACCGCGATATCGGCATCAAGGGGCCGCGCGACAAGCCGGTCACCTCCCTCGACGGCAGCCGCTCGAGCAAGTCCACCACCGATCACAGCAAGCTGAAGGAGTTGCAGGGGCCGTTCTCCAGCGGGCCCGAGGTGACCAGGGCGTGCCTGGGCTGCCACAACAGGGCGGGTGAGCAGTTCATCCACAACAAGCACTGGACCTGGAAATACACCGATCCGAAGACCGGCCAGCACCTGGGCAAGAGCGTCCTGGTCAACAACTTCTGCACCAATGCCCGGGGCAACGAGGGAATGTGCGCCCAGTGCCACGCCGGCTATGGCATGAAGGACAGCAACTACGACTTCAGCAACCAGGAGAATATCGACTGCCTGGTCTGCCACGAATCGACCGGCGACTACTACAAACTGCCCCCCACCAGGGGCAACAAGGCCTGCGCGGTGATGTTCGAGGGCAAGCCGCCGATCGACTGGGTGAAGTCGGCCCAGAGCGTCGGCCTGTCGGCGCGCAGCAACTGCGGCAGCTGCCATTTCTATGGTGGTGGCGGTGACAATGTGAAGCACGGTGATCTCTCTTCGGTCCTGTTCCACCCCAAGCGGTCGGTGGACGTGCACATGGGCGAGGACGGCGAGAACTTCTCCTGCGTCATCTGCCATGTCGGCCAGGGCCATGAATGGGCCGGCAGCCGCTACGAGATGATGGCCAAGGACGACCAGGGCACCGGCAAGCCGGGGATGCCGCGCAGTACCGCCACCTGCGAGAGCTGCCACGGGGTGGAGCCGCATCCGTTCACCCTCACCGGCATCAAGATGAACGACCATACCGACCGGATCGCCTGTGAGACCTGCCACATCCCCGCCTTCGCGCGCGGTGGCGTCGCCACCAAGACCGACTGGGACTGGCGCACCGCGGGCCGGCTGAAGAATGGCGAGGGGTTTCGCCTGGAGGGCTATGTCCAGGGCAACGGGGAACCGCGCCACACCTACAAGTCGATCAAGGGCAGCTTCAAATACGGCGAGAACGTGAAGCCGGTCTACCGCTGGTTCAACGGCACCATGTGGTACACCACCATCGACACCCATTTCGATCCCGCCGGCCCGGTCAACATCAACACGCCCCAGGGAGCGGCCGACGACCCGGACTCCCGCATCTGGCCGTTCAAGCGCATGCACACCTGGCAGCCCTACGACAAGGGCAACAATACCCTGGTCTACATGCACCTGTGGGGTAACGACAGGGACGCCTTCTGGGGCAACTACGATTTCGCCCGCGCCATCCGCCACGGGATGGAGCAGTTCGACATCCCCTACAGTGGTGAGTACGGCTTCATCGAGACCTACTCCTACTGGCCGATCAACCACATGGTCGCACCCAAGGAGGAGGCCCTGAGCTGCCGGGAGTGCCATGCGAAGGAGGGGCGCCTGAAGAATCTCGCCGGGTTCTACATGCCGGGACGGGACCACAACGTCTGGGTCGACCGGATCGGCCTGCTGGCGGTCCTCGCCACCCTGCTGCTGGTGCTGGGACATGGCCTGATCCGGATCCTGCTGGCGGCCAGGAGGAAACACTGATGTCGATACACAAGGTCAGAATATTCAACCGCTTCGAGCGCTTCTGGCACTGGACCCAGATGGCCCTGATCTTCACCCTGCTGTTTACGGGGTTCAACATCCACGGGTTCTATTCCTGGATAGATTTCAGCGATGCGGTGTATATCCACGTGCTCTCCGCCATCGGCCTGATCGTGCTCTGGGTGTTCGCCATCTTCTGGCATCTGACCACCGGCACCTGGCGCAACTACCTCCCGACCACTGACGGACTCTGGCCGGTGCTGCGCTACTACGCCTTCGATATCTTCCAGGGCAGGGATCACCCCTACCGCAAGCATTTCTGGCGCAAGCACAACCCGCTGCAGGCGATGGCCTATCTCGCCCTGAAGCTGTTCCTGTTCCCGCTGATCTGGGTCTCCGGGCTGCTCTATCTCAGCTATGGGCTCTGGTCCAACGGGCCCCTCACCAACAGCCAGCTGGAGTGGGTGGCCTATGTGCACACCGCCACCGCCTTCGCCATGGTGGTGTTCGTCATCGTCCACGTCTATATGCTGACCACCGGCCACTCGACGATCGATCACATCAAGCCGATGATCACGGGCTACGACGACGTGGACCTGTCGGACGAGGAGCTGGCCTACCTGCGCAGGGACGAGCCCTGGCGGATCAGGGACTGAGGGGTGTCGCGGCCGTCGCGCCGGGCGCGGCCGGGAACTCCCGGATCGCCGCCAGGAAGCGGTCGCCGTAGCGTTCCAGCTTGCTGGCACCGACACCGTTGATGGTCTCCAGCTCGGCGCGGGAGGCGGGACGGTGGCCGGCCATCTCGCGCAGGGTGCGGTCGTGGAAGATGACATAGGGCGGCACTCCCTGCTCCCGCGCCAGCTCCAGCCGCAGCCGGCGCAGGGCCTCGAACAGGGGGCGGTCGGCTTCGTCCAGCCCGGCGACGGCGGAGGCCCTGCCGGCGGCCGGTCTCTTCTCCGGCCGTCTCTGCCGCCGCAGCCGCAGTGTCTCCTCGCCGCGCAGCAGCGGCCGGCAGCGGTCGGTGAGACGCAGCGCGCCGTGTCCCTCGTGGTCGATGTCCAGGTAGCCGAGGGAGATCAGCTGCCGGAAGATGCCGCGCCAGTCCGGTCCGCTGAGGGCAGCGCCGATGCCGAATGTGCTGAGCCGGTGGTGGCGGTTGCGCTGGATGCGTTCGTCCTGCTTGCCCTTCAGCACGTCGATCAGGTAGTTGACGCCGAAGCGCTGGCCGGTGCGGTAGACGCAGGAGAGGGCCATGCGGGCCGGCTCGGTGGCGTCCCAGGTGGCCGGGGGATGGAGACAGTTGTCGCAGTTGCCACAGGGCTGCTCCAGGGTCTCGCCGAAATAGGCCAGCAGCGCCTGGCGGCGGCAGCCGGTGAGGTCGCACAGGCCCAGCATCGCCTCCAGCTTGTGGTGGGCGACGCGCTTGAACCGTTCGTCGGCGTCGGTGGCCTCCACGAACTGGCGCAGGGTGATCACGTCCTGCAGGCCGAAGCTCATCCAGGCATCGGCCGGCTCGCCATCACGGCCGGCGCGGCCGGTCTCCTGGTAATAGGCCTCGATGCTCTTGGGCAGGTTGAGGTGGGCGACGAAACGCACGTCGGGTTTGTCGATGCCCATGCCGAAGGCGATGGTGGCGACGATGATCAGCCCCTCCTCGCGCAGGAAACGCTCCTGGTGGCGGCGCCGGGTATCGGCATCGAGGCCGGCGTGATAGGGCAGTGCCTCCCGCCCCCTGCCCGACAGCCAGGCGGCGGTCTCCTCCACCCGCCTGCGCGACAGGCAGTAGACGATGCCGGCGTCGCCGGGGTGCTCCGCCTGCAGGAAGCGCCACATCTCGTCGCGCCCGTTGCCGCGGTCGCTGATCAGGTAGCGGATGTTGGGGCGGTCGAAGCTGTTGATGAACCGCTCGGCCTGCTGCAGCTGCAGCTGATCGACGATCTCGTCGCGGGTGCGGCGGTCGGCGGTGGCGGTGAGGGCGATGCGCGGTACCGCCGGGAAGCGCTGGTGCAGCAGGGAGAGGCGCTGGTATTCGGGCCGGAAGTCGTGTCCCCACTGGGACACGCAGTGGGCCTCGTCGATGGCGAACAGGGCGATGCGGCAGCGCTCCAGCAGGCCCAGCATGGCGTCGGTCAGCAGGCGCTCCGGGGCCACGTAGAGCAGGTCGAGCTCACCACGCAGCAGCTCCCCTTCCACCTGGCGCGCCGTGGCCGGATCCAGGGTCGAATTGAGGAAGGCGGCGCGGATTCCCAGCTGCCGCAGCGCCGCCACCTGGTCCTGCATCAGGGCGATCAGGGGTGAGACCACCACGCCGACGCCTTCCCGCACCAGTGCCGGTATCTGGTAACAGAGCGACTTGCCGCCGCCGGTGGGCATCAGGGTGAGGGCATCCCGGCCCTCGATCAGGGTCCGGATGATGTCGGCCTGGTTGTGGCGGAAATGGTCGTAGCCGTAGATGCGGCGGAGGATGGTCAGGGCCTGGTCCATGGCCTGGTTCTGTTCCGTGGCTGTCGGTTCCGGGGTGGGCAACGGGGCTCCGGGCGGTGCCGTTGTGGTGGATGGCGCTTTGCCGCGACGGGTCAGAACTCGAGCCGGGTCTCCACGCCGACGTAGGCGGTGCCTCCCTGTTCACGCTTCACCACCGGCTGCAGGATCCAGCGGTCGGTGACGAAGGCACCGATCGCCGCCCCCAGGGCGTTGGCCGCCATGTCCACGCCGGAGGCGTCGTCACCCTGGGCCAGTTCGGCCAGGATACCGATCGCGGTGCTGGTGCCGAATCCGATCCAGGCGCGGTATTCCGGGTGGGAGCCGTAGCGGTCGGCCGCCCAGGTGATGACACCTGCCCCCAGGCCACCGGCGATGGCGTGCGCGGTCTCGCTGGTCCAGTTGTTGGTGGCCGTCGCCTGACCCGTGGCCAGCAGGAGACCGAGGAGAAGGGGGAGTGCGCGTTTCATGGAGCCGTCCTGAGAGTTCGAAAGGGATGGGGCGACAGGATCGCCGATCCCCCGCGGAAGATCAACAGCGCCAGTGGCCGCACCCCTGTCGCAGGGGCCGAATGGTGCCTGCAGGGCCCTTTTTCAGCCCGGGTTCAGGTTACAATGGTATTGATTCTCTGTTACCGCGAGTGTCGCACGGCCCGGGGCGATCCCGATGGCGCCTGTCGCGAATCCACGCTGCCGGGTTGGATTCATTTTGGAGTAATCTACTGGTCGATCGAATGACGGTTTCGAAGTATTCGGGTTCATCCGCGTGCATTCGCGGCAAAGCCGTCCTGGCCCGGTTCCGGGGCCAATCGGTTTGCGATACCGTCACCGTCCGTTGGTGGGGGCAACTACGATGACGTTCCCGTCCTCCCGCCAGGCCAGCCGGTTCCGCGCCGTCTGGTACATGCTGCTGCTGAGCCTGGCCTGTTTCACCGCCACCCGGCTGTTCCTGCTGCTGCTCAGTCTCCCGGACGCGGAACTGACACCCCTGGTCACCCTCCGCATCTTCGCCACCGGGCTGGTCTACGACCTGGCCTTCTACGCCTATGCCCTGGTGCCGTTCGTGCTCTATCTGCTGCTCTGTCCAAACCGGTTCTGGCGCAGCCGGGTGAACCGCTGGCTGGTGCACCTGATCGCCTTCGCCACGGTCTACGGGCTCGGCTACATCGCCACCGCCGAGTGGCTGTTCTGGCAGGAGTTCGGGGTCCGTTTCAACTTCATCTCGGTCGACTACCTGGTGTATCGCAAGGAGGTGACCGAGAACATCGTCCAGTCCTATCCACTGCCGCTCTACCTGAGCGTCATCCTGGCGGTCACCCTGGTCGTCTACGCCTGGCTGGGGCGGCGTATCGACCGGCTGTTCCGGTCGGTCGAGCCGTTCCGCCGGCGCCTCGCCTACGCGTCGGCCTGGCTGCTGCTGTCGCTGCCGGCCTACGTGCTGGTCGACCAGGACCTGCGCAGTTTCTCCAGCAACCGCTACCAGCGGGAACTGGCCGGCAACGGGCCGTACCAGTTCTTCAATGCCTTTCGCGACAACGAACTCGACTACTACGACTTCTACTACACCCTGCCCGACGCGGAGGCCTGGGCCCTGCTGAAGCGGGAGATCGGGGGCATTCCGCCGGAGAACGGACTGTTCGACATCCGGCGGGCGGTCGACAACCCCGGCACCGAGCAGCGGCTCAATGTGTTTCTGATCATGGTGGAGAGCCTGAGCGCCGATTTTCTCGACAGCCTGGGCGGCGACAAGGGGCTGACACCCTTCCTCGACCGGCTGGCGGAGCGATCCCTCGTCTTCGACCGCTTCTATGCCACCGGCACCCGCACCACCCGCGGGCTGGAGGCCGTCACCCTGTCGATCCCGCCCACCCCCGGCCGCTCCATCGTCAAGCGCCTGGGACGGGAGAGCGGCTTCTGGTCCCTGGGCAACGTGCTGGGGGAGAAGGGCTACGACGTGCGCTTCCTCTACGGCGGACGCGCCTATTTCGACAACATGGGTGCCTTCTTCAGCGGCAACGGCTACCGGGTGATGGACCAGTCGAGCATCCCGGACGGGGAGATCCTGTTCGAGAACGCCTGGGGGATCTCGGACGAGGATCTCTACCGCCAGGCGCTGAAGGCGGCCGACCAGGCCCATGCCGATGGCAGGCCCTTCTTCTTCCACCTGATGACCACCTCCAACCACCGCCCCTACACCTACCCCGAGGGGCGGGTGGACATCCCTCCGGGGACCAACCGCGAGGGGGCGGTGAAGTACACCGACTGGGCCCTCGGCGACCTGCTGGCCAAAGTGGAAAAGAAGCCCTGGTTCGACGATACCCTGTTCGTGATCGTGGCGGATCACTACGCCGGCAGTGCCGGCATGGTGGACCTGCCGCTGCGGGAGTACCGCATTCCCCTGTTCATCTACGCCCCGTCGCGACTGGCGCCGCGGCGGATCTCCACCCTGGCCAGCCAGATCGACCTCGCCCCGACCCTGCTGGGGCTGCTCAACATGGACTACCGTTCGGCCTTCTTCGGCCGCGATATCCTGCGTATGCCCGCCGGCCGGGGCCGGGCCCTGATCGGCAACTATCAGCGTCTGGGACTGTACGACGGCCGGCAGATGTCGATCCTGAAACCGAAACGGGAACTGGCGCGCCAGCTGGATCCGGAGAAACGCCGGCCCACCATCGTCGAACTGCAGCGGCCCGACGCGGAGATGAAGCGGGACATCGCCTACTATCAGGGGGCCTCCTACATCTACAAACATCGCCTGAACGCCTGGCCCGGCGCGGGTGACAGTGGTGGCGACTGAGCTCCGTCCGCCGGCCCATGGCGAATGCGTGACCGGAAGACGGGAAAAGGATTCGCTTTGCCGTGGCGGGGTCAGTACACTGCAACGCTGTTTTTTCACTGACGGGATATCACTGTTATGAATATGGAAAGGTTTCGATGGATCAGGCGGGTGGCATGGGTATTTCTGTGCACCCTCAGCATGGGTGCCACGGCGCAGCAGGTGGCACCGACCGGTGGACGCGGGGTGCTGGCGGGAGTCAGCGAGACGCTGACGGTCACCGCCATCGACCACGACAGGCGGCTGGTGACGCTGCGCGCCCCGGATGGCGAGGAGGAGACCTTCGAGGTATCCGAGGCCGCCCGTAACCTGGACCAGGTGGAGAAGGGCGACAAGCTGACCGTCACCTACGCCGAGGCGCTGGCGGTACGGGTCTATCCGGTCACCACCGCCATCAAGGGGATGGTGGCGAAGACCTCCGTCAGCCGTTCGCCCAAGGGGGCCAAGCCCTATGGCACCATCACCCGGCAGGTGACCCTGACCGGACGGGTGGCCAAACTGGACCGGGACAGCCGGATGGTCACCCTGGAGGGCAAGGACGGCAGCATCACCCTGAAGGTGGCCGACGACGTGGACCTGTCGAAGGTGAAGGAGAGGGACATGGTGCGGATCGACTATGTCGAGACCCTCTCCATGGCGGTGGAATCCCCCAACCAGCGCTGAGCCGCCTCTTGTTCTCCCGGGAGGGGCCATTCCGGCCCCTCCCTCGCCGACGGTTCCAGCGGCTCGCCGCTTTTCTTCGCGGAAATCCCCTCTTCCTGTTTCAGATCAATACCAGTTCTAAAGGCTCGGCCCGGGCAGACGCTAACCGGCATGTTCTTGGGAAAAGTACCTTTCCGGTACCGGCCTCTTCGGTAGTGGCCATGGGAACCGGTAGCCAAGGGACGTCACGACCGGCCTGCCAGTGTCCACCTGCACCCGGCAGCAGAGGTTGCGCCATGGCGCGCGACGCCGGCGACGCAATGCATCGGATCGGCTGTTTTTCCCGGCGCCATCGTGGCGCAATGATGAAGTATCCGATCCGGTTGTCCGTTGACTTCTCTGGAGAGAGCGGTCGGCTTTCGATGGCCCGATCCCAATCTGACGGAGAGGTGTGCAATGAAATCTTTTCGGTTCCAGGACTGGCGAATCGCCACCAAGTTGTACTCGGTCATCGGCCTGTTGCTGGCCATGCTGTTGGGGCTTGCACTGTTCCAGTTGCAGCAGAGCGGTGCTCTCAACCAGCAGGTGGTGGAACTGTACAGGCAGGAGATCCTCCCCCTGAAGACGCTGGACGAGATCAAGGCGTCCCTGTTCGAGGTGCGGGACCGGGTGGCGCGCCACCTGCTGGAGCCCGGTCGGCGCAGTGGTCACGAACAGGCGATCCAGCAGGAGATACAGCGGCTGGCCGAAAACGAGAGGCGCTACCGGAAATACCCCCTCGAACCGGACGAGATCGCCCTGATCGACGATTATCGGGATGCCTGGAAACGCTATATCGGGATGGTCAACGATCAGGTTCTGCCGCAGAGTCGTGATCAGCGTCTCGAGGAGGCGCGCAGTGTACTCTACGGCCCGGTGGCGAAAGCCTTCCGTGATCTGCGCAAGGTGGTCGACGAGGTCGCCTCCCTTCAGGTGGTGCGGGCAAGAGAGCGCTACGAGCAGGCGCAGGACGAATACCACTGGATGCGCCGGTTGACGGTTGCCATCTTTCTCACCGGCCTGTTAATCGCTGCCTTCATCGGCTGGAGGCTGGTTGGCAGTATCACACGTCCCGTCGAAGAGATCCGTGCAGTGCTGCACCATCTCCACGACGGGGATCTCACGCGGCGGGTGGACTACCTATCGAATGACGAGATAGGGCAGATGGCGCAGGACCTGAACAGCAGCATTGCCAGTCAGCGCGAGACCATCAACCATATCCTGGGGACGGTGTCCGAACTGGCGGCCGCCGGCGAGGAGATGTCCGCCATCACCGAACAAACCAAGGCCACGGTGGCGGAACAGCGCGACCAGACGGAGCAGGTGGCGACGGCGATGACTGAAATGACGGCCACGGTGCAGGAGGTGGCCGCCAACATCACCCACACGGCGGATTCGTCCCGGCAGGCGCATGCCGATACCGAGGAGGGAAGTCATGTGGTGCACCAGGCGGTGGAGCAGATCGAGGCCCTGGCACAGCAGGTGGAGGAATCGTCCCAGGCGATCTCCGAGGTGGAGCAGCACACCACCGCCATCAGCAGTGTATTGGAGGTGATTCGCGGTATCGCCGAGCAGACCAATCTGCTGGCGCTGAACGCGGCCATCGAGGCCGCGAGGGCTGGTGAGCAGGGGCGCGGATTCGCGGTGGTCGCGGATGAGGTCCGGACCCTGGCGGGCCGCACCCAGCACTCCACCGAGGAGATCAACGATATGATCGACAAGCTTCAGTCGGGTACACGCCGGGCGGTGGATGTTATGGAGCAGAGCCGCGAGAAATCCCGCTCCGTGGTCGAGTATGCTTCGCGGTCGGGAGAGGTGCTGGAGACCATTGCCAGGTCGGTACACGGGATCAGCGACATGAGCACCCAGATCGCCAGCGCGGCGGAAGAGCAGCGGGTGGTGTCGGAAGAGATCAACCGCAACATCGTACACATCAACGACATGTCCAATGAGACCGCGGCCGGAGCACAGGAGACCGCCACGGCCAGCCGGGATCTGGCGCGCATGGCGTCCGAGCTGCAGGGAATGGTGTCCCGGTTCCAGGTCTGAGCCCGCCGGGAGCGGCGTTCGCGCCGCTCTCAGCCGGTCGGCATTTCCCTGCCGTCTGCGCTCTCCCGGCGCTCCCGCGCCATGCTCGAGATCCCCAGGTCATCCAGGATGGCGAACAGGGCCGGCACCACCAGCAGCACCAGCAGGGTGGTCGCCAGCAGGCCGAAGACGATGCTCACCGCCAGCGGGATCAGCACCTGGGCCTGCATGCTCTTCTCCAGCAGCAGCGGGGTCAGTCCGGCGATGGTGGTGATCGAGGTGAGCAGCACGGCGCGGAAGCGCTCGCGGCTGGCCATGCGCGCCGCCTCCACCACCGGGTGCCCCTCCCGCGCCCGCAGCTTCAGGAACTCCACCAGCAGGATGGAGTCGTTGACCACGATACCGGCGAGGGAGGTGAAGCCGATCAGCCCGGGCATGGTCAGGTCCAGACCCATCAGCAGGTGGCCCCAGATCACCCCGATCAGGGCCATCGGAATGATCGACATCACCACCAGCGGCTCGATGTAGCTGCGGAACTGGAAGCTGAGCAGGATGAAGATCCCCACCAGCCCGATGCCGAAGGCGCGCAGCATGGAGCTGCCGGTCTTGGCGCTCTGTTTCGCCTCACCCTCGATGTTGCTGCGGATTCCCGGGTATTTCTTCAGCAGCCGGGGCAGGAAATTGGTGCGGGTGTGGCCGATGATCTCGCGGGCGTTGGCCACCCGGGTGTCCAGGTCGCCGCTGATGGTGAGGGTGCGGCGCCCGTCCACCCGCTGGATACGGGCGAATCCGCGCCCCTCGCTGATCTCCACGATGCTGCCCAGCGGCACCATGCCCCCGGCCGGGGTGCGGATACGGAACGACTGCAGATCACTCAGGCTGTCCCGGTCGGCGTCGGCCAGGCGTACGTCGATCTCGTAGGATTCGGGTCCGACCTGGATCTCCTTCGCGGTGCTGCCGTAGAAGGCGGCGCGCAGCTGGCCGGCGATGGCGGAGGCGTCCAGGCCCAGGGCGAGGGTGCCCTGGCGCAGCTTCATGCGCAGCTCCGGCTTGCCCGGACGCAGGTCGTCGGAGAGATCGAACACGCCCCGGTAGCGGGCCAGCCACGCCTGCAGCTCGAGCGAGGCCTGCTTCAGCTGGTTCAGGTCGGTGCCGGTGAGGCGGATCTCGATCGGCTTGCCGCCGGGGCCGATCACCGGCTCCTTGAAGTTGAGCGCCAGCAGGTCCGGGATCTCGCCGCTCTCCTCGCGCCAGCGGTTGACGATGTCGTCCAGGGTCACCCCCTGGCGCCGCTCGGCGGTGAGCAGGTCGGCGGTGACGGTGGCCACGTGGGGTCCCTTTTCCCCCGCATCCGGATTGGTGTTGAAGCGGACCTGGACGTTCTGTACCAGCCGCTCGCCCTCCGGCTGCAGCGGAGTGAACGCCCGGTCCATCGCCTCCAGCCCGGTGACGATCCGCTGCACCACCGCCTCGGTGCGCCACAGGGGAGTGCCCTGGGGCAGCAGCACCCGTGCCTCGATGATGTCGCCCTCGATGTCCGGGAACGACTTGAACTTGAGGGTACCGCCGAGCAGCATCCCCAGGCTGATCAGGAACAGGGCGAGGATGCCGCCGACGAACCAGTAGCGGTAGTGCACCGCCCAGTCGACCAGGTGGCCAACGGTGTGGTCACGGAAGTGGATCAGTCGCCGGTCGAAGGCGCGGCGGAAGCGCCCGGCCTCGTTCTCGTGGTGTTTCAGCGACCGGGCCAGGTGGTGGGGCAGGATCAGGAACGCCTCGATCAGGCTGATGGTGAGCACCAGGATCAGCACCATCGGGATGAACTGCAGCACCTTGCCCATGTGGCCGGCGAGGAACGCCAGCGGGCCGAACACCGAGACGGTGGTGAGGAACGAGGAGATCACGCCGGGGGCCACCTGGCGGGTGCCGTCGATGGCCGCCTGCATGGCGCTCTTGCCCCGGCGCAGGTGGGTGGCGATGTTCTCGGAGATGACGATGGCGTCGTCCATCAGCAGGCCGATGGCGATCAGCAGGGCGACCATGGTGATCATGTTGATGGTCAGGCCCAGCAGGCTCATGAAATAGAGGGCGCCGAGAAAGGATACCGGCAGTCCCATGGCCACCCAGAAGGCGAAGCGGCCCTGGAAGAAGAGCCACATGGTGAGGAACACCAGCACCAGGCCCTGGGCACCGTTGCGCAGCAGCAGCTGCAGACGGTCGCGGACGATGGAGGAGCGGTCCTGGGTGATGGTGAAGCCGACCCCGGCGGGAGCGGCCGGCCGCAGCTCCCGGTCCAGGAAGGCCTTCACCGCGTCCCGTACCACCAGGGTGTCCTGCTGCTTGGTCTTGAGGATCTGCAGCAGGGCGGCGCGGCGGCCGTTGAATTCGATCCGCTCCTCGTCGAGCTGGAAGCGGTCGCTGATGCGGGCGATGTCACCGAGCCGGATCTCGGCACCGGAGTCAGCACTCACTACCATCAGATCGGCAAGCTCTTCCGGGCTGCGGCGCAGTTCGGTGAAGCGCAGCAGCAGGTCGCGCTGGTCGGTCTCGAGGATGCCGGTCGGCAGGTCGATGCCCTGGCGTGCCACCGCGCTGGCGATATCGGACAGGCTCAGGCGGTAGCGCAGCAGCAGGTCGCCGGGGATCTCGATGCGCAGCTGGTGGTCGGAGAAACCCTGCACCTCCACCTGGGAGACCTCGGGCAGCTGCTGCAGCTGCTCCTTGACCTGCTCGGCGTAGGCCTTCAGGTCGCTGTCGGACATGGGGCCGGTGACGGCGATGGCCACCACCCGGTCGGTGCGCCCCAGCTCCTTGATCACCGGTGCCTCGGCCTCGTCGGGGAAGCTGGTGATCGCCTCCACCTCGCTCTTGACGTCGTCCAGGAAGCGCCGGATGTCCCCCCCCTCGGTCATCTCCACCACCGAGATGCTGATCCCCTCCCGGGATTCGCAGCGCATCTCCTCCACCTCGTTGATGCCGTCGATGGCGTCCTCCAGGCGCTGGCAGATCGCCTCCTCCACGTCCTCCGCCGAGGCGCCGGGCCAGGCCACCGTGATCTGCACCTCCTGGGCGGCGAAATCGGGAAAGGTCTCGCGCTGCAGCCGCGGCAGGGCGGAGAGGCCGAGCACGATGAGGAACAGCATCAGCAGGTTGCCGGCGGTGGGGTGGCGGGCGAAGAAGGCGATCATCGGTCCGTCCCGTCACCGCCGACCGCCCGGCGCAGGCGCTGCAGCAGGTCCCGGTCCTCGGTGGTCTCCAGCAGCATGCCCTCCACCGCCGGCACCAGGTCCGACACCACCACCTGCTCACCGGCCTTCAGCCCCTCGTCGATGACCACGAAATCTGGCTGCACCAGGCCCCGCTTCACCCGGCGGATCTGCAGCCGCCCGTCGCCGTCGACCAGGTAGAGACGGTCGCCGTGCAGGCTCAGCCGCGGCACCACCAGCCGTTTCCTCATCGGCTCGCTGCTCAGATCCACCTCCACGAACATCCCCTTCAGCAGCGGTGGCCGCACTCCCGGCCGGACGTTGCCGTAGGGATCGTCGACGGTGACGATGACGCCGACGGTGCGGGTCTTGGGGTCCAGGGTGTCACTGAGACGGGAGAAACGGGCCTTCCAGCGCACGTCCAGGTCCCCCTCCCGCAGCCGGACCGCCGCCTGCAGCGGCAGGTCCGGCTGCCGCGCCGTGCCCCGGAGGGATTCGATCACCTTGTCCGAGCGGATCAGGTAGCTCATCTCCTGCAGCGGGATCTGGGCCTCCACCTCGGCCGTCTCCAGGGTGTCCGCGGCCACCATCACCTTGCCCTCGCGCACGTACTGGTAGCGCTCCACGTTGACCGCGGCGATACGGCCGGTGAACGGCAGCACGATGCGGGTGTGCTCCAGGTTGCGCCGGGCCGAATCCAGCTTGGTCTGCTCGCGTTGCAGCTGGGCCTGCAGCAGGGCCCGCTGGCTGGGGAACAGGTTGAGGGTGTTCTGCTGCGCCTGCACGCTCTGCTTCTGCGCCAGCAGGGTGCGCTCCTGGGTCTCCAGGTCGGAGCGGCTGACGCCGCCCTTGCCCGCCAGCCGCCGCTTGCGCTCCAGCTCCTTGCGGGCCAGGGCCAGTTTCTCCTGCTCGATGGCGAGTGAGGAGCGGGTGTTGGCGATCTTGCGCTCCAGCTCCTGCAGCTGGGCGCGGGTGGCGGCCAGGCTGGCCTCCGCCTCGGCGATGGCCAGCTCGTAGTCGGCCGGGTCGATGCGCAGCAGCAGGGTGCCGGCGGGCAGGATGGCGCCCTTCTCCAGTTCCGGGTGCTTCTCGATGATCTCGCCCTTGACCCGGGCCACCCCCTCCCAGGTGTGGGCCGGGACCACGTTGCCGAAGCCGCGTGCCCGCGGGATCACATCCATCTCCGGCGCCGGGATCACCCGCACCAGCCGCGCCCGCTCCCGCGCCTCCTCCTGCACCGGCGGCTGCTGGCCGCGCTTCAGGAACATCAGCGCGGCGACGCCGATCAGGACGGGGATGATGACGACCCATTTTCTGGGTGATCTGGTCATGGGTGGAATTCTCCGGTCTGTCTGCTCGGGTGGCGGGTCTCCACCCTGCGGGAGTGGAACGCCGGCCTAATATAGAACGCCGGCCTAATATAGTAAGTGTCGGGATGATCCGCCATGCGTTTTCGCATCGACCGGTGCTGTCGGAGCGCGGGTTCCATGTTGCCGGATTCCGTCTATCATTGACCGGACGGCCTGCGCTTCTTCCATACCGGCCGGGGAGGTCCACATGCTTTCGATCCGCGCTGCCGGGGCACTGCTGCCGATCCTGGTCCCGCTGCTGCTCCTGCCCGGGACCGGAGTGGCGGCCGGCTTCGGTCTCCGTTGCGACGATGGCCCGCGCAAGTCCTGGACAACGGCACGCCAGGGGTGGCGGCCGGGGATGACGGCGCGGGCACCGCAGTTGCGGCGGTCACC
>DRKP01000183.1 GCA_011051715.1 Sedimenticola thiotaurini | reverse complement strand
GGATTCTCCGCTTTAGCTGGATTTATAGGGCGCCCGCAATCTGGGACAAATCGGCGCCTCGTGCGGGATCATTCTAACCGCTGCCGGCGGAATGGCAAAATCGGGCCGCTGCCCGCTGCAACACGGCTTCACTCCCGCTGCGGGGTGATCATCCGTCGCGATGGTCAACCACAGAGATCACAGAGGGCACAGAGGTTTCCATGCGTCGAACGACTGAAGGGATCTCCGGGAACCCCGGTATGACCCCTCATCCTGATGCAGGCCGGTACACGGATCATCGAATCCGCTGGAACCCGGCTGCATTCCCGCTGCGGGGTGATCGTCCGTCGCGATGGTCAACCACAGAGATCACAGAGGGCACAGAGGTTTTCATGGTGGAATCGGGCACCCTTTCCCCCGCGCCTCCGTGGTCCGGCCTCGGTTGGAATGGTCTTGCACTGACCGGGCGTGTCACACGATGGCCGCCGGTCGGGAACGCGGATGCGCCGCTTCGGCCGGTGGATGGCCGGGCCCGGGATCAGTCGCTGTTGTGCAGGCCGATCTCGCACTCCACGTTGTTTTCCCTGGACTGCCTGGCGTTGTCGCTGCGCAGCAGCTCCAGTTGTTCGAGATACTGGTGGCTGACGTCGCCGGTGACGTACTCCCCGTTGAACACCGAGGTGTCGAACCGGGTCACCTTGGACTTGCCCCGCTTCATCACCGCCTCGATCAGGTCGTCCAGGTCCTGGAAGATGAGCCGGTCGGCACCGATGATCCGCTGTACCTCCTCCTCGCTGCGACCGTGGGCCACCAGCTCGCTGGCGGCCGGCATGTCGATGCCGTAGACGTTGGGATAGCGCACCGGCGGCGCGGCGGAGGCGAAGTAGACCCGGCGGGCGCCGGCGTCCCGCGCCATCTGCACGATCTGGCGCGAGGTGGTGCCGCGGACGATGGAGTCGTCCACCAGCAGTACGTTCTTGCCGCGGAACTCGGAGTAGATGGCGTTCAGCTTCTGCCGCACCGACTTCTTGCGCGCCTGCTGTCCCGGCATGATGAAGGTGCGGCCAATGTAGCGGTTCTTGATGAACCCCTCGGCATAGGGCACCTGCAGGCAGGTGGCCAGCTCCAGCGCGGCGGTGCGGCTGGTGTCGGGGATCGGGATCACCACGTCGATGTCGTAGTCCGGCCATACCCGCCGGATCTTGCGCGCCAGCCGGTCGCCCATGCGCGAGCGCGCCTTGTGCACGAAGATGTCGTCGATGATGGAGTCCGGCCGGGCGAAGTAGACGAACTCGAACACGCAGGGGGAGTGCACCGGATTGGCAGCGCACTGCAGGGTGTGCAGGCGTCCGTCCATGTCGATGAACACCGCCTCCCCGGGCTCGATGTCGCGGATCAGCTCGAAACCGAGGGAGTCCAGGGCCACGCTCTCGGAGGCGATCATGTACTCGGTGCCGCGGTCGGTCTCCCGGCGGCCGAACACCACCGGCCGGATGCCAAACGGGTCGCGAAAGCCGACCAGTCCGTAGCCGGTGATCATGGCCACCGCCGCATAGCCGCCACGGCAGCGCCGGTGCACCGCCGCCACCGCCTTGAACACGTCCTTGGCATCGATGCGCATCTTGCCCAGGGCCTGCAGTTCGTGGGCGAAGACGTTGAGCAGGATCTCGGAGTCGGACGAGGTGTTGATGTGGCGCAGGTCCTCGCGGTAGAGGTCCTGCTTGAGTTCGTCGGCGTTGGTCAGGTTGCCGTTGTGGGCCAGGGTGATGCCATAGGGGGAGTTGACGTAGAACGGCTGGGCCTCGGCCGACGACGAGCAGCCGGCGGTCGGGTAGCGCACGTGGCCGATCCCCAGGTTGCCCTTCAGATCGATCATGTGGCGGGTACGGAACACGTCCCGGGCGAGGCCGTTGTCCTTGCGCAGGTGCAGCCGCTGCCCCTCCAGGGTGACGATCCCCGCCGCGTCCTGACCACGATGCTGCAGTACCAGCAGGGCGTCGTAGAGCGCCTGGTTGACCGGTTCACGTCCGAAGATTCCCACAATGCCGCACATAGTATCGGCCTCTCAGCAAAGGTTTCGGTCCGTCCTGTTGCCGCCAGGGTGGCGTCCCGCCACCCGCTGTCTCAGATGAAGTTGAAACGATCTGCAATATCCGGCGGCAACAGGCCCTTCAGCCAGACCGCCAGCTCCTGGAAGTAGCCGATCAACTGGGACTGCTGCCACCAGGGATCCTCCGGCAGCGGTGTCAGCCCCGCCAGCAGGATCAGCACCGTCACCAGCAGGATGCCGCGGGCGGCGCCGAACAGCATCCCGATCAGACGGTCGGTTCCGGTCAGGCCGGTGCGGTCGACCAGCTGCCCCACCAGGAAGTTGACCAGACCGCCCAGGATCAGGGTGACGAGAAACAGGATGGCGAAGGCGATGCCATAGCGCACCGAGGGCACCGTGAACCAGGTCAGGTGGGGAGCCAGGTCACGGAAGAAGCTCCAGGCGACCCAGAATGCGGCCACCCAGACCGCCAGCGACAGGGCCTCGCGCACGAATCCGCGCAGCAGGCTGATCAGGGCGGAGACGCCGATGATGCCGAGAATGACGTAGTCCACCCAGTTCATCGTCATCCCCGCTGACGCCGGGGCGGCACCGGCTGCGGCCACCACGAGCGGCGGCAGTGAAAACAGGGCCGACAGTGCGACCGATGACCAGACACTCCCCTTCACCCTGGATCCCGC
>DRKP01000182.1 GCA_011051715.1 Sedimenticola thiotaurini | reverse complement strand
GGCGGCGGGACTGCCCGACTGCTCCGGCGTGGCGCTGGGGATCGACCGGCTGCTGATGCGGATCACCGGCTCGGATCACATCGACCAGGTGCTGGCGTTCCCGCTGCAGCGGGCCTGAACCGGTCCTGCGGCCGCCAGGGACCGGATGGGCGCGTGGGCGTGGTATTCTGCGGTCTGGTCCCTGCCGATCCCCTTCGTCGCCGATGACCGATATCCTGGAACTGCTCCTGCTCTCCAGCTGGATCGCCGCCGCGGTGACCGTGCCGAGCGTCCTGCTGCAGCGACAGGGCCGCCCCAACGCCGCCCTGGCCTGGATGTTCGCCCTGTTCGCCATGCCACCGGTGGCCGTGCTCGCCTGGTGGCTGTTCGGCCATTCCCACCTGCAGCGCAAGACGATCCGGCGCCGGCGTGCCCGCCAGGAGATCGGGCCGGCGATGCGCGACCAGGCCGGCCGCCTGCCGGAGCCGGCAGATGCCGCCGAACGGCTGCTGGATGCAGTGACCCTGCCGCCCGGTCTGCAGGAGGCGATCTTTCCCCCCAGCGGCGGAAATTCCGCCGATCTGCTGCTGCACACCCGCGACACCTACGCCGCCTGGGAGGAGGCGATCGGGCAGGCGACCCATCACCTGCACCTGATCTACTACATCTGGCAGGACGACACCACCGGACGCCGCTTCCGCGATCTGCTGACGGAGCGGGCGCGCCAGGGGGTCCGGGTGCGGCTGCTCTACGACGCCGTCGGCTCCGCCGGACTGCGGCGCTCCTTCTTCGATCCGCTGCGGCAGGCCGGTGGCCGGGCGGAACCCTTCCTGCCGATCCACATCCGCACGCGCCGGCCGCTGGTCAACTTCCGCAATCACCGCAAGCTGCTCATCGTCGACGGGATCACCGGCTTCACCGGCGGCATCAACGTGGGCGACGAATACCTGCGATGGCAGGACCTGGGGGTGCGGATCCAGGGCCCGGGGGTGGATCAGCTGCAGGAGATCTTCCACGACGACTGGTACTTCGCCTGCCACGAGAACCTGGCCGACAGCGGCTGTTTCGGACGCTGGGCCGGTCACCGCCCCCGGGGTGCGGCCGACGTCAGCTGCGCCACCATCGCATCGGGGCCGGACCAGCGCTTCAACGCCATTCGCGAGATCCTGTTCCTCACCGTGACCCAGTGCCGGCGCCGGCTGTGGATCATGACCCCCTACCTGGTGCCGGACGGTGCCCTGTTGATGGCCCTGCGCAGCGCCGCCTACCGTGGTGTGGACGTGCGCATCATGGTGCCGGCGCAGAGCGACGTGCCGCTGGTGCAGCGCGCCTCGCGCGCCTTCTATCCCGACCTGCTCGACGCCGGCGTGCGCATCCTGGAGTACCGGGGGATGCTCCACGCCAAGAGCCTGCTGTTCGACGACGACCTGCTGCTGATCGGCAGCGCCAACATGGATACCCGCAGCTTCCGGCTCAACTTCGAGGCCAGCACCTTCCTCGCCTCGGAGCGGCTGAACCGGGAGATGGCCGGCTTCTTCGGTCGCTGTGAGGCCGACAGCCTGGAGGTGGACGAGGGGATCCAGCGGGAACGCTCCCGCTGGGAGCTGCTGGTGGACTCGGCGGCCCACCTGATGAGCCCGCTGTTGTAGTGGAAGGGGATCGGCAGTCCGGACGGAGAGATACGGGGGGTGACGGGAAAGGGGGCCGGGCGATCCCGGCCCCCGGGTGGATTACAGGGACTTCTTGCAGAAGTACCAGTCGACGCACTCGTAGCCTTCGCTGACGCGCTTCTCCGCCTCCTCGGTGGATGCCGGCGGCGGCACGATCACCTTGTCTCCCGGCTGCCAGCCCTCGGGGGTGGCGACGCCGTTCTGATCCGAGGTCTGCAATGCCTTCACCAGGCGCAGAATCTCTTCAATGGAGCGGCCGTTGGTCATCGGGTAGTAGACCATGGCGCGCAGCACCCCTTCCGGATCGATGATGAAGGTGGCACGCACCGCCGAGGTGTCCGCCGCCCCCGGATGAATCATGCCGTAGGCGCGGGCCACCTCCATCTTCAGGTCGGCGATGATGGGGAACTGCACCTCGACACCGAACTTCTCCCTGATGTTGCGTACCCAGGCGACATGGCTGTAGTGGCTGTCGATGGAGAGGCCGAGCAGCTCGGTGCCGATCGCCTGGAACTCCTGGTGATGTTTGGCGAAGGCCATGAACTCGGTGGTGCAGACCGGGGTGAAGTCGGCCGGATGGGAGAACAGCACCAGCCATCGGCCGCGGTAGTCCTGCAACCGCTTCACGCCGTGGGTGGTGGGGGCCTCGAAGGCCGGGGCGGGTTCGTTGATTCTGGGCATGTTGAAACCGTTTTCCATGATTGGATGCTCCTGTGGCAATGGTTGCTGGATCTTTTCGTCCGCGCCTCCGATGGCGCAGAATCTGGAGCATAAGATAGGGTTAATTTTAGAATATATCTAATTCTTAATTCTCATCGCGATGATAGTGAAAAACTATTGATATGAATTGCTGAATTATTGAGCCAGGGGGTCTGGCAGAAGTGACGGCGGCAGTTCGAACACCAGCCGTTGCCCCTGCACCGGACAGACGAAGGAGAGGTGGCTGGCGACCAGTTGCAGATCCCAGCCGCTGTCGCCGTGGCCGTGGAGGCGGTCACCGACGATCGGGTGGCCGGCCTGTTGCAGGTGGCGCCGGATCTGGTGCTTGCGCCCGGTCCCGATGCGGATCTCCAGCAGGGAGTGGTCCGTCTCCGGCAGGTGGCGCAGCAGCCGGACGTGGCTGATGGCCGGCCGGCCGTCGATCGGGGTGTCGATGGAGCGGGGTGTCTCCGGGAAACGGCCATGCACCAGCGCGGTATAGCGTTTCTCCACCCGGCGCTGCTGGAACAGGCCGGCCAGGGTGGCGGCGATCCCCTTGCCGTGGGCGATCAGCATGATGCCGCGGGTCGCCCGGTCCAGCCGGTGTACGGTGAAGGCCGGTCGCTGGGGTGACAGGTGCTGCTCCGCCCAGCGGTGCAGGGTGCAGTGATCGCCCCAGCGCGATCCCTGGGAGAGGAGGCCGGCGGGCTTGTACCAGACGCTGTACTGCCTCTGGTCCGACAGCAGTGTCGGCGCCGGTGGCTCGGTGGCGAGGATGCGGGCATCGTAGTAGAGGTGCAGCCGGTCGCCCCGGCGCGGCCGGTGGCTGGCACGGCGCAACCGCCGGGGGCGGTCGTGCCCACGGCCGATCCAGACCGCCCCCCTGGTCATCGCCTGCTTGATGGCGGTGCGGGAGAGGCCGCTGGCCCGGCTCAGCAGGGCCACTGCGCGATCGTCCTGTCGTTCCACCTCCAGGTGCAGCTCGATGCGGGAACGGCCGGCCCCGGTGGCGGCGATCTCCATGTCGTTCCGTTGCCCGGAGCGCACGCCGCCTATTCGCCCATCGATTCCCGTTCCAGCGAGAGGTAGACGCCGTAGGCGTTGCGCCGGTTGGTGGCGTCGAAGGCGGGGAGATCGGAGAACCGGGACCAGTCGACGGCGTCGTAGGCGTCGGCGAACGGGATCATCTCCTCCACCGCCGCCGCCATCTTCTCCCGCACGAAGCGCAGGTAGCGCAGGGTCAGGCCGACCGTCGACCAGGGATCGTCGATCACCGCTCCGTGGCCGGGGATGATCGCCGCCAGGTCGCTCCTGTCCAGATCCTCCAGCAGCTGCAGCCAGTGCCGGGTGTCGGCGCCGCCGGTGAAGGGAATGCGGCCTTCGAAGATCAGGTCGCCGGAGATCAGCACCTGGTCGGGCACCACCAGCACCATCAGGTCCCCGTCCGAGTGGGCCTCGCCCAGATAGCCGAGTTTCAGGGTGACGTCACCGAACTGCAGGGTCTGGTCGCGGTCGATGACCAGGTCCGGGCGGACCAGGCGTGTCCTCTCGTTCACCCAGGGCCGCAGGGAGACGCGCCGCTCCTCCAGTCGCTGCCGGCCAATGGGGGCATCCAGGTAGTCGGCGTAGCCGGCGGGGGCGATGATCCGGGCCCCCTGCTCCTTGAACACCTGCAGGCCGTAGATGTGATCGGCATGATAGTGGGTGGTGATCACGGTGGTCACGGGCAGGTCGGTGAGCTGCCGGATCCTCTCCAGCAGCATCGCGCCCAGGGAGGGCGTGCCGAGGGCGTCCACCACCACCACCTCCCGTCCGGTCAGGATCACCACGGCATTGGAGATGAACCCCTGGTTGTCGGTGGCGATGCCGGCCTTTCCCTGGGCCAGGTAGACGTGGTCGGATACCTTCTGCAGCCTCATCTCCACGCTCGCGGGCGGATAGGGCGGCGTGGCCGCCAGGGTGAGGCTGCAGAGGCACAACAGCAGAGGAAACCCTGATTAATTCAGTTTTCGAGCGGCCGCAGCCACCGTCATGATTTTTTTCCTCTACATCCGCACCAACTTCAGCGAAAAGGGACCTAGATTGGGTCGATGTGGCCGCTATCAGCCGCTTTCGTGGCGTTTTTGGACGAATCTCCAGGCAATGGGCATACCTATCCTGTCGCTCCCAGCAATCGTCGGCGCATCATGTAGAGATTCGCCAAGGCAAACTTGGTGCTCAGCGCCTGACCGTTCTTGAACAGCCCACGATACCGCACCTTGGTGAATCTGAATTGTCGCTTGACGATCCGAAACGGGAACTCGACGATGGCTCTCAGACTTGCCAGCCGGCGATTGATTTCCGCTTTCCATTCCGGAAGCTCCTCTCCCGAAGGCTTCTTGAAGGGCATGCACCAGATAGGCCCTTCCTCCGGGTTGCTTGCCAACAGATTATGTTCTTTGGTGGTGTAGGCCTTG
>DRKP01000181.1 GCA_011051715.1 Sedimenticola thiotaurini | reverse complement strand
CCGACGTGGGTGCCGATATCGTGGGCAAGGTGGAGGCCGGCATCCCCGAGGACGACCCGCGCAACCCGGCGGTGATCGCCGACAACGTGGGCGACAACGTGGGCGACTGCGCCGGCATGGCCGCCGACCTGTTCGAGACCTACGCCGTGACCGTGGTGGCCACCATGCTGCTGGGCGGCCTGCTGCTGAAGGATGCCGGCGCGAACGCCATCCTCTATCCGCTGGTGCTGGGCGGTGTCTCCATCGTCGCCTCCGTCATCGGCACCTACTTCGTCAAGGCGAAGGAGGGCGACACCAAGATCATGACCGCCCTGTACAAGGGACTGATCGTGGCCGGTGTGCTCTCGGCCATCGCCTTCTGGTTCGTCACCGACATGTTCATGGCCGACAACGGCGTCTACAACACCATGCAGCTGTGGGGCGCGTCCCTGATCGGCCTGGTGCTGACCGCCGCCATGGTGGTGATCACCGAGTACTACACCGCCACCGAGTACTCCCCGGTGCGGCACATCGCCGAGGCCTCCACCACCGGTGACGGCACCAACGTGATCGCCGGCCTGGGCGTCTCCATGAAGTCGACCGCCCTGCCGGTGATCGCGGTCTCCGCCTCCATCTGGGGCGCCTACGACCTGGCCGGCCTGTACGGCATCGCCATCGCCGCCACCGCCATGCTCTCCATGACCGGCATCATCGTGGCCCTCGACGCCTACGGCCCGATCACCGACAACGCCGGCGGCATCGCCGAGATGGCGGAGCTGGACGAGAAGATCCGCAACATCACCGATCCGCTGGACGCGGTGGGCAACACCACCAAGGCGGTGACCAAGGGCTACGCCATCGGCTCCGCCGGCCTGGCCGCCCTGGTGCTGTTCGCCGATTACACCAATACCCTGGAGGCGGCCGGCAAGGTGACCACCTTCGATCTCTCCAACCACATGGTGATCATCGGCCTGTTCATCGGCGGCCTGGTGCCCTACCTGTTCGGCGCCATGGCCATGGAGGCGGTGGGCCGCGCCGCCGGCGGCATCGTCAACGAGGTGCGCCGCCAGTTCCGGGAGATGCCCGGGATCATGGACCACAGCCAGAAGCCGGACTACTCCAAGGCGGTGGACATGCTGACCAAGGCAGCCATCAAGGAGATGGTGATCCCGTCCATCCTCCCCATCGCCGTGCCCATCGCGGTGGGACTGCTGCTGGGCCCCCAGGCGCTCGGCGGCGTGCTGCTCGGCTCCATCGTCACCGGCATCTTCGTGGCCATCTCCATGACCACCGGTGGTGGTGCCTGGGACAACGCCAAGAAGTACATCGAGGACGGCAACTTCGGCGGCAAGGGTTCCGATGCCCACAAGGCGGCGGTCACCGGCGACACCGTCGGCGACCCCTACAAGGACACCGCCGGCCCGGCGGTCAATCCGCTGATCAAGATCATCAACATCGTGGCGCTGCTGATGGTCCCGCTTCTGTAGGTACTAGGCACTGGGTACGAGGTACCAGGGAAGGTACTGAAGGATAGGGCCGGGGAATTCACTTCCCCGGCCCTTTTCTGTTTGTCCGGGGAAAACTCTTGTGGCGGCCGGACGTCGTCCGGTTTATCATGCCGGCCTTTCTCTGGGCAACTTTCCGGCGGCGCGGCCAATGAACCTGGACAGAGTCACCCCGGGGGACGACATCCCCAACGAAATCAACGTGATCATCGAGATCCCGGCGCATTCCGACCCGGTCAAGTATGAGCTGGACAAGAAGACCGGCGCCATGTTCGTGGACCGTTTCATGTCCACCGCCATGCACTACCCCTGCAACTACGGCTATGTCCCCCATACCCTGTCGGCCGACGGTGATCCGGTGGACGTGCTGGTGCTGACCCCCTACCCGCTGATCCCCGGTTCCGTGATCAGCTGCCGGCCGGTGGGGGTCCTCACCATGACCGACGAATCGGGCGACGACGCCAAGGTGCTTGCGGTGCCCATCGACAAGCTGTTCAAGGGCTACCGCCACGTCGACACCTTCCGCGACCTGCCCGGCCACCTGCTGAGCCAGATCGCCCATTTCTTCGAGCACTACAAGGACCTGGACGAGGGCAAATGGGTCCGGGTCGGTGGCTGGAAGGGGCTGGACGAGGCCAAGAAGGAGATCATGGACAGCGTCAAGATGTACCAGGATGCCCCGGAGAAGCCCAATTTCTGACCGCTGCCAGGGGCAACGGTCGACCACCCCGCGCCGTCACTGGCCGCGGCACGACCCGAATCGACGAGGCCACCCCGGGCACGGGATGGATTGTTCATCACCGATGCTCGAGAATCCCGCTCCACCCGCCCTCATTCGCGGCCGACCGGCATCCAGCGAGCGGCCCCTGCGGACCATGCCATGAAGATCTGCATCCTGTCCGACAGCCACGACCACATCGCCCTGCTCGACGCCGCCGTGGCGCAGGCGAAGGCCCGGGGTGCCGAAGCGGTGCTGCACTGCGGCGACGTGGTCGCCCCCAGCACCCTCAAGTGCCTGGCCAAGCATGGGCTGCCGGTGCACGTGATCCACGGCAACAACACCGGTGACCTCTACACCCTGGGGCAGCTGGCCAACCGCCCCGGCAACGTCATCGAGTATCATGGCATGGATGCCGGCATCGAGCTGGCCGGCCGCCGCATCTTCCTGGTCCACTACCCCCACTACGCCCGCGCCATGGCCTGCACCGGAGACTGGGACCTGGTCTGCTGCGGCCACAGCCACCGGGTACGGATCGAGGAGCTGCCCGACATCCGCGGCGGCATCACCCCCCTGGTCAACCCGGGTACCGTCGGCGGGGTCGGCAAAGACCCTGCCACCTACGTGATGGGGGACCTGGAGGCCATGACCTTCGCCGTGTACGAACTGGACAAGAACATCGAACGCGAGACCAGCATGGCCTGACGGCCAGCGGGGGAAACATGAGCAGACTGACCCATTTCAACCAATCCGGCGAGGCCCACATGGTGGACGTGGGGGGCAAGGACGAGACCCGGCGGGTCGCGGTGACCGAGGGCTGGATCCGGATGCAGCCGGAGACCCTGGAACTGATCCGGACCGGCAGCCACAGGAAGGGGGACGTGCTCGGCATCGCCCGGGTGGCGGGCATCATGGCGGCCAAGCGGACCGCCGACCTGGTGCCCCTGTGTCACCCCCTGTTCCTCACCCACGTCAGCATCGACCTGACCCCGGAGCCGGAACTGAACCGGGTCTACTGCCGCACCACGGTCAAGACCCGCGGCCAGACCGGGGTGGAGATGGAGGCCCTCTGCGCCACCCAGGTGGCCCTGCTCACCATCTACGACATGTGCAAGGCGGTGGACCGGGGCATGGTGATCGACGGCGTCGGCCTGCTGGAGAAAGCGGGCGGCAAGTCGGGACACTGGACCCGGGAGCCGTGAACCCGTTCTACCACCGGGCCCGCTTCCTGGTCAGCGCCGCCCGGCTCGACCAGTGCCCGCCCGACAGCGGCATCGAGGTCGCCTTCGCGGGCCGCTCCAACTCGGGAAAATCCAGTGCCATCAACGCATTGTGCCAGCAGAAGGCGCTCGCCCGCACCAGCCGGACGCCGGGGCGGACCCAGCTGATCAACTTCTTCCAGCTGGACCCCGAACGCCGCCTGGTGGACCTGCCGGGCTACGGCTACGCCCGGGTGGCGGAGTCGGTGAAACGGGAGTGGCAGGGGGCCCTGGCCGACTACCTGGAGCGGCGCCAGGCCCTGCGCGGCGTGGTGCTGATGATGGACGTGCGCCACCCGTTGAAGCCGTTCGACCGGCAGATGCTGGAGTGGAGCCGTCACATCGATCTCCCGGTCCACATCCTGCTGACCAAGGCCGACAAGCTGGGTCGCGGTGCCGCCGCCAGCGCCCTGCAGCAGGTGCGCAGCGGGATCGCCGGGATGGGCCCGGCGGTGAGCGTCCAGCTCTTCTCCGCCCTCAGGCGCCAGGGCATCGACCAGGCCCACGAACTGCTGGATCGCTGGTTCGGTGTTGGATCCCGGGAAGGGGGCAGCGAGCAGTGACCCAGCCATGACCGGCTCGGCCGCGAATCAACGCGGCTAAACGCAACTGACTGGAATATCGGTAAATTCACCCATCGACCGAATCATTCTCCCGAACGGATCCTCTCGATCTGCATCCTTTCGTGGCAACAGCCCCTGCCCGATTCCCGGGCAAAAAAAGATCCCGGTACCCAAGGGGAGTAAGGTATCCGGGATCCATGGACCCGGCAGGGGTGGCCGGGCCCGGGCCCCTCGGGGAAAGAGGCCCCACGTCAGCTGACGCTTGTACCCTGTGACCCGGGTTCAGGGTGAAAGTTCCCCAGCCCTCCGGCCAACCCCGGAACGATCCGTCGTTCCGGTGCCGGAATGACGAAAGCGGCTTTTTCAGGCATTCGACGGATATCCGTCACTCCCCGGCCGCCAGCCAGTCCCGCGGCGGCAGAAACTCCGTGTACAGCGCCTCCTCCGGGCTGCCCGGCTCCGGCCGCCAGTCATAGTGCCAGCTCACCAGTGGCGGCAGCGACATCAGGATCGACTCGGTGCGCCCGCCCGACTGCAGGCCGAACAGGGTGCCGCGATCATAGACCAGGTTGAACTCCACATAGCGCCCCCGCCGGTAGAGCTGGAAGCGCCGCTCCCGTTCCCCCCAGGGACGGTCACGCCGGCGCCGGACGATGGGCAGATAGCCGGGCAGAAAGTGGTCCCCCACGCTGCGGGTGAAGTCGAAACAGCGCCCGAACCCCCATTCGTTCAGGTCGTCGAAGAACAGACCGCCCACCCCCCGCGCCTCCTGCCGGTGCGGCAGGCGGAAATAGTCGTCGCACCAGCGCTTGAAGCGGGGATAGACCTCCGCGCCGAAGGGCAGGCAGGCCTCACGGGCATTGCGATGCCAGGCGATCACGTCCTCCACCACGCCGTAGCAGGGGGTCAGATCGAAGCCTCCGCCGAACCACCATACCGGCTGGCTGCCCGGCCTCTCGGCGATGAAGAAACGCACATTGGCATGGGAGGTCGGCACGTGGGGATTGCGCGGATGGATCACCAGGGAGACCCCCAGGGCCTGGAAACTGCAGCCGGCCAGCTCCGGTCGCCGGTCGGTGGCCGGGGCCGGCAGGCCATCGCCATGGACATGGGAGAAGTTGACCCCTGCCTTCTCGAACAGCGCCCCCTCCTCCAGCACCCGGGTACGGCCGCCCCCACCCCCCGGGCGTTCCCAGTCGTCCTCGAGGAAGACGCCCCCGTCCTCTGCCGCCAGGGCATCGCAGATGCGCGCCTGCAACCCGAGCAGGTACTGTTTCACCGCCTCCGTGTCGGGCCGGTCGCTCATCGCTTTCTCCTGCCGGTCATCTCTCTATTTGCTCAGATATCGGGGCTATTTGCCGCAAATGGACGCGATTTTCAATGGAACACCCCTTGCTCCCGGGAACCGGGCGCGCCCCGGGCTGGCTTCCAGGGAAATTGCGGTGGCCGCGCCGGGTCCGTTTCGCCAGGGACAGAACGGCCGGTTTGCGCAGCTGCATCCCCCATTGCGGCCGGAATCGGCCAGCCGCGAATCCGTCCCGGTCGGCCCGTTCAGTGGGCCTGGTCCCAGTTGTCCCCCACGCCGACATCGACCACCAGCGGCACGGCCAGTTCGGCGGCCGACTCCATCAGCCGGCGGATCCGCTTCTCCGCCTCGCGGACCGATCCCTTCCTCACCTCGAACACCAGCTCGTCGTGCACCTGCATGATCATGCGTACCTGGGGACGCTCCTGCTCCATCCAGGCGTCCACCGCCAGCATCGCCCGCTTGATGATGTCGGCGGCGGTCCCCTGCATCGGGGCGTTGATGGCGGTGCGCTCGGCGGCGGCCCGGCGCTGGCCGTTGCGGGCGTTGATCTCGGGCAGGTAGAGGCGGCGCCCGAACAGGGTCTCGACGTAGCCCTGCTCCCGCGCCTGCTCCCGGATCCGTTCCATGAACGCCTTCACCCCCGGGTAGCGCTCGAAATAGCGGTCCACGTACTCCTGGGCCGCGGCGCGCTCGATACCGAGCTGTTTCGCCAGACCGAAGGCGGACATGCCGTAGATCAGGCCGAAGTTGATCGCCTTGGCCGAGCGCCGCTGCTCCGGTGTCACCGCCTCCGGCGAAGCGGCCCCGAACACCTCGGCCGCGGTCGCACGGTGGATGTCCAGGCCGGCGGCGAAGGCCCGCCGCAACCCCTCGTCGCCGGAGAGATGGGCCATGATCCGCAGTTCGATCTGGGAGTAGTCGGCCGCCATCACCCGCCACCCCTTCTCCGCCACGAAGGCCTGGCGGATGCGCCGCCCCTCCTCGGTGCGCACCGGGATGTTCTGCAGGTTGGGGTCGGAGGAGCTGAGCCGCCCGGTGGCCGCCACCGCCTGGTGGTAGGAGGTGTGCACCCGGCCGCTGTCCGGGTCCACCATCTGCGGCAGCTTGTCGGTGTAGGTGGACTTCAGCTTGGACAGGCCCCGGTGTTCCAGGATCAGGGCCGGCAGCTCGTAGCCCTGGTCGGCCAGCTCCTGCAGCACCGACTCCGAGGTGGAGGGCGCCCCCTTGGGGGTCTTGGCGATCACCGGCAGCTTCAGCTCGCCGAAGAAGATCTCCCCGATCTGTTTCGGCGAACCCAGGTTGAACGGCCGCCCGGCCAGCGCGTAGGCCTGCTGCTCCAGCTGGTGCAGGCGCGCACTCAGCTCCCGGCTCTGCTGCGCCAGCATCCCGGTGTCGATCTTCACCCCGGTGCGCTCCATCCGCGACAGCACCGGCACCAGGGGCATCTCGATCTCCCGGAACAGTCGCTTGAGTGAGGGCTCACTCTCAAGCTTCGGCCAGAGTGTCTGGTGCAACTGCAGGGTGACGTCCGCATCCTCGGCGGCATAGGGGGCGGCCTGGTCCAGCGGCACCTGGTCGAAGCGGAGCTGTTTCGCCCCCTTCCCCACCACGGTCTCGAACTTGATGGTCTCCCGGTTCAGGTACTTGCGCGCCAGCGAGTCCATGTCGTGGCGGGTGGCGGTGGAGTCGAGCACATAGGACTCCAGCATGGTGTCGTAGGCGATGCCCCGCATCTCTATGCCGTGGCGCGCCAGCACGCTCATGTCGTATTTCAGGTTCTGCCCCAGCTTGGGCCGCTCCGGGTCCTCCAGCAGGGGGCGCAGCCGCTCCAGCGCCCAGCTCCGGTCGATCTGTTCCGGCGCCCCCGGATAGCTGTGGGCCAGCGGCAGGTAGGCCGCCTTCCCCGCCTCCACCGCAAACGACACCCCCACCACCTCGGCCTGCATGTAGTCGAGGCTGGTGGTCTCGGTATCGAAGGCGAACAGGTCGGCCCGTTGCAGCCGCCGCAGCCACTGCTCCAGATGCTGGCGGCGGAGCAGGGTCTGGTAGTCGCCGGCCGGCACCGGGTCACCCTCCGGCCTCCCCTCCTCCTCGTCCAGGGCGTTCAGCAGCCGCCGCGCCTCCAGCCAGCCGTAGAGTTCGCGCAGGGCCTTCCGGTCCGGCTCTCCCGGTTTCAGTTGCCGCGGCTCCAGCTCCAGGTCCAGGTCGCGCCGGATCCGGGTCAGTTCCCGCGCCAGCGGCAGTGTCTCCAGGCTGTCACGCAGGTATTCACCCACCTTGCCCTTGATCTCGTCGGCATGGGCCATCAGCTGATCGAGGCTGCCGTACCTGGCCAGCCACTTGGCGGCGGTCTTGGGGCCACACTTGGGGACCCCGGGGATGTTGTCGACCGGGTCGCCCACCAGGGCCAGGTAGTCGACGATCTGGTCCGGCCGCACATGGAACTTCTCCTCCACCCCCTTCGGATCGAGCAGAGTGTCGGTCATGGTATTGATCAGGGTGGTGCGATCGTCCACCAGCTGGGCCAGGTCCTTGTCACCGGTGGAGATCAGGGTCTTCATCCCCTGCTCCGAGGCACGGGTGGCCAGGGTGCCGATGACGTCATCCGCCTCCACCCCGGGGATCACCAGCAGCGGCAGTCCCATCGCCTCGACGATCCGGTGCAGCGGCTCGATCTGGCTGCGCAGGTCGTCCGGCATGGCCGGCCGGTTTGCCTTGTACGCCTCGTAGAGTTCATCGCGAAAGGTCTTCCCCGGCGCGTCGAACACCACCGCCATGTATTCGGGATGGTAGTCGTTGATCAGCTTGCGCAGCATGTTGACCACGCCGACGATGGCGCCGGTGGCATCCCCCCGGGAGTTGGTCAGCGGCGGCAGGGCATGGTAGGCACGGAACAGATAAGAGGAACCATCCACCAGGATGAAGGGCGGTTTTTCGGTCATGGCGTCTCGCGGCGGGGGACTGTTTTCATCGTCGACTGGTCACAGTGTACTCAATCCGGGGGCAAATTAAGTAAACTGTCCCTTTTTCGGCCGGGAAATCGGATCACCATGAGCCAGATCATCGCCTTCGATATCTATGGCACCCTGATCGACACCGCCGGCATCGGCGAGGCGCTGGTGCCGCTGGCAGGAGAGAGGGCGGCCCTGCTCTCCTCCCGCTGGCGCGGCAGGCAGCTGGAATATTCGTTTCGCCGCGGCCTGATGGGCGAGTACGAGAACTTCACCGTCTGCACCCGGGATGCCCTCGACTACAGCTGCCGCGAACTCGGGATCGGGCTGCCGGACGACGAGGCCGACCGCCTGATGGCGGCCTACCGGCGTCTGCCCGCCTTCGCCGAGAGCCGGGACGCCCTGCAGCGGCTGGCGGCCGCCGGCCACCGCCTGTTCGCCTTCTCCAACGGACCGCGCAACGATCTCGAGGCGCTGCTCGGCAACGCCGGCCTGCTCCCCCTGTTCCTGGACCTGGTCAGCGTCGACGAGATCCGCAGCTTCAAGCCCGACCCCAGGGTCTATCGCCACTTCCTCTCCCGTTCCGGCGCCGGTGACGAAGGCGCCTGGCTGGTCTCCGGCAACTCCTTCGATCTGGTGGGGGCCGCCGCATGCGGCTTTCGCACCGCCTGGGTCAGGCGCAGCCCCGATGCCCTGTTCGACAGCTGGGGCAAAGCGCCGACGCTCACCGTCTCCGATCTGTCGGAGCTGGCGGACAGGCTGTAGTACATTGCCCCCGGATCGGTTACAGGAGAGGCGTTTCTTGCCATACTGTCGTGGGCGGGGCACCGCCCGGCACGACGATACGGGATCGAGATTCATGGACAGGCTCCGCGGGTGACCATGTCGACAGGATGATGAAGTCAGCAAACGCTCCGGGTATTCCGGCCTGGCTGGTCTACGGAATACTCTACTTCTCCAGCGCCTATCTCGGCCTGCAGCTGGCGACCGTGGAGGGGATCATCTCCCCGGTCTGGTTCGCTGCCGGTTTCGCCCTGGCCGGCGTCCTGCTGCACGGCTACCGTGTGCTGCCCGGCATCTGGCTCGGCGGAATGGGGGCTTTGCTGCTGCACGGACTGCACCCCGTCGGCAGCGCCGCGATCGCCTTTGGCGAGATGCTGGAGGCACTCATCGGTGCCCTCCTGATCAGCCGCATCGCGGCCACCCACAAGCTGCTGGTCAACACCCGAAACTTCCTCTATCTGCTGCTGTTCGGCGTTCTCATCGCCCCCCTGTTCAGCGCCGCCATCGGCATCGGCACCCTCTACCTGACGCAGCAGCTGAACGGCGATCAGATCGCCGGCAGTCTCGCCACCTGGTGGGTGGGGGACGCCACCGGTGTGATCCTGATCGCCCCCCTGATCCTGGCCTGGCGCACCCAGCCGCGCTGCGACCTGTCGGCACGGCGGGGCGAGATCGTCGCCCTGGTGCTCACCACCCTGCTGGTCTGTTACCTGGTATTCGGCAACCTGCTGCCACCACGCTTCTACGACTACCCGATCTCCTACCTGCCACTGGCGGTCATGGCCTGGACCGTGCTGCGCTTCCGCCACCGGGCCACCACCGCCATTCTGCTGCTGGTGGCCGGATCCGCCTTCAGCGGCACCTACCTCGGCTACGGCCCCTTCGTGCAGGGGAACCCGACCGATACCTTCGTCGTGCTGCAGCTGTACGTGGTCTCCTTCAGCGCCACCGCGCTGACGGTGAAGGCGATCCTGAGCGAGCGTCAGCAGGCGATGAACCGGCTGGCCCTGGCGGCACGGGTGATCACCCATTCACCCGACGGCATCATCGTCACCGATCCCCAGGGCATCATCCTGTCCGCCAACCCGGCCTTCTTCCGCAACACCGGCTTCACCAGGCAGGAGACCATCGGCAGTTCGATCCGCAAGCTCACCTCGGTCCACCACAGCGCCGATTTCTTCACCAGTATCTGGAAGCAGCTGCGCAGCACCGGTCACTGGGAGGGGGAGATCTGGAACCGCAACAGCAATGGCGAGATCCTGCCCCAGTGGCTCAACATCAACGCCATTCGCGAGGCCAGCGGGAAAGTCACCCACTATCTGGGCCTCTATTCCGACATCTCCAGGCAAAAGCAGGTGCAGGAACGCATCCACCGGCTGGCCTACTACGATGCCCTCACCGGCCTGCCCAACCGGCAGCTGTTCACCGACCGCCTGAACCAGGCGCTTAAGTACTCGGGCCGTCACAACTCCCGCCTCGCCCTGTTCTTCCTCGACCTCGACCGGTTCAAGAACATCAATGACACCCTGGGCCACAGCATCGGGGACACGGTGCTGCAGATGACCGCCGAACGCCTGACCAAATGCGTACGCCAGACCGACACCCTGGCGCGCCTGGGCGGCGACGAGTTCACCATCATCATCCAGGACGTGAACGAGGACTTCGACGCCATCCTGGTGGCGGAGAAGGTGGTCAACGCCTTCCGGGAGCCGCTGCTGGTGGAAGACCACGAACTCTACGTCACCCCCAGCATCGGCATCTCGCTGTACCCGGACGACGGCAGCGACAGCGAGGAGCTGATCAAGCACGCCGATACCGCCATGTACCGGGCCAAGGAGCTGGGGGGCAACGGCTTCCAGTTCTTCGCCGCCGACATGAGCGACCCGATCCGCTGGAACCTGACGGTGGAGAACGCCCTGCGCCGGGCGGTGGAGCAGGGCACCATACAGGTGGTCTACCAGCCCCAGTTCGACCTGCGCAGCGGCAACATCATCGGGCTGGAGGCGCTGGCACGCTGGCACTACAAGGGGCCGGAGGAGACCCCGCCGGAGGTGTTCATCAAGGTGGCCGAGGACACCGGCCTGATCCACCGTCTGGGGGACCAGATCCTGGAGACCGCCTGCCGCCAGACCATGCGCTGGATCAAGGAGGGAATCACCGGTCTCAAGGTCTCCATCAACATCTCGCCGCTGCAGTTGAAGCAGGGCGACTTCACCGAGCGGCTGCGACGCATCGTCGAGAACAGCGGCGTCGCCCCCCACCAGATCGAGCTGGAGATCACCGAGGGCTCACTGATGGAGAACGCCGGCATCATGGAGGGGCTGCTCAACCTGCTGTCGGTGCAGGGATTCCAGATCGCCATCGACGACTTCGGCACCGGCTACTCCTCTCTCAGCTACCTGAAACGGCTCTCCATCGACCGTATCAAGATCGACAAGTCGTTCATCCGCGAGACCCCCCACAACCACAACGACACCGCCATCTGCCGCGCCATCATCTCCATGGCCCACAGCCTGAAGCTGAAGGTGATCGCGGAAGGGGTGGAGACCGAGGAGCAGATGGAGTTCCTGCGCCAGGAGCGCTGCGACGAGGTGCAGGGCTACATCTACAGCCAGGCGGTGGGCCCGAAAGAGGTGTCGGAGATGATCCGCCAGGGCTACTGGAACGTGCGATCGGAGGAGAACGGGGACTGAGAAGGACACTCCCGTCGCCCTTCGCCCGGCTCACTCCTCGAAATAGGTGTAGCCGCGCAGGCCCGCCTCCAGTTCCGAGAACAGCCGCTCCGCCTCCTCCCCGCCGATGGCGGCACCCTGCAGCTTCTCCCGGTAGCGCTCCAGCATCCGGGCGGTGGAGAAGTGGACGTAGCGCAGCAGCTCGTCCACCGAATCGCCGCGCTCGGTCTGCACCAGCCGGTGGCCTCCATCCGGTTCCAGCCTCACGTTCACCGCATCGGTATCACCGAACAGGTTGTGCATGTCCCCGAGGATCTCCTGGTAGGCACCGACCAGGAAGATGCCCAGCAGGTAGGGTTCTCCGGCGCGCGGTTCGTGTACCGGCAGGCTGCGCTCGACCCCGTCCTGGTCCACATAGTTGTCGATGCGGCCATCGGAGTCGCAGGTGAGATCGTGCAGTACCGCGCTGCGGGTCGGGGTTTCCAGCAGCCGCTGCAGCGGCATCACCGGGAAGATCTGGTCGATGGCCCAGACGTCGGGCAGGGACTGGAACAGGGAGAAATTGCAGAACAGGCGATCCGCCAGGCGCTCGTGCAGCTCGTCCAGCAGTTCGCGGTGGCGCCGGGAGCCTGGCCGCAGCCGTGGCAGCAGGCGGCGGCAGACGGCGACGAACAGCTCCTCCGCCAGCGCCCGCTGCTCCAGGCCCAGCGCCCCCTGTTCGAACAGCTCCCGGGCCTCCTCCAGCCCATGCAGGCTCTCCTGGTAGACCTCGCTGGGGGAGCCGCTCCCGGCCCGCTCCAGCTCGGCCGAGAGCTGGGCCAGCACCTCGGGCGGATCCTCCGGCAGTGCCACCGGCAGCTCCCCCTCCCCCACCGGATCGCTCTCGATGACATTGGTGATCAGCACCGCGTGATGGGCGGTCATGGCCCGGCCGGACTCGGTGAACAGGTCGGGATGGGGCAGGTCGTGCCGGCGGCAGACACGCGCCAGTCCCTTCACCACCTCCCGGGCATAGGCCTCCAGGCTGTAGTTGATGGAACAGTAGTGGCGGGTTCCGGTGCCCTCATAGTCGACACCGAGGCCCCCGCCCACGTCCACCACCCGGATGTCGGCGCCCAGCCGGCGCAGCTCGCCGTAGAAGCGGGCCGCCTCGGCGATGCAGCGGCGGATATCGCGCAGGTTGGGGATCTGGGAGCCGATGTGGGAGTGCAGCAGCTGCAGCCGGTCCAGCCGCTTCGCCTGGCGCAACCGCCGCAGCAGCTCCAGCAGCTGACCGGCGGTGAGGCCGAACTTCGCCTTCTCCCCGCCCGAATTCTGCCAGTTGCCGGCAGCGGAGGAGAAGAGCCGCACCCGCACCCCGAGCAGGGGCTCCACCCGCAGCGCATCCGCCTGCGCCAGGATCAGCTCCAGCTCGGACAGCTTCTCGACGACGATATAGACCCGGTGGCCCAGGCGCTGTCCGATCAGGGCCAGGCGCACATACTCCCGGTCCTTGTAGCCGTTGCAGACGATGGTGCCGCCGGCCGGGGACTGGGCCAGTACCGCCATCAGCTCCGGTTTGCTGCCCGCCTCCAGGCCGACACAGCCGTCGCCACCGGCCAGGATCTCGTCGATCACGCTGCGCTGCTGATTCACCTTCACCGGGTAGAGTGCGGTGTAGCCGCCGCCATAGTCCAGCTCGTCGGCAGCCAGGCGGAAGGCCCGGCACAGCGTCGCCACCCGGTCGTGCAGGATGTCTACGAAGCGCACCAGCACCGGCCAGGAGAGGCCGGCCTGCCGTACCTCGCCGGCCAGCCGGTGCAGGTCGATGGCGGCGCCGTCGTCGCGCCGGGGGTGCACGGTGACATGGCCGCTGCCATCGATACCGAAGTAGCCCGCGCCCCAGCGCCGGACGCCGTAGTTCTGGGGGACGGTGGGGTCGGGCGGGCTCATGGCGCCATTATGGAGCAACTGGCCCGGACGGCAACCACCGGCGCCGAAACCGGTTGCAGCTCCCGGCCGGCTTCGCTACTGTGCGCCGATTCGCAAACAGGAGCCCGCCCATGACCCTGGACGACAACTGGTTCACCGAGCCCTGCGACGAAGCGGGCTCCGCCTTCTCCCTGCGCATCCGGCGCAGGCTGCACCAGGAGCAGAGCCCCTACCAGAGGATCGAGGTCTACGACACCACCCACTTCGGCAACCTGATGGTGATCGACGGCTTCATCATGCTCAGCAGCCGCGACAACTTCCTCTACCACGAGATGATGAGCCACCCCGCCCTCTACAGCCACGAGGCACCACGCCGGGTGGCCATCATCGGTGGCGGCGACTGCGGCACCCTGCGCGAGGTACTGCGCCACCCCGAGGTGGAACAGGTGACCCAGATCGACATCGACGAACGGGTGACCCGGGTCTCCGAGCGTTTTTTCCCCGAGTTGTGCGAATCCAACGACGACCCGCGTGCCCGGCTGCTGTTCATCGACGGCATCCGCTGGATGCAGCAGGCGCCGGCGGCCAGCCTGGACCTGGTGATCGTCGACAGCACCGACCCCATCGGTCCGGGCGAGGTGCTCTTCTCCGAGGCCTTCTACCGCGCCTGCCACGACGCGCTGGCGGAGGGCGGCATCCTGGTACAGCAGAGCGAATCGCCATTGCTCCATGGCGACATCCTGCAGCGCATGTACCGCGACATGGGGGCCGCCGGTTTCGACCACCGCCGCAGCCTTTTCTTTCCCCAGCCGGTCTACCCCTCCGGCTGGTGGAGCGCCACCCTGGCGCGCAAGGGCCGGCCCATCGACGGCTTCCGCGAGCAGGACGCGGCGGAGCGGCCGTTCCAGACCCGCTACTACAACCCGGAGATCCATCGCGCCGCCTTTGCCGCCCCCTCCTTCTTCGCCACACTGGTGGGAGGCACCGCCGCCGACACGGGCGACTGATTCGGTTCGCACCGCCAGTTCTCCGGGTAAACCCCGAGTGAACAACCTACTGGAAAATCACAGCTAGCCGCCGTCCCCGCACCAGCGCTTGACCGCCTGGCGCGCCCTCTCGGTCTCCGCCCGGCGCTGCGGACCGGACAGGTAGCGCCGGCTTCCGTCCGGCAGCCGTTCGTACAGCCCCTGGGCCCGCTCATACCCGGCCAGGCGTTGCTGCGCCTGCCGGCAGCGCTGCTCCCGCACCGCCTCCTCGCGGCGCTCCTTCTCCCGCGCCGCGGCCGCGGCCCGGCGCTCGTCCTGGTAGAGATCCAGCAGCCGCTGCTGCGCCCGCCGCCGCTCCTCCTCGCGCCGCTGCTCCTCCACCGTGCGCCCGGGGGACTCAGCGGCGGGAAGCGTCACCTCCTCCCCCGCTCCCGATGGCGGACGGTCGCCGAAATGGACCCTGCCGTTCCCGTCCACCCAGCGGTAGACACCCGCCTGTGCCATCGGCCCGGCAACGACGACCGCCACCAGCAACCACCGCCGGAGACACCTCCCGCCCCTCCTGCCTGCCATATCCACCTCCCCCTGTCCGGTCACCGTGAAGAAATCATACTACCTGCCGACAACAACGAAGACGGCCGATCCCCGGGAGTCCCGGACGGCGTCCGGCGGAGCGCTGCCCCGGTCCCGGTGACCGGAAGGGAGCACCGCCCATCTTTCAACCTGTTGGACCCCGATGCAGAAGTGGGAACAACAACAAGTACAACGATGCCCGAGCGGTGTGACTGTCTGCATTCCCTCCAACTCCGGCTGCAAAGGAGCAACCCATCCATGGCCTATCTCGACTGGAGTCCCGCCCTCGACACCGGCATCGACATCATCGACTCGCAACACAAGCGGATCGTCGACTACATCAACCAGTTGCACGACGCCCGCCAGGACGGTGACCGGGAACGGGTCGGCGACGTGATCGAGGAGCTGGTCGACTACACCATCTCCCACTTCGCCTTCGAGGAGAGCCTGATGGAGAACGCCGGCTATCCCTTCCTCGCCCCCCACAAGAAGGTCCACGGCCTGTTCGTGAAGAAGGTGGAGAGATTCGTCCAGCGGTTCGAGGCCGGCGAGGAGGTGGCCGACGAACTCCTGGGCATGCTGCAGAAATGGCTGGTCAACCACATCCGCAACGAGGACGGAGACTACACCGGGGTGGTGCTGAAGAACATGAAAAGGATGCAGCGGGGCTGGCTCTCCCGGGCACTGGGCAGTTTCTTCGGCTGATCCTGCCCCGGCTCACTCGAACAGCAGCGTCCACTGCCCCGCCGGGGCGGCGGCGTTGGCACTGCGGACCTGGTTGCGGCCCTGGTCCTTGGCCTGGTACAGGGCCAGGTCGGCCCGCTCCATGAAGGCGGGGATGGATTCCCCCACCTGGCGCACGGCGGTGCCGATGCTGACCGTGACCCGCAGTTCCCGCAGCGGCGGCGGGAACTGGATCGATGCCACCTTTCTCCTCAGCCGCTCGGCGATGGCCTGGATCTCCAGTGCCGGCTGCCCCACCACGATGATGCCGAACTCCTCGCCACCCAGCCGCACCGGCAGATCCCCGGCGCGGGCATCCTGCTTGATCACCCGCGCCACCCGCCGCAGCACCTCGTCGCCGCGCAGGTGCCCGTGGTTGTCGTTGATCCGCTTGAAGTGGTCGATGTCGATCATCGCCAGGGCGGCCGCGGTACCGCCCCCCCGGTCGTGGATCTCGAACAGGCGGCGCAGCGTATCCTCCATGTAGAAGCGGGTGAACAGGCCGGTCAGGGCATCGCGGATGGAGCGCTCGTAGAACTTCTGCCGCTCCAGCTCGATGCTGCGGAAGATGGCCTCCCGCTCCACCGCCACCTGCAGGGCGGTGGACATCTGCTGCATCATCTCCCCGATCTCGGCGGTCGGCTCCACCGGCTCCGACAGCAGGATCAGCACCACCCCGTAGACCCAGGTCTCCCCGCGCCGGAACAGGGGCATCACGATACAGGGCTCCCCCTGCTCCCCCTCCCGGTCGAACCGGAACGGCGCGGGATCATCGTCACCCCCCCACTCCTCGCGCGTGGTGCCGAACAACCGCCGCACCCAGGCGGGGGGCGAGGCGGCGACGCCGCGGTAGCGGCTCTCCCGCGCCAGGTGCAGCACCGTGTCGTCCTCCAGCTGCACATAGAACTCCAGCGCCACCGCCGGCAGCATGCGCGCCAGCACCGTGCGCAGCCGGTCGGCGATCTCGCGGAAGTCCCGCGACACGATCATGGTGGAGGTGATCTCCCTCAACACCTGGTTGAGGCGGGACAGGCGGCGCATCTCCACGCCGTCCCGGGCCAGCAGGTGCAGGCCGCACTCCTGGTCCTTCAGCTTCTGCATCATGTAGGGGATCAGGCGGGAGGGGACGATGGCCCCCTGCTGGGGCGCAATGGTCTCCACCGGCCAGTTCTCCAGCCGTCCCAGGGCGTGGTTCAGTATGTCGCGACCGGGCATCTGCTGCTCGTGGTACTGGCGGATGGCGTCGAACCAGCCCTCGTCCCTGGCGAACAGCGGGCCATCCGCCAGGGGCGCGGAAAACAGTTGACTCGAGAACAGCACCCCGCTGCCGTCGTCGAAGCTGCAGAAGGCGCCGGGAAAGGGGGTGTAGGGAGTGAAGATGAAGTGCAGGGTGCGGTCCGTCAGCGGCAGCCGCCAGTGATGCTCGTCCACCAGCCAGACCGGCAGGCCGATGCCGTAGTGGGCCGCCAGTTCCCGGCTGCGCCAGTGCAGCACCAGGTGCCCATCACCCCGTTGCAGCCGTTCGGCGATCGACGGCAGGGCGGAGGTGACCTGCGGATCCGTATGCTGGCACACGAACCAGCGGATGCGGGAGAAGGGAATGATCTCCTCGATCCGGCGCAGGGTGTCGGGAAAGCTGCTGCGGGAACCGGGATCGATCAGTACCGACTGGTCGCCCTGCTCGATCAGGTAAGCGTGGGTCGGCGGTTCCGGGCCGCCGCTGCGCCCGCCGACCCACCAGACCCGTTCAGCCAGCGCCACAGGGTGGCCGCTGTCCACCGATTCTGGTTCGGTGGTCTCCGCCGCCTCGGGGGGGGATCTGCGGTTGTTTCGTCCATCCATCGAAAGGCAGGGTAACGGCAGCCGGGGAAACTCTCAACGGAAAGCGGGAAATTCGGGCCCCGCAACGCCTCCAGCAGTCGAAGCGAAAAATGGCGCTCAAAAAAAAACGGGCGCCGAAGCGCCCGTTCCGGTTGCGGGGAAGGGGCTTCCTCAGAGGCCGGAGCCGCGGGAGCCGACGAACTCGGGGTAGGCCTCCAGGCCGCACTCGCCGATATCGACACCCTCGTACTCCTCCTCCTCGGAGACGCGGATCCCGACTGTGATCTTCAGCAGCAGCCAGACGATGAAGCTGGTGACGAAGACCCAGCCGAAGATCACCGCGATACCGGTGATCTGGGCACCGAAGGTGGCGTCGCCATTGGTGAGGGGCACCGCCAGCAGGCCCCACATGCCGACCACGCCGTGCACTGAGATGGCGCCCACCGGGTCGTCCACCCGCAGCTTGTCGATGGTGATGATGGCCAGCACCACCAGCACGCCACCCACGACACCGATCAGGGTCGCCGCCAGCGGCGTCGGCGCCAGGGGCTCGGCGGTGATCGCCACCAGGCCGGCCAGGGCGCCGTTCAGTGCCATGGTCAGATCCGCCTTGCCGAAGATGGCGCGGGCGGTGAGCAGGGCCGCGACCACACCGCCGGCAGCCGCCGCATTGGTGTTGACGAACACGGCCGCCACGGCGTTGGCCTCACCCACGTTGGAGAGAACCAGCTCGGAGCCGCCGTTGAAGCCGAACCAGCCAAGCCACAGGATGAAGGTGCCGAGGGTGGCCAGCGGCATGTTGGCACCGGGGATCGCCCGCACCTCGCCGTTGGGGCCGTACTTGCCCTTTCGTGCGCCGAGCAGCAGCACACCGGCCAGGGCGGCGGAGGCACCGGCCAGGTGCACCACACCGGAACCGGCGAAGTCCTGGAAGCCGAGGGCGTCGAGGAAGCCGCCGCCCCACTTCCAGTAGCCCTGGATGGGATAGATGAAACCGGTCATCACCACCGAGAACATCAGGAAGCTCCACAGCTTCATGCGCTCGGCCACGGCACCGGAGACGATGGACATGGCGGTGGCCACGAACACCACCTGGAAGAAGAAGTCGGACATGCCGGAGTAGTAGTCACCGTCGTACCAGGCCTTGGGGTCCTGGCCCAGCACCGCCGCCGGGGCGTTGTCGCCGCCGAACATGAACGACAGGTCGATGGCGGGAATGATGCCATTGCCGCCATCCGGGTACATCAGGTTGTAACCCATCAGCATGTACATGATGCAGGCGATGGCATACAGGGCGATGTTCTTGGTCAGGATCTCGGCCGTGTTCTTGGCCCGCACCAGGCCTGCCTCGAGCATCGCGAAACCGGCCGCCATCCACATCACCAGCGCTCCGGACACCAGGAAATAAAAGGTGTCCAGGGCATATCGAAGATTCAGAATGTCTTCCATTGTCTAAGCCTCTTGGAATCGGGACAGGGGGAAATCAGAGGGCATCGGCGCCGGTCTCGCCGGTGCGGATGCGGACCACCTGATCCAGGTTGGAGACGAAGATCTTGCCGTCGCCGATCTTGCCGGTCTTGGCGGCACCGGTGATCGCCTCGATCACCTGGTCCACCTGGTCGGCGCCGACCGCCACCTCGATCTTGATCTTGGGCAGGAAATCCACCACGTACTCGGCACCCCGGTACAACTCGGTGTGCCCCTTCTGTCGCCCGAAGCCCTTGACCTCGATCACGGTGATGCCGGAGGCGCCCACATCGGACAGGGCCTCGCGCACATCATCGAGCTTGAAGGGCTTGATGATTGCAGTTACCAATTTCATCTCGTTCTCCTCACTGGGATATGGTCCTGATTGAATAAAGCCGGTCGGTTTCTTTCCGGGCCGCTGGCGACCCCACTGGCTGCAGCTCTACTGCATTCCCCGTGCCAATCCCGATGACTTCGTATTTTTATTCAATACTGACAGATGGATACGAAACAGCGGGCAACCCCACGCCGGGCCCACGCACCGCAACAGGGCCCGATCCGGGGTTCGATGCCGCCTTGCGCACCAACCTGGTGCAGCCGCCGCATCTCCCCCGCCCGGGGCGCTGGACAAGCCGTGGGTCGCTGGGTATGGTTTGCCCCATGATCGATCCGAAACTGCTGGATGACCTGGCCAGGCGCATGGCGGGGAGCATCCCCACCGGTCTCCAGTCCCTGCAGCAGGACCTGCAGAAGAGCCTTCGCAGTGCCCTCGAGAGCGGCCTCTCCCACCTGGATCTGGTGACGCGGGAGGAGTTCGACGTCCAGACCGCCGTGCTGGCCCGCACCCGCGAGAAGCTGGAGCGGCTGGAGCGGCAGGTGGCGGAACTTGAGCGGCAGGCCGGCATGAACCCGGAGGGATCCCCGGAGAAGAACTGACCCAGCCGGCGCCGTCGCGCCGGCAGCATCACGGGGAGCGGAGGGAACCGCTCCCGCCCGACACAGCCACCAAGGAAGGTGCCCATGTCCCTCGCCCTGCTCTACAGCCGCGCCCGCAGCGGCATCGACGCCCCGCTGGTGACAGTGGAGGTACACCTGGCCAACGGCCTGCCCTCCCTCTCCATCGTCGGCCTGCCCGAGATGGCGGTCCGGGAGAGCAAGGACCGGGTGCGCGGGGCGCTGGTCAACAGCCGCTTCGAGTTCCCGCGGCGGCGCATCACCATCAACCTGGCCCCGGCCGACCTGCCGAAGGAGGGGGGGCGCTTCGATCTCCCCATCGCCCTCGGCATCCTGGCGGCGTCGGGGCAGATCCCCGACCACCACCTGCCCCGCTGCGAATTCATCGGCGAACTGGCCCTGTCCGGGCGGCTGCGACCGGTGAAGGGGGTGCTGCCGGTGGCCCTGGCCGCCCGCGATGCCGGCCGCGCCCTGGTACTGCCCCGTGCCAACGCCGGTGAGGCGGCCCGGTTGCGCGGTCTCGCCATCCACCCCGCCGACGGGCTGCTGGAGCTCTGTGATGCCCTGATCCAGGACAGTGGCCTGGACGGCCTGGCGCCCCCCGAACCGGTTTCACCGCCGGCGCTGACGACTCCCGATCTGTCCGAGGTCCGTGGCCAGCCCCAGGCCCGCCGCGCCCTGGAGGTGGCGGCCGCCGGCGGTCATTCACTGCTGCTGATCGGGCCACCCGGATCGGGCAAGTCGATGCTGGCCGGCCGGCTGCCCGGTATCCTGCCGCCGATGACCGAGCGGGAGGCGCTGGAGACCGCCGCCATCCTCTCCGTCAGTCATGGCGGTTTCGACCCCGCCAGCTGGATGCGGCGCCCGTTCCGCGCCCCCCACCACACCGCCTCCGGCGTCGCCCTGGTGGGCGGTGGTGGCAACCCGCGGCCGGGCGAGGTCTCCCTGGCCCACAACGGCGTGCTGTTCCTGGACGAGCTGCCCGAGTTCGACCGCCGGGTGCTGGAGGTGCTGCGCGAGCCCCTGGAGAGCGGCCACATCACCATCTCCCGGGCCGGCCGCCAGGCCGATTTCCCGGCCCGCTTCCAGCTGCTGGCGGCGATGAACCCCTGCCCCTGCGGTCATCTGGGCGACGACGGCGGTCCGGTCTGCCGCTGCAGCGAGGAGCAGGTGGCCCGCTACCGGGGCCGGGTCTCCGGCCCGCTGCTGGACCGTATCGACATGCACGTGGAGGTGCCGCGACTGCCGGCCGGTCTGCTCACCGGGGAAGCGGGCGCACGGGCGGAGTCCTCCGCCAGGGTGCGGGAACGGGTGGAGGCCTGCCGCCGGCGCCAGCTGGCGCGCAACGGCGGGCCCAACAGCGAACTGGCGGGCCACCGGCTGGAGGACCACTGCCGTCTCGACCGGGAGGGGATCCGGCTGATGCTGCGCGCCATGGACCGGCTCGGCCTGTCGGCCCGCGCCTACCACCGCATCCTGCGCCTGGCCCGCACCATCGCCGATCTGGACGCCGCCGATGCCATCCGGCCGTCGCACCTGAGCGAGGCCATCGGCTACCGGCGGCTCGATCGCCGGAATGAGGAATGAGGAATGAGGAATGAGGAATGAGGAGTGAGGAGTGAGGGGTGAGGGGTGAGGGGTGAGGAGTGAGGAGTGAGGAGTGAGGAGTGAGGAGTGAGGGTCAGACGGCGATGCTCTGCATCGCCAGGTGGCCGGAGCGGCCCGCCACCTGGCCCCAGCCGATGCGGTGGGTGGGCAGGGAGAGGGGATCCAGGGAGTCGAGGGTGTCCTCCAGGGCGCAGATCTCCCCCTCGAAGCTCTTCCACATCACCAGCAGCTTCTCCATCACCGGTCGCAGGGCCATGCCCTCCAGCTCCGCATGCAGGGTGTAGACGTGGCCGTGGGGCAGGATGCGCAGGCTCTCGGAGTAGACGTATTCGTGCACGTTCTCCGCATCGATGCCGTCGCGGCCGATCAGCTCGTCCAGGGTCGGCAGGGTGGTGGGGATCTGGGGGCAGCGGGAGGTGACGCCCTGCAGTTCCGGGTAGAAGACGCTCTTGCCGCGCACGTCGCTGGCGTAGCGAAAACCCATCTCCTCCTCCAGCGCCAGCAGGTGGGGGTTGAGCTGCCAGCCGGCGGCGCCGTGCACCGTCGCCGGGCGGCCGAACACCTGCTCGAAGGAGGCCATCGCCCGCTCCAGCTCACGCCGGGTCCAGGCCGCATCCCTGTGGGCGACCTGGTCCTGCCAGCGCACGTGGTCGTAGCAGTGGATGCCCACCTCGTGGCCGGCCTCCGCCACCGAGCGCATCACGGCGCCGGCCTTGCGGCCGATGTGGGGGCCCGGCAGCAGGGTGCCGTACATCAGGGTCCGGAGGCCATAGTTGCTGGCCACCGAGGTGCGTCGCACCTTCTCCAGGAAACCGGGGCGGAAGAGGCGCCGCAGGGCCCGCCCGGTGTGGTCCGGCCCCAGGCTGAACAGGAAGGTGGCCCGTACCTGGTACTCGTCGAACAGGCGCAGCAGGGCCGGCACCCCCTCCAGGGTGCCGCGGTAGGTGTCGACGTCGACCTTCAGCGCGATGTGCATGGCACCGGGGCCGGGGACAGGGGGCCGGAGGCCGGGGGCACCTGCCGCTGGTCGGAGTGGGAAGAGACCGGCATCAGTCGTCCAGCAGGGCGCTGGCCTCGGCCACCTCGTGGCGGTAGGCCTCGAAGATCTTGCGCAGGGCGTCGCGTACCGGCACCTTCGGCTCCCAGCCCAGGTCCTCCCTGGTGTTGCCGATGTAGGGCACCCGGGTCTGGATGTCCTGGTAGCCCTCGCCGTAGTACCTGCCGGAGGAGACCTCCTGCAGCTCGACCCGCCCGGCGCCGGCGGCGTACTCCGGGTACTCCCGCGCGATCTCCAGCATCAGCTCCGCCAGCTCCCGCACCGACAGGTCGTTGGCCGGGTTGCCGATGTTGTAGATGTTGCCGAGGGCGCAGCCGTCCCGGTTCTCGATGATCTTCATCAGGGCGCCGATGCCGTCGGAGAAATCGGTGAAGCTGCGCCGCTGGCTGCCGCCGTCCACCAGCTTGATCGGTTCGCCGCGGGCGATGTGGCCGAGGAACTGGGTCACCACCCGGGAACTGCCCTCCTTCGGGGTGTGGATGCTGTCCAGGCCCGGACCGATCCAGTTGAACGGCCGGAACAGGGTGTACTCGAGCCCCTGCTGCTGGCCGTAGGCGCTGATCACCCGGTCCAGCAGCTGCTTGGAGCAGGAGTAGATCCAGCGCGGCTTGGTGATCGGCCCCAGCACCAGGTTGGACTCGTAGGGGTGGAACTGCCCGTCGGTGCACATGCCGTACACCTCCGAGGTGGAGGGGAACAGCACCCGCTTGCCGTAGCGTACGCAGTCCCGGATGATCGGCAGGTTGGCCTCGAAGTCCAGCTCGAACACCGACAGCGGATCGGTGACATAGGTCGCCGGCGTGGCGATGGCCACCAGCGGCAGGATCACGTCGCACTTCTTGACGTGGTACTCCACCCACTCCCGGTTGATGGTGATGTCACCCTCGAAGAAGCTGAAGCGGTCGTGGTCCATGAACTCCCGCACCCGGTCGCTGTGCATGTCCATGCCGTACACCTGCCAGTCGGTGGTGTCGAGGATGCGGCGTGACAGGTGGTGGCCGATGAAGCCGTTCACACCCAGGATCAGTACATTCATGGACTCGGGGTCTCCTTGCTCGTTGCTCGTTCACTGGCGGGAAGCGGAAGGCTGGCGCCGAAGCGGGCCTCGAAGCCGGCCCGGTCCAGCGTCTCGCCGGCCAGCTCCAGCCGGGTCAGCTCGGTACGCCGGCCGTCGGCGCAGTCGGCATAACAGCGCCCCGACTCCCAGTAGAGCCGCACATTATCGCCCGCCGCGGGCTCGTCGCGCCAGTAGCTGCCGAGAATCCGCAGCCGTCCCGCCGGCGTGTCGGTCCAGGCGCCGGGATAGGGCGGCGCCACCGCCCGGATCAGGTTGTGGACCTGCCAGCCCCCCCGGGACCAGTCGATACGGCCATCCTCGGGCCGGCGGCCGCCGAAGTAGCTGCCGGCGGCCAGGTCGAGCGGCGTCTCCCCGGCACTGCCGTCGAGCAGCCCCGGCAGGGAGCGCTCCAGCACCCGCTCGGCGGCGCAGACCAGCTTGCGGAACAGGTCGATGGCGGTGTCGTTGGGCAGGATGGAGACCCGCTGCTGGTCCACCAGGTTGCCCGCATCCGGCCGGATCTCCATCCGGTGCAGGCTGGCACCGCTCTCCGGCTCGCCGTGCAGCACGGCCCAGTTGACCGGCACCCGGCCGCGGTACTTCGGCAGCAGGGAGCCATGCATGTTGTAGGCACCGCGGGTGGGGAGGGCCAGCAGCTCCGCGCCCAGGATGTGACGGTAGTAGAAGGAGAAGATCAGCTCCGGCGCCGCCGCGCGCACCCGCGCCACCACCCCGGGGTCGTTGGGGTCGTCCGGGGCGATCACCGGTACGCGGGCATGGCCGGCCAGCTCGGCCACGCTCTCCCACCAGACGTTCTCCCCCGGGTCGTCCCGGTGGGTCACCACCAGCCGCACATCCACCCCGGCGGCCAGCAGCACCGACAGGCAGCGCACCCCCACCTGGTGGTAGGCGAAGACCACCACCGGCACGGCAGTCACCGCCGGTTGGCCCCGTCCACCGGGCAGCCCGCCTGCTGCGGCTGCTCCTTCGACAGCACCGCCCGCACCAGGTAGCGCGGCCGCCCCCGCGCCTGGACGTAGATGCGCCCCACGTACTCGCCCAGCAGGCCGATGCCGAACAGCAGGATGCCGATCAGGAAGAAGGCGATGGCGAACAGGGTGAACACCCCCTCCACCTCCGGACCCACGATCAGGCGCCGCACCGCCAGGAAGATCACGAACAGGAAGGAGGCGATGGAGATCCCCACCCCGATCAGGGAGAACAGCTGCAGCGGCATCAGCGAGAAGCCGGTCATCAGGTCGAAGTTGAGATGGATCAGCTTGTAGAGCGGATACTTGGACTCGCCCGCCGCCCGCTCCTCGTGCTCCACCACGATCTCCACCGGGTTGCCGGAGTAGAGATAGGCCAGGGCCGGGATGAAGGTGTTGGCCTCCTCCGAGTCCAGGATCGCCTCCACGATCTCGCGGTCGTAGCCGCGCAGCATGCAGCCCTGGTCGGTCATGTGGATGCTGGTGATGCGTTCGCGCAACCGGTTCATCGCCTTCGAGGCCCAGTCACGCCACCAGGAGTCACGCCGCACCCGGCGGATGCTGCCGACGTAGTCGTGCCCCTTCTCCAGCTCCGCCAGCAGCTTGCCGATCTCCTCCGGCGGGTTCTGCAGGTCGGCGTCCAGGGTCACCACGTAGCGCCCGCGGCACTGCTCGAAACCGGCCATGATGGCGGCATGCTGGCCGGCGTTGGCGCGCAGGCAGACCACCCTGGTCACGTCGGGGCGCTGCTGGAACTGCTGCCGCAGCAGGGCCACCGAGCGGTCACGGCTGCCATCGTCGACGAAGATCACCTCGTAGGTGCGCCCGAGCCCGTCGAGGGCGGGATAGAGACGGGAGAAGAGGGACGGCAGCACCGCCTCCTCGTTGTAGACCGGGATCACCACCGACAGCAGCGGTCCCTGGTCCGTTTGCGTCTGTTGCGGGGTATTCATGGAGCATCGCCCCCGGGCAGAAGGTCGGCGAAGGCATCGCACACCAGATCCACATCGGCGTCGGTCATGGCCGGGAACAGGGGCAGGGTGAGGGTCTGTGCGCCGATGCGCTCGGCGTTGGGGAAGTCACCCGGGCCGTAGCCATGGCGACGGTAGAGGGAGAACAGGTGCATGGCCGGGTAGTGGATGCCGGTGCCCACGCCCCGCTGCTGCAGGGCCGCCTGGAACGCCGGCCGGTCACTGCCGAGGGCGGCGAAGTCGACACAGACGCAGAACATGTGCCAGCTGTGCCCCGGCACATCCTCCGGCAGCAGCAGCGCAGGATGACGCGGCATGCGCGCCAGGTAGCGCGCGGCCAGCTCCCGGCGGCGGGCGTTGAAACCCTCCAGGCGTCCGAGCTGCACCAGGCCGATGGCGGCATTGACGTCGGGCAGGTTCATCTTGCCGCCCCACTCGGGCACGTCCATGGCGCCGTCCGCCCCCTTCTCGATGCCGTGGAAGCGGATCCGCTCCAGCCGCCGCAGCAGCCGGGGATCGGCGCAGGCGACGGCGCCGCCCTCGATGGTGGTCATGTTCTTGTTCGGGTGGAAGCTGAAACAGACCGGATTGCCGGCGGCCCCCACCCGCCGTCCGCCCTCCTCGGAGCCGATGGCCTGGGCGGCGTCCTCGATCAGGAGCAGGTCGCGCTCCCCGGCCAGCCGCCGCAGCGGCTCCATCACCGCCGGCCGGCCGGCGAAATGGACCGGCAGCAGGGCACGGGTGCGCGGCGTCAGGGCCGCCTCCACCGCCACCGGGTCCAGGTTGCGACTGACCGGGTCCACCTCCACGAACACCGGCCGCGCCCCCGCTCGCAGCACCACGTTGGCGCTGGCGACGAAGCTCATGGCGGGCACGATCACCTCGTCGCCGGGACCGATGCCGGCGGCCAGCAGGGTCGCTTCCAGGGCGCTGGTGCCGGAGTTGAACAGCCGCACCTGGACGCCGCCGCCGATATACTCCTCCAGGGCCTGCTCCAGCGCCGCCACCTTCGGTCCGGTGGCGAGCCAGCCGGAGGCCAGCACCTCGGCCGCCGCCTGGCGCTCCTGCTCGCCGATGGAGGGTCGGGTGAAGGGCAGCACGGTCAGCTCCTCGCCAGCACGAAGACGCCGAGGACGATGATGCCTATCCCCCCCAGGCGCATCAGGGTGAGGGCCTCGCCGAACCAGGCCCAGGCGGCGATGGCGTTGACCACGTAGCCGATGGAGAGCATGGGGTAGGCGATGCTGACGTCGACCCGGGAGAGGGCCAGGATCCAGATCACCACGCTGATTCCGTAGCAGAACAGCCCCACCCACAGCCAGGGCTCGGCCAGCAGCCGCAGCGCCACACCGCCGGAGCCGGCCAGGGCCAGGCCGATCTCGCCGATATCGCGCACGCTGGCCTTCAGCGCCAGCTGGGCCACCGCGTTCAGCAGCACCCCGGTCAGGATCAGTCCGAAGCTCGACAGGTTCATGGTTTCACCACCGCCAGTTGCCGGGAATCCCGGTATAGTATGCGGAACGGCACCCCGCGGGTACTGTAGGAGGGAAAATCCCCGGCCGGAAACACCGCCACCGCCCGCTCCTGCCGCTGCCAGCTCTGGACGAAGGCGTCCCAGTCCGGCAGCCACTTCTCCGGTTCCTGCCCGATCCCCATCTTCAGTTCACTGGAGGCCAGGGCCAGGCGTGCCGGCCGGCCCAGGTAGAAGGCCAGGGTACGGGGAAAGAAGCCGACCGCATAGACCGGCGTCTCCGGCTCCAGGTAGGGCCGGATCGCCTCCACCAGGGCGCGGCTGGAGCGGGCCTGGCCCAGTGGCTGGAACCCGCGCATGGCCAGCTGCCCGGCGAGCAGGAAGGCCAGGGCCATCACCGACACCGCCACCGGGCCGCGGTCGCCGCGCCAGCGCAGCCAGACGAAGCCGGCCAGCAGGGCGCAGGCGGATCCGAGCAGCCAGGGCCGGTACCTGGCCAGCGCCTCCGCCGGGAAGCGCCCCTCCAGCAGCGACGGCAGCAGCGCCACCACCGCGAACAGGGCCAGCGCCAGCAGCAGGAGCAGCCACTGATCGGCGCCGATGCGGTCGCCCCGGGCCAGGCGCCGGCCCATCAGCAGGGCCAGGGCCGGGAACACCGGCAGGATATAGGCGGCCAGCATGGAACTGCCGGCGGAGAAGAAGAGCACGATGAAGACGGCGTAGACCCAGAGCAGCCGGACGGCATCGAACCCGCTGCCGCCACCACCGGACCAGCGGAAGCCGGGGCGCACCAGGGCCGCCACCCCGGTCACCACCCAGGGCAGCAGCCCGGCCAGCAGGATGGGCAGGAAATACCACGCTGGCTGATTGCGCTGATGCACCGTGGTGGTATAGCGCTGGAAGTGCTCGCGGATGAAGAAGAACTCCGGAAACTCCGGATTGGCCAGGCTCACCGCCACGAACCAGGGGGCGGTGATGGCCAGGTAGAGCAACAGCCCCTTGCCCAGGTGCAGGTGGCGCCACAGGGCCCAGTCCCGCTGCCACAGGGAGTAGAGCAGCAGGGCGCCGCCGGGGAGCACCACCCCCATCAGCCCCTTGGTCAGGGTGGCCAGTCCGAGGGCGGCCCAGCCCAGCAGCATCCAGTTGCGCACCCGCCGCGGATCGGAGCGGTCCGACTGGGCGATCAGCAGCGCCCCCACGCCGAGGAACATGAACACGCCCACCAGCATGTCCAGGGTGATGAGGTGACCGAGGGCGCCGTAGTAGAGGGTGCCGATCAGGACCAGAAAGGCGTAGAACCCGGCACGCGCGCCCCACAGCCGCCCGCCCACGAACATCACCCAGAGGGCACCGAGGAAACCGCCGAGGGCCACCGGCAGCCGGGCGCTGGCACTGCTCACCCCGAACAGCTCGTAGCTGGCGGCGGTGAGCCAGTACTGCAGGACCGGCTTCTCGAAGTACTTGAAACCGTTCAGGCGCGGCGTCAGCCAGTCGCCGCTGTTCACCATCTCCAGCGGAATCTCGGCGTAGCGCCCCTCGTCCGGTCCCATCAGGTCACGGTGACCGAGCAGGCCGAACCAGATCAGGGCGGCCAGCGCCACCACGGACCAGCGCAGGGCGGGGCTGATGCTGGAGTCGGACATGGGAATCGCCGGGGATCCTTGTGCAGTCGGGGGGGGTGGGGAGGCGCGCATGATACTAGAAGTAGGGCAGAGGGCCTAGGGCCGAGGAGTGAGGAGTGAGGAGTGAGGGATGAGGGGTGAGGGGTGAGGAGTGCAGAGAGCATGGCATCACTCTTTACATTATCAACCGCCTTCCGGACGCCCTCCCCCCTGCAGTTCCTCGGCCCTGTAGT